>JBEBJD010000222.1:0-3739 GCA_040080075.1 Hyphomicrobium sp. | reverse complement strand
CGTCACAACGATCGGAGGCATGGGTCCTCGGGACAAGCCCGAGGATGACACCTTTGGGTAGCTGGCAAACACGAATTAAATTGAACGGGATGGCCGAGTTAGAGTTTCGCATATGACAACCGCAGCCACCCCCCCTGTCGTAAAGGGTGCCACCTACCACGAGAACCGGCCACCGGAGCAGATCCGCAATGCCGAACCTGCGTGGATTGGACAGCTCAATCCCAAGGATTTGCTGATCTATGTGCATGTGCCCAAGGCAGGCGGCACATCTCTCAACGGCATACTTTGGCAGGTCTACGGCCGCCATTATCTGAATTATCACCGGCGGCTGTCGAAGTGGTCGCCGCCGCAGTTCTCGCGCCGCCGCGCCAATGAGATGCTCGGCATCGGCGGCCATTTTCCCTACGGAATTCACAGTGAATTCGGCCGCGACTACCACCGCTGGATGTATGGGCCCGAGGGTGTGCTGGCGGGCCGCAAATTGCGGTACGTCACCGTGATCCGCAACCCGGTCGAGCGGGTCAAATCCTTCTACCGGTTCGTAACTACTTTCCCCGCGCACGCGCTCCATGAGCGCACCAAGGGCTTGGCTGCACGCGACTTTTTCCGCTGCATGGAAGAAATTGGCAACAAGGAAAGCAGCAACCTGCAGTGTCATCTCGTCGGTGGCATTGGCTTGCGCTCCTTCGATGCTATTCGCGAGCGAATCATCCGCGATTACCACGCGGTGTGTGCGCTGGAAGATTTCAATCCGTTTGTCGGTCACTTGAAGCAGACCCTCAATTGGCCAGACGTCTTCGAGTTGAAACACCGCAATCAAAGCCCAAAAAAAGATAGGGATGAAGAGTTCGACGCCGAGACCATTGCCTGGATATCCGATAATAATGCCGAGGACATGAAACTTTACGAGTTCGCTCTCCATGAGGCTCGCGACTACTGGAAGGAATAATGCCATGCTAGTGAGTGCACGCGCAAACGCGCCGCTCAGCCTTCCCCGGCGTTTGGCCGGCCGCCTCATGAGCATGACTGCCGGCGCATCCAATGCTGCAAAGGTGGCGCGTCCAGCGGCCTTCTTTGCCGAAGACGAACAGCAATTGCAGGATTATTTGCTCGAAATCGTAGGTCTCAACCGGGCTGAAGATGCGCCAATGCGCCAAGCCATTGAACAACTGATCCGCTATAAATACTACGATGGCCAGCCGTGGTTCGACGCGCTCGAACGCGCTGAAAGCAAAGAACCCCTGCTGTTTTGCATCTCGTATCCGCGCTCAGGCGTGACCCGCTTCATCGACGAACTTAGCCAAAAGACCGGCGCAGATGTCTTCTTTGCCCTGCGCAATGAAAAGCAGCGCCTGCATTTCGACAAGCGCTGGCAGCCACGCAGCTATCCGCGCACGCGCATTGTCAAAGACCACCGCCCACACAAGAACTATCTCCATGATGATGGCTATCTGATCGTGCGCGACGGACGCGACTGCATGGTTTCGCTGGCTTGGATGACACGGGCAGGCGGCCGCCACCAGTTCTTCAGGCAGGATGAGCTCAAGGACTTCATCGCCTGGACCGGCACGAACTACGCCTTTGGCTCCTGGGCCGCCCATATACGGCGTCTCCTGGATCTCAGGCGGGGCGGCACCAAGACCGTCGTGCGCTACGAGGACCAAAAAAGCGGCAAGTCAGCAAGCGACCTGATGGCTTCGACAAACGAACAAACACGCCGGGCTTGGGGCTTTGTTGATGAAGAACTCACGGGCTCCATGTTCGAGGCCTGGCAAAAAAGCAGAGGCAAATCTAACTGGCGCCAATCCTTTGATCGCGCGGCGGCGCAGGCCTTCCACGATACCGGCGCCACAGAATTGCTGTTGGAACTCGGCTATGAGACGGATTCGAACTGGTGGAAGCAGGTCTAAGCTGCCCCAAGCGATCTTGCAAAAATCCGGGAACAAAACGCTATGGCGGTTTGCTTCGCATCCAATACTTCAGGCAATAAAAGATGACCGGCAAGGCCCGCACCACCTCTGCACCCGGCTTGACGCGACGTGTTGCAGGCCGGCTCAAGCGGCTGGTCTCTGGTGTGGCTGCAAACACCTCGCCGCCTTAGCTCGCGACCGGCTTTTTCGCGCCACCGGCGCCACGGAATTACTGTTAGAACTAGGTTATGAGACCGATGCAGACTGGTGGAAACACGTATGAGTTCATCAAACGAGTTTTGAACTTCAGTTAAATTCCGCTTCTTAATCTGTAACTACCGAAGGACTAGTGTGCCATGGCTGCGGCAAGAATTCCGGTATTCCTGAGAGGCGACCGCAACTACGTCCAAGCGACACAAATGCTGGCACGGACCGCTGAACACATCGAAAAGGAATGGGGACCAAGTTTTACTTTGAAAAATTGCTCGTTTAAGAAAATTACGAGCAATCAGGTCGACGTTGCCTTCCTTGTTGGCGAAGTTCCGGCCAGGACGCATGCAATCGGGTCGGCGATTTTCGCCAGTTCCAAGCATGCAATTACGGCGGAGTTCCTCGAAACAAAAGAATTGGCTGATCGCATGGCATTGCCCGAGCAGTCAACAGTCGGTCCTGCCCTAACACCAGAATCCAACTCATTTCCATTTGCGGGTGCTCATACATTTGAAGGGAAGCTCGCTGTTATCGTTCAAGCCCTCAAACGCTTTCATTCCGGCCTTGCACAAGATGCAGACGAATTGTGGTTCACTGGGCTAAGGGGAGCTGCTGCGGATTCTTGGGGCGACGCCACGTTTCCAAACGCTGAGCATGGTGCATGTCACCGCAGCTGGTTCTCCTATCACGCCTTTTCCTTGCACTTTTGCCCTCCGGTCAGAGTTTCCTATTCATGTCAATTGAAGCCATCGCGTGGGCCGTACCGGGATGCCGGCAGACCGCGGCCGATATCGCAGATCAAACAGGGCTCGATGAAGAATTCATCGTCAACAAGGTTGGTATCAGGACGCGATACATTCTCAACCCGGATGAAACCGGCGTAGAATTGGCCATGAGTGCATGCACGAAGCTGATGACCCAATCTGGGATTACCGCGGACCTGATCGATGTCCTCGTTTTCGTGACCCAAACGCCGGATCACGCAATTCCCCACAACAGCGCGCTACTTTCGGCCCGCCTCGGCCTGCCATCGCGGTGCGCCTGCTTCGACATTGGCCTGGGCTGCTCCGGGTACGTCTATGCCTTGTCCATCGTTGAAGGTTTTCTTTCGATCAATGGTCTGACTAACGCCATTCTGGTGACATGCGATCCCTATTCCCGCATCATGGCCGCTGGCGACAAAGCAACAAACGCCGTTTTCGGCGACGCTGCCACGGCGACATGGATTAAGCGGGATGGCGCCCGTACAGCCTTAGGCAAAGCAGATTTTGGGACAGATGGATCACAAGCCAGCGCGATCATGGTCGAGGCCGGTAGGGCCCGATGGCCGATGGTTTCCCTCCATCACGATGAACTTCAGTCCTACGATCGCGACCAGCTGCGACTACGCATGGCGGGACGCGACGTGTTCAATTTCGTATTGTCTCGTGTGCCCGAAAGCATATCAGCTTGCCTAGTCAAGAACGGACTCAAACTCAGTGACATCGATTATTTTGCATTGCATCAAGGCTCCCTCCACATGCTAAAGGCAGCAGCACAAAAACTTGGAATTGAGGACCAGAAGCTGTTAGTCAATATTGGCGAGTTCGGGAACACCGTCTCATCAACGGTGCCGATGC
>JBEBJD010000250.1:0-16592 GCA_040080075.1 Hyphomicrobium sp. | reverse complement strand
TGGGCACGGTGATGGTTGCAAAGTCGTAGCTTTCGGATCCATCGGCATCGATGCGCGAGATGGTGACCGGCACGGAAATGAGCTGGTCTTCGTTGCCCGAAGCTGAGCCAGCAATGTTTGGACCATCCGCAATTGCGGCGACAACTACAACAAATGGTGTGGTGATGGTTGCGGTCGAGCTATCGTTGTCGGTTGTTGTGGCCGAAACGGATAGGGTAATATTCTGGTCGGTGTGAAGGGGCGCCTTGAGGGCGAGTGTGTCGAGTGCCGCGCGGATCTCCGCCGCTGTTCCGCCCGTGAAAGTGACCGTTGTTCCACCGGCTGGAACCGTAATCGTGACGGGTGCCCCACCGCCAACTGGCGTGTAGGTGATCACGCTGCCAACTGGGAAGCCGGTGACAGAAACGCTTGAGATGTGTTCCGTGCCATCGGTATCGACAAGGTTGATAACGATATCATCGCCAACAATGCCACTGATGTCTTCATCAATGGCGCTTGATCCACTGATCGCGGGCTGATCAGCGACGGCCGTCACGGTTACTGGAATGGTGACTATGCCGTCTCTGCGCAGAAGTGTAACTTCGCCGCCAGACAGAACACTCTCGATTGTACCGGCTTTGACGGTGACGTCGAATTCGCCGTCGCTGTGCAATGGAGCCTGCACACGAATGTTGTTGGCGAGAAACTGCTCGAATTGGGCGGACGTGGTGGCGGCACCCGGCACGAAGGTATAGCCACCTGCAACGGCAGTGGCGGTGATGCCGAAGGGCAGTGCCGTATAGCTAAGGGTTACGCCTGTGGGCACGGTGATGGTTGCAAAGTCGTAGCTTTCGGATCCATCGGCATCGATGCGCGAGATGGTGACCGGCACGGAAATGAGCTGGTCTTCGTTGCCCGCGGCAATTCCGGAGATATTCGGGCCATCAGCGACGGCGGCAACTGCTATGTTGTGGGTCGATGCCGACGTTGATGTTGCGGCGGCCTCGCCTTCGGTCGTGGTTTGATCGGTCTTGGTAATGGCGACCGATACAGGAATGTTCACGTCGCTGTGCAGCAGGGGCGTCAGCGTGAAAGTTTTTAACGTGCCGCGGATGTCGTCTTCTGTGCCGTTGCCGATTGTATAGGTGCTGATGCCTGCCACCGTCGAAATGGTAACGGTGGCACCACCGGTAGCGGTATAGGTCACCGCTGCCGGCGCCGGAATATTGCCCAACACGATCTGTGTGATTGCTTCCGAGCCATCCGTCTTGTCGTTTTCGGTAATCGCAATGTTGTTGCCGAAGTTGACGCTCGCGTCTTCATCAACCGCGCTCGAACCGGTTACCACCGGCATATCGGTAACGGGATTGACCGAAACTGGGATGACCGCTGCCAGATCCTTCTTGAGCAACGTAACTTCGCCACCCGATAGGGTGCTCTCAATCGTGCCTGCCTTGACGCTGACGCCGAAGTTTAAGTCGCTGTCGAGAGGCGCCTGGACTCGGATGTTGCTGACTAGGAAGCTCTCGAACTGAGCGGCTGTGGTTGCGGCGCCTGGCTCGAAACGGAATCCGCCCGCGATCGCAATAGCGGTGATGCCGAAGGGCAGCGCTGTGTAGGTGAGGGTGACACCTGTAGGCACGGTGACTTCGGCGAAGTCGTAACTCTCCGAACCATCGGCATCGATGCGCGATAATGTGACAGGCACGGTGATCAGGCTATCTTCATTGCCCGTTGCGCTGCCCGAAATACTAGGGCCGTCGGCGACTGCCGCAACCGCCACGATGACGGCAACTGTCTGGGTCGCCGTAGATCCGTCATTGTCAGTCGTAGTCGCCGAGACCGAGAGAGTAATGTTTTGATCGGTGTTGAGCGGGGCCTTGAGTTCAAGCGTCGCTAGAGCCGTGCGGATTTCTGCCTCCGTGCCGCCTGTCAATACAACCGTGATGCCGCCGGCGGGTACTGTGATGACAACGGGCGCTCCGCCGCCAACGGGTGTGTAGGTCACCGTACTGCCAACTGGGAATCCGGTCACGGACGCGGATGACAGATACTCGGTCCCGTCTATGTCGACGAGGTTGATAGTGATGCCGTTGCCGATATTGCCACTGACATCCTCATCGACGGTGGCTGCGCCGGCGAGTGTTGGCTGGTCGGCGACCGCGGTGACTGTGACGGGAACAGAAACTGTATCGTCTTTGCGCAGCAAAGTGACTTCGCCGCCCGAGAGAACGCTCTCGATGGTGCCAACCTTGACCGTGACATCGAACTCGCCGTCGTTGTGCAAAGGCGCTTGCACGCTGATGTTAGCGGCGAGAAAGTTCTCAAACTGCGCGGCTGTGGTGGTTGCGCCTGGTTCGAAACGGAATCCGCCCGCGATCGCATTAGCGGTGATGCCGAAGGGCAGCGCTGTGTAGGTGAGAGTGACACCTGTAGGCACGGTGACTTCGGCGAAGTCGTAACTTTCCGAACCATCGGCATCGATGCGCGATGTAATGATAGGAACTGTGATCTGGCTATCTTCAACGCCCGATGCAGTTCCTGAAATATTCGGTCCATCGGCCACCGCCGCGACCGTGATTTGCATCGGCACGGTCTGTGTGTCGGTAATACCGCCGAGATCGGCGGTCGTGGCCGCGATCGATAGCGTGATGTTCTGGTCGGTGTGCGGCGGCGGTGTCAGAGTGAGGGTTGCTAGTGCCGCACGGATTTCGGCTTCCGTGCCGCCGTTGAAGGTGACAGAGCCGCCAGCGCCCATAGTTAAGGCAACGGGAGCGCCACCGCCGACTGGGGTAAATGTGACGGCGGTGCCTGCCGGGAATCCAGAAACGACAACTTCGGTGATGGTCTGTGTCAGAGGATCATTGACGACGATCGTGATGTCGTTTCCGAACGTGACGGGCGTGTCTTCGTCTGTCGTTTGCCCGGGCGCCGTGATATCAACTGGGTCTGCAACAGGATCGACCACAACACTTATCGGTGCCGACGCGATTTCCTGATCGCCGTTCGAACCTTCGGTCGCGATGGCGACAATAGTCATGCCTGCAAACGTCCCGCTTTCGTCGGGCGGCGGCAGGAAGTAGATGCTTCCGGTTTGTGCAGGGGTAAACGTATAGGTCTTGGAGCCATCGGTTGCGAGAGTAAAGGCATATTCGATGCCAGCGCTGTTGGTCAGTTTCGCAGCCGGGTCAACGCCGCGGATTTCGACAACGTGCGTTTCTGAGCCGTCAAGGCTGTCGCCGAAGGTGGCGGCTAAATCGTTGAGATGGACGGGCGTATCTTCGTTCGTCGTTTCACTGTCGCCCGTTGCTGTGACCGGGTCGGCGACGGCTTCAACTGAGATCAAGTAGGTGTGGTGGACGGTTTCCCGGTCTTGGTAGCCGGGCAGGCGCGGGCTGACATTAGCTTCGATCGACGTTACGGCGACATCGAAGCTAAGCGTTCCGTGGAAGTCTTTGGGCGGCGCAAGCGTCAGCGACGATAACAGAGCCTGGATATCGGCCAGCGGTCCCCGGACCTCAAAGCTGCCTCCAGCCAGTGGCTCAATGAAGGCGTCATAAGCGGGGTTCCAAGTCAGGGTTGCGCCTGCCGGAATGCCGGTAATGACCACATTCTCGATTTCTTCCGAACCGTCTTTGTCGCGCAGTTCGACGGACACCGGCACGGCGACGGGCGTGTCTTCGCTGGTCGAGGCAATGCCCAAAACGATCGGAGCATCGGCAACGGCCGCAACTGTCAAACTCACTCTCCCAGTTATGGTTTGTCCGGTGCGCGGGTCGGTAAACGAATAAGTGAATGCCGATATCCCGGAGTAGTGGGGCGCCGGGACGTAAACAAACGAGCCATCCGGATTGAGGACAACTGTGCCCTGAATGGGGTTCATGGCCGTTTTAATATCGCGGACGGGCTGCCCAGCCAATGTGGGGTCAAAGATTTGACCTGAGAACGTGTGGTCTTCAATCAGCCGGAAACTGTCGCCGCCATCTGTCAACGGCCCGTAAACAGGGCGTCCACCCGCGGCGGGTTCGAACGGGTCGAGCGCATCTTCAGGCAGGTCGCGGGAGGCTCTGATGTATTCGACATCACCCAGGAGCCAGAGATGGTCTATCGAGGTGCCGACATCCGTGCTTGCGCCAGCAAAGCCCGCATTGTCGCTGTTGACGACCTTCTCGCCGTTGCGCCGGCCAATTTCTTCGTCACCCAATCCTGTGAGATGCTTTAACGCTTCGCCGGTTTCAGTTGAAACGCTTTGGCCCGTCGAGCCGAATTCGCCGCGTTTGATATCATCGCGCCCCCAGCGGTTGGTTTCTTCGAGAACGGGACTGAGTGCGGGGATTCCATCTCCGACGAAATTTGCCGGAAGTGTACTATTCAGAGATGAATGGCCATCGGACAGTTCTATGCCGCTGCCAATTGCCTTTTCTGGCGGTGAAAGTTGAGGCCCCCCGGGCAACTGGCCGGCGCTGAGTTCATGCAGTCTCTGGAAGGCCTCTATTGAGAACGTACCGATGGCCAGAGTTGTCAGCACATTCTTCAGAAGGCCCAGGTCGTCATTCAGGTGATCGAGCAACAATCCGCGGCCACTAGGTATGGCTGCGATGAAGCCTTCCGTGCCCGTTAGGTCGATCAGCCCCCCATTGGGAAATCTCAGGCCTAGGCGGCTGTCGCTGGTTATGGTCACCCGGACGCCGTCTAAGTGCGCCGTATTCAAGATTGTCGCCAGCGTGCCGCTGTCTATTGGGATTTCGATGATCTCGCGAGCGGCCGGAGCCCGCACAACGGGCCTGGAGCCAGGCGTTTCATCTTGTTGTCCGCCTTCAGATGGATCGAAGACTTGCTTGTCTTCATAGCCCACTCCAACCGTACGATCCATTCCCTAGCACTCCAAACAAAACAAACTCGATCTGCACGGCACATCTGAAGGAAGTGGCGTCAACGCGTGTGACGTCTTTTCCAATTCAACTAATTTTTGCGCAATTGAGGCAGTGTGCTGCAATTTAACAAATTGCTTGATCACGGTGTATTATTGGTAAAGTTCGGCACCAAAAAGAGTTATTCGGAAAACAAAGGAAAAGAAGGAGTAGAAAAATAGTTCGTCTTTGACGTAGAAACGCCCGTTCGAATGAATGATTAAGGCCTGAGAAATAAACCAGGGATTAAATCCTATAAATGGATTGCAAGCAGTTGTCACATCCGGACGCCCTCGACCCTTTGAAAAGTGCTGGCCAGTACACATTATTCTGCCAGCGTATTTCCCGGCTGGGCAGTCAATAAGTGTGGCGTATTGTGGCGCCCATGCGGGTAGGTAAAGCGTAAATGATTGAGTAATCTTTGGCGCTCAATGCCGGATTAGCAAATTAAAAAGTCCAGAGTGCTATAAGCGAAGCTGCATACCAGTGTTTTCACATTAGAGAGTGGATGTGATCAGCGATTCTCATCATGGCCGGTCAGTGACTCGTCCAACCGTCCTTATTGCAGACGATGACCCGTTCTCACGAGCGATGGCTGCCAGCCGTCTGGCGGCGTTGGACGCAAACGTCGTAGAGGCAGAGAATGGCGAAATAGCCATGACCCTGCTGCAAGAAAGCAAGATTGATCTTGCGATTGTCGATCTGGAAATGCCGATTATTGATGGTTTCATGCTTCTTGGCTGCATACGTGGCCATCCCAGGCTCCGGCATATTCCGGTCGTTGTCTTGACCGGCCGCGAAGACCGGGAAGCGATGGCGGAGGCCCTTTCCAGGGGCGCAACGTCGTTCCTGCAAAAACCTCTCAATTGGACGGCCTTTGGCCAGCACATTGCCCACCTGATCGAATTGTCGTCCGGCGCAGCGGTGCGCACGGTCACGACTCCCGCTAGGCCTCGCCTGAGTGCTTTGAGGTCTTAAAATATTGCTGACGGTCAACGCACCGGCGGTGAGGGGCGGTTTCATTTGTTTTGCCGCGATGGCGGGCGCCGCTGACCAATCCATATTGCTACGGTGACGCTATCTCCCGCCATGGCATGTCGTCTTGGTCTGCTTGGCGGCCCGCGTTGTCCCGTCCGTGAGCAGTCGTCTGCTGTTTAGCATTGTTGGCGAACCTGCTGACTTCAGCTTGTGTTCTGGATCGAACGCTTGATTCCCGGGCGAAGGCCAGCATGCGTTCGATCCAGAACATAATCAAAGTTTCGGCTGGAGTGCCGTGCTGACGATTGGGAACGAAGCGTCAGAGCCTGAACGCTCGTAAGGCGATGGCCGATCAGCCGTTGCCGCTGACCCGCGGCTTGGTGCGCCGCGCTGTGGCTGGTGGGGTCTTGGCGGACGCAACGGCGAGAATGTCCTCAAGTTCTGCGGTGGCTTCGAGCAGTTGACGCTCAATGGTGGTGGCAAGTGCCGTGCATTGGTCCCATTGCGGATCGCGATCTGCGCGGATCAGGTTTTCGAGGGCCCGGCATTGGCTGGCAACTTTAAGCGCGCCTACATTGGCGCTGCTGGATTTGAGGCCGTGAGCTGTCAACCGCAAGGCATGCGTGTCGTTTGCCGTGAGTGAGGTCGCGAACTGTGCCAGAACGGCGGGAACATATCGCAGAAACGTCTCGATCATTGTCTTAAACAATGCGGGATGGCTGCCTTGCATTTGCTGCAACATATCCCGATCGATGCATCCGCTCGCCGTGAGAGCCTGAAGGGGTTCTGTGTGCGCGCTGTCAACGGCCTTTGCTGTGGTTTGGGCCTTGCCGGCCGTCTTCGTCACCTTCTTCTTGGGCTTGCTTTTCGCAACGTCCCTGGTCTGCCCGGGCTTTGGCTTGCCTTTATCGCTGGCCGTATGAGGGATCCATTGAGTTAAGATGGCCTCCAGTTGCGCTTGGGAGAAGGGCTTGCCCAAGTGGCCGTCCATGCCCGCTTCGATGCACTGGTCTCTGTCGTCGTTAAAGGCATTGGCGGTGACGGCAATGATCGGAGTACGTTTAGCGCCACTAGATGTTTCAGTCCTGCGGACGCGGCGGGTTGCTTCCAGTCCGTCCATCACCGGCATCTGGCAGTCCATCAAAATGATATCATAGCAGTCGTTGCTGGCGAAGGCGGTGGCCTCAAGCCCATTGACGGCGACACGCACGGTGCAGCCCAGGCTTGTGAGATATTCCTTGGCGACCTCGATATTGACCGGGTTGTCTTCTACTAGAAGGACATGCGCAGTAAACTGGTGTTGTGGGGTTGAGTTGGCCTTATCTTGCGCCAGGCCATACGGATTGGCGTTGCGTGGCTTCCAGCCTTGATGGCGGGCGCTAGCAGCGGCACGTGAGACCTCGTCGATCAGCGAATGCCGCCGGATGGGCTTAGTCAACACTGCCTCGATGCCTGCTGCGCGAACCGAAGCAAGGTCACCCTCCCACGACATCGATGTCGCCAGAACGATTTTGAGATTGGCCAGCGCAGAGGTGGCCTTGATTCGATTTGCGAACTGCAGTCCGTTTTCATCAGGCATTAACATGTCGACCACCGCAGCATGATATGGGCGGTTCTCGCTTGCTGCAGCTGAGAGCAGGGGCCAGGCTCGTGCTGTGCTTTCGACTGCCGTGACCTTGGCGCCGCAGTGTTCGAGGTAGCTGCAAATGATGTCCCGGTTGGTTTCGCGGTCATCGATCACCAGAATGCGCGCGCCTTGTAGCGCCTCGTAATCGGGCTTGGATAGCGTGCTGTTTGCCTGCGCGTGTGGGAGGCCAATTTCGAACGATACAGTCGAACCCTGGCCCAGTTCGCTTTGCATTTCGATGGCGCCGCCCATCATCTCTACAAGATGACGGGAAATGGAGAGCCCCAGTCCCGTACCGCCAAAGCGGCGGCTAATCGACGATTCTGCCTGTGTAAACGGCTGGAACAACCTGTCGCGAGTGGCAGGATCGACGCCGATTCCGGTATCGCTGACTTCGAATTTTAGTCTCGACGAGGTTTCGTCGCCACTGCTGCGTGTTACGCGAAGGCTCACTTCGCCAGATTTTGTAAATTTCAGGGCATTTCCAAGAAGGTTGGTGCAGACCTGCTTTAAGCGGCCCTGGTCGCCTTGAACCATTGCCGGGACTTCGTCATCTACGAAGATCGTGAGCTCAATGGCCTTGGAATGCGCGGTTCCGATGAACAGATCGATGGTGCGTTCGAGGCTGTCGCGCAAGTTGAAGTCCTGGCAGTCAAGTTCGAGCTTGCCAGCTTCGATGCGCGATAGATCAAGAATGTCATTGATTATAGTGAGTAGGTTTTTTGCCGAATCTTGAATGGTGCCGACGAGTTTGGACTGACGGGCATCGAGCGCCGTTCGCGACAGCAGGTCAGTCATGCCAAAGACACCGTTCATAGGCGTGCGGATCTCGTGGCTCATATTTGCTAAGAACGCGGACTTGGCCTGGCTCGCCATTTCTGCCTCTGCCCGCGCGGCCTGCAAATCGGCAGTGCGCGAGGTCACCTTTTGCTCTAGTTCATTGTTCAGTGTCCGCAGATTCGCTTCGGCAGTAACACGTGTTTCATTGGACTGCTGCAGGGCTTGTGACATGTTCGAAAATGCGGAACTTAGCGAGCTCAATTCATCACGATTTGAATCAGTTTCAATACGCACGTAATTGCCCATGGCCACTTCATCGAGCCCATGCTTCAGGTTGCGAATACGTGCAACTATGGATCGGCTGAGGTATGAGCTGCCCAGCAAAATAAGGACAAAGACAAGTCCCATGAGTGCCAGAGTTTTCTGCCCCCCCATTTCGATGATTTGATGCACGCGCGTTTCGCGGCTGCTGAGTTCCGAATTTAAGCGATTGACGGCGACTTCGATCACGTCGAGAGCTGACTGTTCGAGCGCTTCTAATCGTTCTTTGCCCTCGATCAATTCACTGGTTTCTGCGCCGCTTTTGAGCAGCTGCTCAAGTTCGCCAGCTTGCTCCACGAGCGCTTGCGTCTGCTTAAGGATTTCATTGGATGACGCAGCAATCTCCGGACCAAACTGCTTGCTTAAGTCAGCATAATTAGCAAGATCCGACTGAAGTGCGTCTTTGCCACCGTTGGAAAGTTCCAACTCCTTTTCAATGGCTTCAGTCAATCCGTCTTGTTTGGCCCCCGCGGCCGGTTTTTCCTCTTTGGCCAAGTCCTTCGAATCTACCATTTCTGCCGCTTCATGTTGCCTTGCTTTATCCAGGCTAGACGCAACAGCGGTATGCAGAAAAAGATGCTCATTTGTCGATGAAACGATCCGCAAGACGTCTGACTGGATGCTTTGCAAGGCCGCAATAGACGGCATCAATTCAGCCGCCACATTATGGAACTCATCCCCGGCCTGCTTCGAGTGCGTAAAGGAAGCGTAGAAGGCTATTGAAAAGGCAGTGATGCCAAATAAGTTCAACACCATGATGCGATGGGTCAGTTTCATATAAGGAAGCATTGGGTCTCGCCGGAAGCTGACATTGAGAAATTGCCTGGCACTTGCTATTTATTAAGATGGTGTATCGATATGGATGCCAAAATTTACAATAAATAGTTTTCTATAATTCAAAATTAATGACCGCGATATTTTGCTTTGTACTGGGACAACTAGTCCATTATTCTTTTTGTAAATGAATTTGACGTCATGGCGCCCTGGTGAGCCGGACAGCCTGACCGCGGGGGAAACGGCTTGGGGCGGCGTCTCAGCACCGGACGTATATGATTGCCCGGTGATGACAGCGCGTTGGGTGTCGCGCTGCTCAAGGTGTAGTAGAGCCGGGCGAAGCCAGTCCGTTGCCTTATCCCTTCCCGGCATTCCTTTTGTTCTGCGGTGCTGCGCCGGGCGCCTTTCTGACTGCTTGTGCGAGGATCTGCTTGAGTTCTTTTGTGGCTTCCAGCAGTTCGTTCTCGATGGTGGCGACCAGTGCGGAGCATTGCTCCCACTGAGTGTCGTGCCCCGCGCCAATCACGGTCTCCAGGGTGTGGCATTGCCGGGCCACTTCCAGGGCGCCGACGTTAGCGCTGCTTGATTTGAGGCCGTGTGCCTCCTGTCGCAAGGCATGTGTATCGTAGGCCGCTTGTGCGCTGGCAAGCTGAGTTAAAGCATCGGGTGTGTAGCGCAGAAACGTCTTGATCATGGTCTTGAACAAGGCGGGATGGCTGCATTGCATTTGCTGCAGCATCGGGCGGTCGATACGACCGTTGGCAACTAGGCCTGATAATGAGCCTTGGCGCGCGCTGTCAACGCCTTCGACGATAACATGGGACTTAGCCCTAGCCTTGGCGGACTTCTTGGACTGCGGTTTGGCGGCGTTGCGGGATTGGCCAGGCGTTGCTTTTCTTGTGGGGATGCCGGTCTGTGGAAGCCACTGGGTCAGAACGGCCTCCAGTTCGGCTTGAGGGAAGGGTTTGCTTAAGTGACCGTCCATACCCGCTTCGATGCATTGCAGCCTATCGGCCGTGAAAGCGTTGGCGGTGACGGCAATGATTGGAAGGCGCTTTGCACCTCGAGCGATTTCGGAAGCGCGAATGCGGCTGGTTGCTTCCAATCCATCCATCACCGGCATCTGGCAGTCCATGAGAATGATGTCATATTTATCCTGGACGGCGAAGTCGACGGCTTCGCGCCCATTGACGGCGATACGAACGGTGCAGCCCAGGCTTGCGAGATACTCCTTGGCGACTTCAATGTTGACGGGGTTATCCTCCACCAGCAGGACATGTGCTGCCAGTTTGCGTTGAGGAGTTGAGCTGGCCTGATCTGGCGTCTGTCCAGACGGATTGGTATTGCCTGACTTCCAGCCCTGATGCCGTGCCCCGGCGGCAGCGCGCGAGACTTCGTCGAGGAGCGAGTGCCGCCGGATGGGCTTGGTTAGTACAGATTCGATACCAGTGGCGCGGATCGACGCAAGGTCGCCCTCCCACGACATGGATGTGGCCAGAACGATTTTGAGGCTGGCCAGAGTGGGACTTGCCTTGATGCGCTTAGCAAACTCTATGCCGTTTTCATCTGGCATCAGCATGTCGACCACAGCGGCATGATACGGGCGCTTCTCGCAGGCTGCTGCTGTGAGCAAGGGCCAGGCGAGCGCCGTGCTTTCGACCGCGGTCACGTGGGCGCCGCAGTCTTCAAGATAACTGTTTATGATATCACGGTTGGTTTCGCGATCATCGATGACAAGGATGCGAGCGCCTTTAAGAGCCCTGTAATCTGGCCTTTGTTGCGAGCCGTTTGCCTCGGCGTGTTTCATGTTGATGACAAATGATACGGTCGAGCCCTTACCCAGTTCGCTTTGCATTTCGATTTCGCCTCCCATCATCTCGACGAGATGGCGGGAGATGGAGAGGCCCAGGCCGGTACCGCCATAGCGGCGGCTGATGGACGATTCGGCTTGTGTGAAGGGTTGAAACAGCCTTTTACGCGTGGCGGGATCGACGCCGATACCGGTATCGCTGATCTCAAATTTTACTCTTGAGGCGATGTCGTCACCATCAACGCGCGTAACGCGCAAGCTCACGTCGCCGGACTTTGTGAACTTGATGGCATTGCCCAGGAGGTTTGTGCAGACCTGCTTCAGGCGTCCCTGGTCGCCATTGACACAGCCAGGCACATCGCCAGCAACGAAGATCGTGAGTTCAAGGGCCTTGGCCTGTGCGGCGCTGGTAAACAGATCGATGGTGCGCTCGAGGCCGTCTCGCAAGTTGAAGTCGTGGAAATCGAGTTCGAGTTTTCCTGCTTCGATACGCGATAGATCGAGAATGTCGTTGATAATTGTGAGCAAAGATTTGGCAGAGTCTTGAATGGTGCTGACGAGCTTGCTCTGGCGCGCATCCAGCGCCGTTCGCGATAGTAAGTCGGTCATGCCAAACACACCGTTCATTGGTGTGCGGATTTCGTGACTCATGTTGGTCAGAAATTGCGATTTTGCTAAACTCGCATCCACGGCCCGTTCGCGCGCTTCGATCAGCTCATCGTGGGTTGACCTCAATATGGCTTCTCGATGCTTGTTCTGAGTAATATCGGTTCCAATGCTGATATATCCGGTAACACTTTGATCTTCCCTCCGGCTTACAGCAATGGTGGTCAGGGCCCAAAACGCCGAGCCGTCTTTGCGCTTATTGCTGGTTTCTTTTTGCAAGACGCCATCACTATCGACGGCTTCAGACATCGCTTGCCAAAGGGAGTCAGGTTTCCGGTTGTTGCTAATTATTTCATGCGATCGGCCAATGAGTTCTTGTTGGGAATAGCCAGTCAAGAAGCACACGGCGCGATTGACGTAAGTGATAATGCCATTGGCGTCCGTCTCGATGACCATTGCATGGTCATCGAGGATGCGACGGTGCAAGTCAAACCGCTGCAATGTTGCCGACAGGCGGTCTGCTTGAGCTTCCTTCACCGCGACCGCATCCATGGCCGCCGCTTCAGCAGATTTGGCGCGTGTTTCAAAGGGGCTAATAACGAAGTAGTATATGAGTGGCGAGCCAAGGACCGTTAGAAGGGTAGAATCGAGAAGTGCTTCTTGAAGTACTGATAAGGTCAGATCCCACTGCGCAAGGGATCCCATGACGAAGGCTTCGACCAAGAATATGATGACGCCGATACAAAGCACGACTTGTAGCGCCGAATCGTGTTTTGGCGCGCGCTTCAATAGGGCAAAAGATGAAGACATATTAAGAACCTTAGTGCGCTGGTAATTAATTGGCCGGTCGAAAGCCAGGAGTAGTGATGGGTATTTCATGGCAATGGATAGAAATAATGCAAATGGGTATGCATCTGATTAAGGTTACCCAGAAACTAACTATGGTGTGCAGAATTGAATGGGCGGCTGTGATGCCTGGTTCTTTCCGTTTGCGCCCCAAAGCCCGGCCTGTGTCCGGTGCCCGGGCCCAGCGTTCTGGATCAATCGCTTGGTTCCGGTTGAGGGCCGGCTAGCGTTTGTGACTCCAGAACCCTAGTATTTTAAGGGTGCGGCGCTACTTGGTCCGGCAAGCATGGCACTCTTGTTCATCAAACCAGAAGTGATGCCAGGCCGCGAGTTGTGCACCCCATATTAATAGGCTCGCGCCGGGTATATACTTTTGTTGATATATTGCTCGTTTAAGCCGGATGGGTTTTGTCATGCCGAGTGTACTCAATAAGACTGCTGCCCCTGGGTTTCAGGCCAACCAAATGTTGGTCATGGTGGGCTGGATCGGCCTGATCCATTTTGTCGTTGAGGCCGCCATTATGGGGATGCTGTCGGGCTGGGACCTTTCCCGGCGGGCTGTTGAGGTGGGACTTCTTGATTCAACGCTTTTAACAATCATGTCGAGTCCGCTGATCTATATGTACGTCGCCAAGCCCTTTATCAAATCAGCCCATGAGGCCGAGGCGGCGCTGTCGCGCGAGTTACTCGTACAAGCCGAGCAGGCAGCGACGCTTGAAACGGCACTCACCCGTTTAACCCATTCGCTTGAACTCAATGAGGAGCTGCGCGTACGGCTTCAACAGGCAAACGAGAAAGTTGCCGAAATCAATGAGCGGACGCTGCAGCGCATCGGTGCCGATCTCCATGACGGCCCTGCGCAACTTCTAACATATGCCCTGCTGAGATTAGGGAAATTTTCTCCGGTTATAGCGTCAAAAGGCGGACCAAGCGGAGCTGTGGAGCTGGAATATATGCGCGACGCCCTGACTGATACGCTGACGGAAGTGCGCAACATATCCCAGGGGTTGTCATTGCCCCAATTGGGTTCGGCAAATCTCGAGGAGTCCATTGCGTTGGCTGTAACCATGCACCAGGAACAGACCGGTACAAAAGTTTACATGTCGCTACGCGGACTGCCGGATGAGGCCTCACAGGCGGTCAAGGTGTGCGTCTACCGGGTCGTTCAAGAATCGCTGTTCAATGCCTATAAGCACGGCGGGGCGAGCGAACAGAAAGTTGCGGCCTTTGTCGATGGGCAGCTGGTATTGGAAATTTCCGATAGTGGGCCGGGTTTCGATTTGCAGACATGCCCCACCGATGGCCTAGGATTGACGGGTATGCGCGCGCGGGTCGAGGCTCTAGGAGGAACGTTAACAATTCATTCTTCGCCAGGACACGGGACCCGGTTGTCGGCTAGGATCGAATTGGAAAACTTGTGCCGAATGGGGGTCGCACATGTCTAAAAAGTCACGGGTCGCCGTTGTCGATGATCATCCGGTGGTCCGCCGCGGTATTTCTGCGACCTTTGCCGAGGAGTCAGATTTTGAAGTGATCGGCGAAGGGGCGTCGGCAGACGACGCCTTGAGCATTGCCAAAGAAAAGCGTCCAGATCTAATTTTGCTTGATGTTACGATGCCGGGGGGCGGCATCGAAGCTGCCGCGGCGATTGCCAAAGCACGGCCCGAAACGGCGATATTGATGCTGTCGATCCGCGAGGATCTCGCAACCGTCCGCGCCGCACTAAGAGCAGGTGCACACGGCTATATTTCGAAGGGTGTCGACGGCAACGATCTCGTTATTTCCGCTCGCCGCGTCTTGGCTGGAGAGCGCTATGTCAGCCCCGAATTGGGAGCCCGCCTCATTTCCGAAGATAATTCGCTCAAAGATGCAGGTCCATTGGCGAGCGTCACGCTGCGCTCAGGTCTGACGCAGCGCGAACGGCAAATTTTCGATTTGTTGGGAGAGGGGCTCAGCAATCAGGAAATCGCCGAGCGCATCGGATTGACCGAAAATACGGTCAAACATTATATGACTCCGCTTCTGCACAAACTCGGTGTTCGCAATCGCACGGAAGCGGCATTACTCGCGCGCGGCTAAGTTCGTCCATTATCTACAGTTCGGGCCGGGGGGCAGGCCGGGCAGGTGTCCGCACCCGGAAGTCAGCTGATACCCGTTGGGGCAAGAGATCAGACTAAAGTTCCGAAAAGAAAGTGCGAATTCGTCAGACCTTGGTCCGATTTGCTGAGGACATAACTATAATACCTTGGTGTTAGACGGGAATCGCGCCTGTACTCCATCGTGTTCCGGACCCCGGTACGGCTGGAGCTGGCCCCACTCCCGTTCCGGCCAACTTTGAGGCCTCGTCAGAATTCACACGCAAGCGCTTGCGGGGGTAATCGCCGCGAGAGGGCGGAGCGCGCCCGCCGCCCGGGGTAACTGGAGAGCAAGAATATGTCCAAGTCCGTTCACGCCCTAAGGAACGCCGGAGTTGGCGATGTGCCGGTGATTCATGGACGGCTTCTATCCATCAATGAGAAAATTCCGGCGGTTATCTCCCTTACCGCGAACGATTGCACTGTCGTGACTTTGCGATCCGGCCCGGCCCCCGTTCTAGCCGCTCCAACTTGGTCGCCATCACCTCACGTCTTGTGGATCGCACCACCCCGCAAAATTTAAACGAACGAGCGCCCCTGAAGCGCAGCGCCTGCCTTGCCCCGATTTTTTATGTGACCAGTCAGCATTCGAGAGTGGAGTTCTGCCATGACAACTCAATACAAACTCAAGCCATTCGTCCTCAATGGCAGCGACCTATCATACATTCTCAATCAGGTGACATTCCGCCCGCTATTCGATGCGCAGGGCAACGCAATCATCGCCTGGGATGGCGTCGGGGCCATTTATGATACGCAAGGTAATTTGATTGCCAACGGTGGTGCTGCCGCTGGCGATCCGGCCGCGCTCGCGGCCCTTGATCTCTATGGCCCATCCTATGCATCTGTCATTGCGGCGCAAGGTGTGCGCGATGTCACGGGGCTCAACAACAACCTGCTTCAAGTCCATTCGTCTTGGGGCGCTGTCGACCAGCCCTTTCCCCGCCTCTCACTGGCCAACTACCTCAATTATTCCACGTCGCTGACGAGCACCGATCCCAATGCCTACTTCGCTGCCAAGGACTTTGCGGCAAGTCTGCCGCCGATGGCGACGGACTATGCTCCGGCCGTTTCCGGTTCGGGCGCGTCTGCCACTGTCACTTTACAAAATGTCGTCGACTACACGCCCCGCATGATTAGCCAGACCATTTCGACGGGTGGCGTAGCGTTGCTGACGGAAGCGGATCTAGGTGTTACGGGGCCAAATTCTCACCACATCGTTTTCAACACGCCATTGCTCTCGGACGGTGTCACGGTCAATTCCAGCTACGACGCCAATGGCGTTCAGGGCATAGCCATCGTCAAAGACTATGGGCTACTCTCTGCAGGACAACTCGGCCAGATCGACTACCAAAACCCAACGAGTGGTGAGAACTTCATTGGTGCGACCAACCCCGGTGTGGCGCCAGCGAATGGCTGGTTTGCCTTGTTCGGCCAATTCTTCGATCATGGTCTCGACTTCATCGACAAGTCATCGGGCAAGACCATCAAGATCGCGCTCGCTCAAGATGATCCACTCTACGGCGTAAAAGGACCGGACGGCCAGCCAGTTACCTCGATCACCATTACGCGCGCAACGCCGGCTGGTATCGACGCCAACGGCGACGTGGCCTACATCAATCACACATCGCCTTACATCGACCAGAGCCAGACCTATGGCTCGAGTGACCAAATCACAAACTTGCTGCGCGAATGGGTATCGGCCGATGGAGGCGCAACGTTCCATGCCGGCATGAACCTGTTCGACGGCGACTCACTATCGGATTCCTGGACGCGGCCCGACGGCACGATCACAAACGACACGCTGCCGACGCTGAATGAACTGCGCA
>JBEBJD010000268.1:0-16650 GCA_040080075.1 Hyphomicrobium sp. | reverse complement strand
GTGCCGGTCCACGACTTCGCCTTCGAGAATGTATAAGAACTCGAGCCTCGAGTGCTGGAACAGCGGAAACACGTCCGATTTGTACTTCAACGAGTTCGCAGGAACCGGCGCTCGGCCAGTTTACAGGGCAACGAGATGAAGTATGTCGTTGAATTGCAACAAGTTAACTGGCGGAGAGGGAGGGATTCGAACCCCCGGTACAGTTGCCCGTACTTCGCATTTCGAGTGCGACGCGATCGACCACTCTGCCACCTCTCCGGAAGCCTTCGGTTCACCTGGGCGGACCTCAGCGAGGCGGCTTTTAGCTTGCGACACTCGCCCGCGCAAGGGTTTGCTTGACTGCCAGTAAGTCGCGCGGCTATAGACACGTCTCGTTTCGCTGGGACTTCCCCGCGAGGCATTCCCATTCGGTATTTGAAGATACACCGCAGGGTTCGTGCCGCCCATTTCCTTTGGGCTGGCCACATCTGGCGGCTTAGGAGAAACGTTCATGACCAGGCGTTGCGAATTGACCGGCAAGCTGCCGATGGCAGGCGCGATGCGCAGCCATGCTGAGAACAGCAACAAGCGCACCTTCCGGCCCAACCTTGTCAACGTGACGTTGATCAGCGAGGCGCTCGCTCGCCAATTCAAGCTGCGCATTTGTGCCCAAGCCTTGAAGACCGTGGAACACCGTGGCGGCCTCGACGCCTTCCTGATGAAGGCTCGTAACGAGGAACTTTCAGAAGGCTGCCTCAAGATCAAGCGCGACATTCAGAAGGCGAAGGCTGGAAAAGCCGCGGCCTGATACTAGGCCTTTTGGTGGGCTGCAGGCGCTGGAATTTAAAGAGACGCGGGGTGTGGGCCCCGCGTCTTTTTATTTGGCTCAAGGTTCAGTCGCGCAACGCAAATTGCAGCAGCACCGTGCGTTGCAGGAACTTGTTGAAATTATCATCTGAGATCAGCGTCAGAACCGTTTCTCCAAGCGTGCCGCGAGAAACTCCCAGTCCTTCCATGTTGTCGATTTCCTGACTGAGGTTCGCTTCGATCAGAACCTCGCCATCAAGTGTTGCACCCGGCTTGATGCTGGAAGCCCCAACGAGGCGGACGCGCATCTTAACGCCTTCGGTCCAGCGGAAGCGGCGCTCCAATACGATAAGGCGGCCATCTTCCAAGCTAGCAACGTCCGTTATGTCGTAACCGCCCATGTGGCCCAGCCGGATAGGCTTTGGCAATCCATCCTGCCAAATCCAGCCATAGTTCTGATCGGCTGCGGACTTGGCGCGCTCGGCAAATGCGATCATCGCTCCTTTGTTGGGTCCACCTTGAAGAACGGTGACGGCTTCAAAGCCATCGGCTCGCATCGATTTTGATTCCGGTGGCATTTCAACATAGGCTGTTGGGGCGGTGATGCCCTCGTTCGAAGTCGTAAAGCGTCCGATGCGATCGTTCTGTTCAAAGGCGATGAGCAACGAGCCGTTTCCAGGGTTTCCGCCGGTAAGAACCACTGCCTCGGCATCGCGGTCGCGGCGGCGCGACAAAGCTGAGCCGTCACGCGCCTTCAGCGGGCCCGAACGCGCTGCGCTAATGCCAACAGGCGTATTGCCCTTGTAAATGATTTTACCTTCCATCCACGTTCCGGCATCGGAGACGGCCACGAACGATTGATTATCGGACGCGACTGCCAGCCCCGACCAGCCGCCGAAATTGGTGGCGTTGGACGTCAGCACCAGGCCACCACGCCATTCAAGTTTTCCAAAGCGCTTCTTGTCTGGCTCGGCGCGGTCGAATGCGGCAATGGGAGCGGCCGCAACGCTTATTGTTTGGACTTTGAGAGCGGTCGTATCGGGCTTGATTTGCGCCAGCGCCAGTCCAGCGAACGCTAGGAGTCCGCCCGCCGCGGCAACCCCGAGACGCTTCCATCCCCCCGTTGATCGCAAGAACAAGGCGAGGATGCTAGCGCGGCTGTAAGTTGTCACTGTATTCAGGCCCCCTCGTGCGATGTTTGGGAACTTCCGGCAAAGAATCCGGTGGGGTTTGTCCGGCATTTCGCAACCTCAAATCACACAAGTGCGCTGTGGCAAACTCAGGAACAGGCATGCATCAATGCAACCTCTGGCGGCCCTTAGGCTTGGCCATGAATTTTGGCTTTTCCTCGAACAACTCGACAAGCTTGTCGGTCATGGCCCCAGCCAATTCGCTCGGATCGGTGATGGTCACCGCTCTCTTGTAGTACCGGGTTACATCGTGGCCGATGCCGATGGCCAGCAGTTCTACCGGCGATTTGTTTTCGATTTCGGTAATAACCTGACGCAAATGATGCTCCAGATAGCTGCCCGAATTAACCGACAGGGTCGAGTCGTCAACCGGCGCACCATCTGAAATCATCATCAGAATACGGCGCTGTTCGGGCCGCGCCATCAGGCGCGCGTGGGCCCAGGTCAGGGCTTCGCCGTCGATGTTTTCCTTGAGCAACCCCTCGCGCATGGTCAGCGCCAGTGAGCGTTTGGCGCGCCGCCATGGGGCGTCGGCCTGCTTATAGATGATGTGACGCAAATCGTTGAGCCGGCCCGGATCGGCAGGCTTGCCCGCCGCCAGCCATTGTTCGCGGGCTTGCCCGCCTTTCCAGGCGCGCGTGGTGAACCCGAGGATCTCAACCTTGACGCCGCAGCGTTCCAGCGTGCGCGCCAGAATATCGGCGCAACAGGCCGCGACCATGATCGGGCGGCCGCGCATCGATCCGGAGTTGTCGAGCAGCAGCGTTACGACAGTATCGCGGAAATCGGTATCACGCTCGCGCTTGAAGGACAGGGCGTGCATGGGATCGATGATGACCCGGGTCAGGCGGGCCGCATCGAGCACGCCCTCTTCCAGATCGAAATCCCAGGCGCGGTTCTGCTGCGCCAGAAGCCGGCGCTGCAGACGATTGGCAAGCCGGGCAACGACACTTGAAAGGTTCTTCAGCTCCTTGTCGAGAAACGCACGCAGGCGATCCAATTCTTCGGGCGTTGAAAGTTTTTCGGCGTCCACTTCTTCATCGAAGGTGCGCGAGAAAACTTTGTAACCGAAGTTCTCTGGCGCGTTGAGCACCGACATATTCGGTTGCCATGGTTCGGCCGTCTCGGCCTCTTCCATGCTATCGCTGTTGCGGTCATATTGATCTGTGTCGGCGATGTCAGAGGTTTCGCCCGCCTCGCCTTCTTCGCTGTCTTGAGGCGGCTCATCGGTGGCCTGGTCCTTGCCGTCGCCCTCGTTCTCCTCGCTCTCAGTGTCGTCCTCGCCGCCTTGAGGCGCTTCTTCGGCGTCGGCTTGGCTTTCTTCGCCTTCGCCTTCGCCGTCATGTTCGGCGAGTTCGAGAGCTTGCAGCAAATCGCGGATCAGGCGGCCAAAGCCCGCTTGATCTTCGATCAACCGGTCCAGCTTTTTCAGCACCTTGTTGCCGCGCGCCTCAATGAGCGGGCGCCACACATCGACCAGCGCCGCGGCTGATGCGGGCGGGGGCAGGCCGGTCAATCGTTCGCGGACATAGAGCGCCAGGGCATCTTCGAGTGGGGCATCCTCGCGTGCCGTGACTTTGGCGAAGCGGCCGTGAGCATATTGATCGGCGCACTTGGCAGCGAGATTTTGAGCCATGCCCTGCATGCGATTGGCGCCGACCGCCTCAACCCGCGCCCGCTCGACCGCTTCGAAGATGGAGCGTGCATCGCCCGATGCGGGTGCCAGACGGCGGTGGAGCTTTTCGTCGTGGCAGGCGGCAGTCAGCGACAGGCTATCGGCCCACCCGCGCACAACCGCGATTTCGCTCTTAGTGGGCACGCGCGACGGTTCGGGCAGGGAAATATGGCGGCCGTCGATCGATGGCCTAGCCGGGCTGAAATCGACATCCACTTCGCCATCGCCCGCGATCGCACGGCACGTCAGCGCCAATGCCCGCTTAAACGGCTCGGCCGGAGCTTCCTTGCGTTTCGGGCTGGTGGTCATGGGCCCTTCAGCCTCAACTCAGCGCCACGTTTGCAGTGCTCTCGGGCAGTTCTTCGTTGAACGAGCGCTGATAGAACTCGGCCACCAGGGGCCGCTCCAGTTCATCGCACTTGTTGAGGAAGGTAACGCGGAAGGCGAAGCCGATGTCGCCAAAAATTTCGGCGTTCTCGGCCCAGGTCATCACCGTGCGCGGACTCATGACAGTAGACAGATCGCCATTGATGAAGGCCGAGCGCGTCAGATCGGCGACGCGTACCATGCTCGAAACCTGCTTGCGCTTGGCTTCGGTTTTGCCAAAGCTCTTGACCTTGGACAGCACGATCTTGGCTTCGTCGTCGTGCGGCAAATAGTTGAGCGTGGTTACGATTGACCAGCGGTCCATCTGGCCTTGATTTATTTGCTGTGTGCCATGATAGAGGCCCGATGTATCGCCCAGCCCGATGGTGTTGGTCGTCGCGAACAGACGGAATGCCGGGTGCGGGCGGATGACCTTCGATTGGTCGAGCAGCGTCAGCTTGCCCGAGACTTCCAAGACGCGCTGTATAACGAACATCACGTCCGGCCGTCCGGCATCGTACTCGTCGAATACGAGAGCAGTATTGGATTGCAGGCAGAAGGGCAGAATGCCTTCGCGGAATTCCGTAACCTGTTTGCCGTCTTTCAAGACGATTGCATCTTTGCCCACAAGATCGATACGAGACACGTGGCTATCGAGGTTGACGCGAATGCACGGCCAGTTGAGGCGTGCGGCCACTTGTTCGATGTGGGTCGACTTGCCGGTGCCGTGGTAGCCTTGCACCATGACGCGCCGGTTGTGCTTGAACCCTGCCAGGATGGCGAGCGTCACATCCTTGTTGAACAAATAATCGGGATCGAGATCGGGAACGTGTTCGCTGGACTTGGCGTAAGCGGGCACTTCGAAATCGCTATCGATGCCGAACAATTGGCGGACGGAAACCTTCATGTCAGGCAGCCCGCCGCCCGCTAGAGGAGATTGAGTTTGCGCGCTCATGAATACCTTTTTTGGGCCGGGGTGGGCAGGCAGGACCGTGTTATTGGTCGAGTTACGCCGTGCATCGGGCTTGGGATCAGACCAACCCAGCCGTTTTGAGATAATTATAGGCTTGGATGATTTCGCGCAACTTGTCCTCAGAGCGCTTATCGCCGCCGTTGGCATCTGGATGGTGAAGTTTGACCAGCTCCTTGAAGCGGGCCTTAACCTCGATTTTAGTGGCTGTTACCGTCAGCCCCAAGGATTCCAGCGACTTCTTTTCCAGCGGCCGCACGGCCCGGCGGCCTTCGGCGGCCTGGGCACGGGCTTTTTCTTCGCGCCAGGCAAAAAATTCGTGCGGATCTTGCGGGCCTTTGCCGCGGCGGCCGCGGGCGGCATCATTACCGGCGCCTTCGCGCGTGGCCTCGCCCTTGACGCCAGCCCCCATTTTCCAGGTCGGGCGGTGGCCGGTCATGGCGTCTTTTTGGAAATCGGCGACTTCGGAGTCGTTCATGCCGTCGAAATAGTTGTACGATTGGTTGTACTGACGGACATGGTCGACGCAAAAGAAGTAGAACTGGCCGTCACGGCCGCGGCCCATAGGGGCGCGATGTGGACCCGGTTTGTCGCAGCCCTTCCACTGGCAAGGGGGCTGACGGTCGCGTGCAGCACGTTCGGCAGCCGCCGCTTCGCGGGCCGTTGAAACGCGGATCTTGTCGAAATATTTGGAGGTCGTCTTCATGGGGCTCAGTATGAAGTGTGGGGTGGTTACAGACAAGCGCTGTTGATCATGAGCGGGCAAGGTGTGTCCAATAGCCCGCATTGGCGAGCGCTAAAGCTGGTGTACCTTCACATGGCAGTCTCTTGGGCCGTTCCGGTCTTAACTGAATCGCGGAACGGCCCTAGCACTTGTTTTGCCGTGCTTCTAGCCGGGAAAACCGCTCACACTTTTCCCGGAAGCACTCGGTTTTGCCGTGCTTCCTTCCGGAAAACCGCTTCACACTTTTCCGGAAGCACTCTAATGGGAACGTCAATGACAGCAGAGCAACGTATCCGGGAAAAGTTGATGGTGGCGCTGGAACCAACCCGGCTCGACGTGATCAACGAGAGTGACATGCACGCCGGCCATCGCTCATCGCCCGGCACCGGCGAGAGCCATTTTCGCATTCTCGTCGTGTCGCCGAAATTTACCGGCGTGTCGCGTGTCAACCGGCACCGGCTGGTCAATGACGCTCTGTCCGACGAACTGGCCGGGCGTATCCATGCCTTGGCGCTTGCGGCCTATGCACCGGGCGATGAAATTAAGTAGCTTGTGTCCACCTCAAATTGGTCTAAACCACTTTCCAGTCTGTGCATCCCGGCCCTTTGCAGAGCCGGGAGCCTAATACTAGCACAGCTCGATTAGTACCGGCGGCAGGTGTTGATCCAGCGGCACTGACGCACGCCCCAATAGTCATACCAGCAGCGCTTTCTCCAGCCGCACGACGGCACATAACGATATGGCCGGTAGTGAAATCTGATGCCCGGCCGGTAGTAGCGATTAAAATGCCTGTGCCCTACCTGCGTCAGGTTCGCGCCATCGCTGTTCGCGACTGCTACACTTTGAACCGCGGGGCTTGCGGGCGCAGTCGCGGCTTCAGCTGTGGTCAAGCCAAGGCCAAGGGCGAATAGCCCTGCAAACATCGCGGCTTTTTTATTTGACGTGTACTTATCGAACATAGTTTGGTTCTCCCATCGCGGGCGATGTCGTGATGCCCGCCAAGATGTTACGAATTTTGATCGCCACCATCTGAACGGCAGATGAACCGATTCTGGCAGGTGCTCTATGCGGGCGTGACTCGTGCGTTGCCCTCAAGGGCTGCGAGACGCGTTTCATATTCGGCCAAGCTTAGGCCATACCCGCCGCGCTTGTGGAAATAGACGTATCGTGCTGCCCGCTGCATGATGGCCGTTCCAAGGGTCATATTGATGAGGCCGTTTGGCGGTGTGCAATTGAGCACAAAGCGCATCGCTTTCTTCATGGCGAAATTTGGCATTTCGGGTGCCATGACGATTTCGGGGGATGGTCCGAGCGACTGCAGGTGATCGGCGATAGCCTGCGCCGCGCGCCGTCCAAATTGGAATGCGAGACGGATACCGCCCGCAGTGGCGGGCGAGACCTGGCCAGCTGCATCGCCCACTAGCATGACGCCCGGCTTGGCCCATGGCGTTACAAGGCCACCGCAAGGAATGCGGCCTGAACGCCGGTCGATGGCCTTGGCCTCAGAGTAGTGAAAGAGATGTTCAGTGGCAGCCAAAAAGCGCTTCAAATGTGGTCGCCGTCCGGGGCCCGTGGCTACGCCAGCTTGGGTGACATGGGGTCCAGCCGCGATCCATGCCAGATATCCAGGGGCCAGTTTCGAGTCGATGAAACAGTGCAGAAAGCGCGGGTCGGCCGCTTCCAATCCCTGATATTCGATCTCAAGCCCAGTCAAAAAAGACGTGTTGAGGCCGAGCCCAAAATGTCTTGCAACGGCAGAACGGCCGCCGTCAGCGCCCAAAACATAACGGGCGGCGATGTTGATGTCCTTGAAGCGGAACAGCCCGTCCTGCCGGTCCGCGCCATCAAAACGGGTGCGATAGAGAATGTGGGCGCCAGCCCGCATCGCCTCACTTGCCAGCCAGCGCAGCAGGTTGGCTGTATCCGTCGTGAGAAAAAAGTATCCCGGCGCAAAAAGTTCGGTGTGGGTGAGGTTGGGCGCGTAAAGCCGCACGCCATGGACGCGCCGCGTCAAGGTGTGGGGAATGTCGATGCCGTCAGCCGCTTCCTTGACCAGAATGCCTGTCGTGGCCACGCGAAGGCCGGCATCGGGCTTCGCCTCAAGCACGGCTACACGCAAGCCGCGCATGGCCGCCGTCTTGGCGGCTATCAGTCCCGCAAACGAGGCACCCACAATAACGAGATCATAAGTCCGGCTTTCAAGCATGGGGCCTCCACAGCGCCATGGTGCAGTTGTTCCATGTGCTTTATCGCCAGCCAAGCATGGCGGTGCGAGCGGGGTGCACCGTAAGTTTCTGCCAGTTTCCCCCATCAATCGCCTTGCCCGGATGTGCCTCGTGCGGGTATGTGAGCACTTGTGTCCCGTCTCCGAATTGCCGGCCAGTTTGCGGCAAGCACTTTCCGGCAATTCGGAGGCATAAGGGACACAAGCCACACTCGTGCGGCCGGGCAGGGGGAGACGTGAGTTGGCCAAAACTTCACATCACAACAGCACACCGGCGGGTGACAGCGGCGTTTTTGCGGCCGTTGTACGCGAAGAAATGGCGCGGCGGCGTATGTCCCGCCAGCAACTCGCCGATCAGGCCAAGATCTCGATTTCCACACTTGAGAAAGCTTTGTCGGGCAAACGGCCGTTCACGCTTGCCACCATGGTGCGGGTCGAAGACGCATTGGGTCTCGAGTTGCGCAAATCTTCCTTAAAGAACGGAACTGTCAGCGCTGTTCCCAGCGTGCCGCAGACCACCATTGCTCCCGATGAATTGGGCAGCTATGCGCGCGCGTCGGTTCAATATCTTGAGGGCAGCTATCTCACAGTCATGCCATCTCTGGGCGAGCGATCCGCTGTCTATGCTTATCGCACCGATATCGGGTGGGACGTTGGCCGGGCGTGCCTGACATTTCGCGAGTCGGAACGTATCGATGCGGCGTTTACACACTTCGGCACGGTGTCGATGCCCAACCAGACCGGGCACATTTATCTTTCAACCAACCGGCATGGTCAGCACCGGCTGGCTATTTTGTCCCGGCCGGCAAGCTCCGGCGATATGCATGGCTTGCTGTTGTCGCTGCATGCTGGACGTGGTGCCCAGTTGACGCCGGTTGCCGCTCCCGTGGTGCTGATGCCAATCGCCAAGGGAACCGCCCCAGCCTATGGCCGGATCGCGGCGGGACACGCGGCATACGTCAGGTACCGCGCCGCGTTGAAGCGCACGCTCGACGACCATTTCGCGTTGTTTGCCGGCAATTAACCGGACCGGCGGCACGCATCGAGGACGAAGATGCCAGCGCTTTGGTCCATGTGGTGGCAGCCGATCAGGCCCGGTTTAAACGTGGGCTCCACAGACGCGAGACAGCGTTCGCTATAGTGGTTGGCATCGAACTCAGTGATCTCCATGACATTCAATCCATAGCCATAGATGCCATGAGAATTGTTCTGCGACATGCGCAGCAGCTTGCCGCCGCGGCGCACGATGCGGCCACCATTGCGCGCCGTGCCTGATCCGATCACGACGGGATTGCGTGGGTGCGGCGTCAACCGCGTCAGCATAGGGCCGTCGGCTTCGAAGACGTAGAGTTCATTGCAATGGTCTTCAAAGGGCGTGTTCGAAATGTTGGCAAACAGCCACCACCGGCCCTGGTCTTCAAACACCACTGGATCGGCGGCAGACTGGCCCTCAAGCGCCGTAGCTACGCGCTCCCAACGCAACGGAAATTCAACCGCGCGCCAAACTTCGACACGTTTGGCTGCGCAGGTTTCCGGGACCATGTAAATCTGTCCGCCGTGTTCGAAGACAAGCGGAAATGACAGATGATAGGGCAGATCAAGGGCATCGCCGAGAACGCGCATGTGGCCGTCGCGATAAGTGCCAACGCTGATCTTGCCCAGTCCTGTGGCATAGACATAGTTTTCAAAAAACACGAATGTCTCGCCGTCCTTATCTAGCAGGAATGGATCGGCCCAGAATTCGCCGTGTGCGGGGCGCACTTCGCGCATTTGTTCGAGGGATGCGGGATCAAACGCGCCGTTCCCGAAAAACAGTGACCACCTCATGTCATGCTGGCCAGCGAGCCGTGCGAGCCTTTTCGTGATCAGGCCGGATGCGCGGGCGGCAAAAGGCCGGGCATAGCGCGCGGCGCTGAGCCGGCCTACGGTCGCTGGTGCTGGCGGCACAGTGGAAATTTCATCTGTGGACTTTGCTGATGTCAGAGTGCCGCTTGCCGCAAGCCGTTGCAAGGCGCGCCACACGAGCGAGACAGATTTCTCTGCCGTCCTGGCCAGCGTCGTTGCTGGTGTTCGTTCGAGGTTGAAGGACGCTGCATCAAGAGCGCGGACTGTGCTGACATTGCCGTCCGTTACCGCCATAAGGGCCACGGGCACCATTGGGCCGCAGTCAAGACACGCGAGCGCCTGGGCGGCTGAAGTTGTTTGCAGTCGCTGGCCCGCATGCTGCAGCCACCATGCTCCAAACCTTGTGTACTGGCTTAGAGGCGCTGCCAATGGATCCAGCCCATGGACGAGCAGAACGTCGAGCGACAGTTGTCCTAAAGATGCGATTGTTGTGGGGGCTGTAACCCCGCCTCCATCCCAGTGCGCGCCTGTCACAGGAATGGTTTTGGCAGTGGTCAGGGATTGCCGGAAAGCCGGCCCACTAACTGCGGGCGCGCGAGCCAGGCGGTCGAGATCAAGTTTGAATGCCAGACCGGCAAGTGACGAGCGCTGTGCTGCGGGTAACGGCGTTTCGCCAGAGCCAACCAGCACGGCCACGAGTTCGAATCGGCTATCGGCGCAAATCTTATCGAAGAGCCGCACTTCCCACGGGGCTAGGGCACCGATGCTGCCAGCCAAGATGCCCACTCTCAAGCGCGTCACGGGGCTCTCCCTCAGGCTTTGCGCTTGTCCGCTTCAAAGACAGCAGGCAGCTTCTTAATGCGTAGCGCGGCAAGTTTGTTGCGCGACTTGCGCAGCACTTCGAAGCGGTAGTTGTGAAACGTGAAAACTTGGCCGGGTTCGGGGATCGTCTGCGCCTCGTGGATGACAAGGCCGGCTACAGTCGTTGCCTCGTCGGCGGGCAGATCCCAATCCATATGACGGTTCAAGTCGCGGATGGCGACCGCCCCATCGACATTGACGGTGCCATCGGTCTGCGGGCGTATCTGAGCCTCGTAGGTGTCGTGTTCGTCGGCGATCTGACCGACGATTTCCTCCAAGATGTCTTCAAGCGTAATCAGGCCCTGCACTTCGCCATACTCATCGACCACCAGTGCCATCTGCGCCTTGCGCTTCAGGAACTGATTGAGCTGATCTTTAAGCGTCGTGGTGTCGGGCACGAACCAGGGAGATTGAGCAAAGCTCATCACATCGAGTTGCGCGACATCCCAGCCGGCGCGCCCCAGTGCAGTGAGCAGATCCTTGGTATGCAAAAGCGCTACGATGTTTTCCGGCTCGTCTTTCCACAAGGGAACGCGCGTATATTGCGATTTCAGAATCTCATCGATAATTTTTTGTGGCGGGTCGTCGGCGCTCAAGGTTTCCATCTTGGTGCGATGGACCATGATGTCCGATACCTGCAAGTGGGTAAGATCGAGAACGCCGCCAAGCATGTTGGCGTCGCCCTTCTGCACCGTGCCTTCCTTGGCTTGCAGGTCGATTGTGCCGCGAATTTCTTCATGTGCCGCCAGAATATTTGCAGCGTCGTCATCCGTCGACGGTGTCAGTTTCAGGAGCAGCCGGACAACGTACTCGATGGCGACGGTAAAAGGCGTCAGCACCACAATGATGATGCGCATCACCGGTGCAACCGAGAGAGCCACTCTGTCGGAAAATGCCAGGGCGTAGGTCTTGGGCAGCACGGCAGCAAAAATCACGATGAGAACCGTGACGATAGCCGTTGCGTAAGCCACACCGATGTCGCCGACGAGTTTGACGGCGAGGATCGAGGCAAGTGAAGCTGCCAGCACATCGACCAGCGTATTGCCAAGGAGAACGGCACCGATCATTTTTTCGGGGCGAGACAGCACTTTGTTGACCAGTTTGGCGCGGGCGTTACCTTCCTGCTCAAGCGCGTGCATGCGCGCTCGCGATGCCGCCGTGAGGCCGGTTTCGCTCATATTGAAGAATGCCGATAGCGCGATCAGCAAAACAATTGCGCCGATGATGAGGCCAATTTCAAAGGTCATGTTTCTTTACGTTTAATGGCAACCATGTGTGCTGCCGCCTTATGATCTAGAGCGCTTTGCGATCTGATGGAATCAGATCGGCGCTCCAGGCTTTTGTTTTGTCGCATTTTCTACGAAGAACCGGGATCCACTTCTTCGGAAAATGCTCTAGGCGGCCCGGCTGGTGTCGATTTCCCGGACTAGGAATTGTGTAACGCGCTCAACCGCTACGTCTTGAGTGATAAACGCTTCTCCGATATCGCGCACCAGAATGAACGTCAGTTTGCCATCGCGCACCTTTTTGTCTTGTCCCATCAGGCGAACAAGTTCTGGGGCGCTGGCTTTTGCGCCAGGGATATCGCCGATCGACGTTGGCAGACCCACGGCGCGCAGATGCGAACTGACCCGCGCGGCAGACCCCTTGGGACATAATCCCAGCTCTTCCGACAGGCGGTAGGCCAGGCACATGCCGATCGAAACACCTTCTCCATGCAGCAAGCGGCTGGAATAGCCGGTCCAAGATTCGAGAGCATGGCCGAAGGTATGGCCGAGATTGAGCAGCGCCCGGTCGCCCGTCTCGTGCTCGTCGCGCTCGACGATGGCAGCCTTGGCTTTGACGCTGGTTTCGATGGCGCGTGTCAGAGCGGCTGTGTCGTTGCCAAACACGCTGCGCCAATTCTTTTCGAGCCATCCGAAGAAGGCAGCATCGCCCAATAAGCCGTATTTGGCGACTTCGGCATAGCCCGCTTTCATTTCGCGTTCAGGCAAAGTCGTGAGCACGTTGGTATCGGCGATGACCATCACCGGTTGATGGAAGACGCCGATCAGATTCTTACCCTGGGGTGTATTGATGCCCGTCTTGCCGCCAACCGAGCTGTCGACTTGGGCCAGTAGTGATGTCGGGATCTGCACGAAGCGCACGCCGCGGCGTAAAATTCCAGCGGCAAAGCCTGCGAGATCACCGATGACGCCGCCGCCAAACGCAACGACCAGATCGCCGCGTTCAACGCCCAGTTCCAAGAGCCGCTCGCACAGGGGGCCAAGTTCGCGAAAACTCTTGGTTGCTTCACCCGCCGGCAGAACGATCGATCCGCGCAGCCGCCCTTCAGCTCGAAGGCTTGCTTCGAGCGTTGCCAGGTGATGGCGAGCTACGTTTTCGTCGGTCACGACGGCGCATTTGGCTTTGCCAAGCCGGGTGGCGATGAGGCGGCCAGCTTCAGACAGGAGATCCGGTCCGATCAACACGTCATAGGCGCGCGATCCCAGTGCGACGGGCACGGTACACGTAGCTCTGGTTGTTGCAGCAAGCGAATTCAAGACGGACGGCATTTTGGGAGCCTGGGGTAACAAAGCCGATTGTTGGTGCACCGTGTCGTATCAGAGACGGGGCGGTTCAACCAGAGCCGGGTGGGCGGCAAGGGCTGAAAGTACTTCCAACACCATGACATCATGAGGTAAATCCCGGCTTTCCACGGTGATGTCGGCTTCTGCGTAGATGGGATAACGTGCAGCCATAAGGTCCGACATGACCGTTTCAGGATCGCCAGTCTTGAGCAAGGGGCGGGTGTCGCGCTTGAGGACGCGCCTCATCAGAACCGGAAGGTCGGCCTTGAGCCAGATTGAAATCGCTTGGGTTTTTATTTTGGCGCGCGTTTCGGGGTTGATGAAGGCGCCGCCGCCGGTCGCCAGAACTTGCGGACCTGAGTCGAGAAGCCGGGCGATCACTTTGCGCTCGCCGTTGCGAAAGTAGTCTTCCCCGTGATCGGCAAAAATTTCAGAAATCGATTTCGCTGCTACTTTTTCGATCTCTTCGTCGGCATCGACAAATGGCAAGGCCAGCTTGGCCGCCAACCGCTTGCCAACCGAAGATTTACCGCAGCCCATCAATCCGACCAGCACCAGCGCGCGCGGGCCCAGCCGCGCTTTCACCTGATCTACAATTTTCGACTCGTCCGCCATGGCTGTCCGCTATAGACCCTATTCTATGTCAACACGGTGCGGGAAAACATCATTTGCACGGTTGTCAATCATGAACCGGCATGAGCCGCCTCATAGGAACTGTATAAAACCGCTACTTCGTGCAAAACTATTGTGATTCACGCCCTGCATTGGCTATCACGTGTTGCAAGCGGCGTGCATCATAACTAAGCCGCCGCCGGCCGTGCCCCTATGTCTCTTGCTGCCCATCGCACTGACATATTGGCGCCTCGTTGTCAGCCGACATTCTATCCTACCGCGAAGCGCCGGCCGGGATAGGTCATATGGGTGAGCACAAAAGATGCCGAGCCTTTTCAGGTTCATTTTTGTTGTGACCACAATTTGTGCGGGCGTCTCAGGAGCTATGTACTTTCTGGCCACCCAATACGAGCCACAGCAGCGCGAAGAGACCAAATTGCTGCCCCCCTTGAAAATCCGCAAAGAATAGGCTGCCGCTGGCGATGCGCCGTCCCTCATTTAACTGGTCCGCCGCGGCACGTGCCGCGTCTGCGTGGTTGTGCTGCCTGACCGCTATAGGCCCCCTTCCAGCCCTTGCGCAGGATCTATCCAATCCCTTTGGCGAGCCGGAAACATCGCGGCCCAGATCCAGGCCTGTTGCTGCTCCAACTGACCCGCAAAGACCGATTCTAGCGCCGATGTCAGGTGGGTCAGATCAGGGCAACCCGGCCCAGCCTGGCCCACCCAACGGTGGCTACGGGCCTAATCCCAGCGGCCCTGGCTGGCAAACTCCGGCCGGCCCCGGACAGCCTTCAGCGGTAACACCACCTGACTACTTGCCCGATGACGGCTCCTCGGGAGTAGCGATCCAAACTATCGAACGCGTTGACTTGGCGCCGGTAGCCGCCCCCGATGGATCTGGACTGCCCTATGAGCTGTGGGGCGGTCTGAGCGTTGGCGATGTCGAAGCACTTCTGGCCAAGCTGGATATCCCGCCGCGGCCGGCGGCCTTGCATGCCCTGTGGCGCAAGCTGATCACGTCGGACGTGGCGCCGCCATCTGGCGGCAGTGCCAGCACACCGCGCTTTGCCGCCATGCGGGCCGAAGTTCTCTACCGCTCGGGCCTTACAAAGGAGGCGCTGGACGTGCTGTCGCGCGAGCCTGGCACAGCATCCGACCCGATGCTGTCAACATTGCAAGCGAGGCTCGACATCGGGCTAGGCAGGCGCGACCAGGCATGCGCTAACGCGGAACGCCTCACGACGTTGCCAGCCGATATGCCAGCGCCCCTTAAGGCGGAAGCGGTGCTGATCGGCGGCTATTGCGCGGCTGCCGCGGGCGACATGCCGGCGGCGGGTCTCAAGGCCGGATTGGCGCGTGAAGCCGCGCCCGAACAGGCCGCGGGAGCCGATGCCCTAGAGATGGTGGCAGCCGGGGCCAAGCCTGAAGTGTCAAAGGGTGCCAAGCTGTCGCTTCTCGACTATCGCATTTTTGAATTGGGCAAGACCGATGTGCCACCGGGCATCCTATCAGCAGCTTCGCCTGCACTGCTGGGTGCGCTGGCTCTTGACGAGTCAACGCCAGCAGCGCTTCGGCTCCAGGCCGGTGAAGCTGCGGCGAGCGTCAACGCCATCACTGCGGGCGATCTGGCCGCAATTTACCGCAGTCAAGCGGCGGCAGCAGTCGCGCAAGCCGCTGATCGCAGGGCAGAACTCTTTCGCGCGGCAGAATTGGAGCGCACACCTGCCAAGAAGACGCGCCTGATGCGGTCGTTCCTGGACGAAGCGCGCCGGGCAGGCCTGTATTGGCCGGCGTTGATCATGATGGATCAATCTCTGGAAACCCTGCGGCCCGTGGCCGAGATCGGCTGGTTTGCCGAAACGGCGATTGAAATCAGTTTGACTTCGGGCCGCTATGACCAGGCCCGTTCGTGGGCCGGGCTGGCGTCGGGCTCAGATGCGATCCCAGGCAGCAATGGCGGCTTCACTCATTGGCTGGCTTTGGCCGATCTGGCCGACCCATCCATGGAAAGCGGGCGCAGCCGGCACCTCAACAGCGTCGAGGCATTGGCGGGCAATGGACGCATCGATGCCAATTCGCTCCACCGCCTGGTGACGGTGCTCGACGCCCTTGAAATTCAGGTTCCCATCCCTTTGTGGGATAAGGCGAGCCGCACACCCCAACCCAACACTGGTTATCTGCCCGAGACGGGCGTGCTCTCGCAATTGCAGGAGGCCTCCAAGAAAAAAGAGTTCGGGCGCACCGTGTTGTTGTCAATGCGGGCGCTGGGCCCGGCAGGAGCCGATAGTGCCAACCTGATTGCCTTGGGTGACAGCATCCGCGCCTTGCGCCGGGCCGGACTAGAGGCCGATGCACGGCGACTCGGCTTTGAAGCCTTGTTTGCCACTTGGCCGCGTGCGATCACCAACTGATCGTGCCGCCAACCAGGCAGCACGCAGGTGGTACGGATGAGCGGCAACGATCACAAGCTTATCACATCATTTCTCGACATGCTGGCGTCCGAGCGCGGGGCCGCAGCCAACACGTTGCAGGCCTACCGTCGAGACTTGAACGATTTTGCGGACTATTTGCATCGGCATAGCTCGAATCTCGGTGCCGCCAAATTCACTGATTTGAACCGGTATTTGCACGAGCAGTCGGAACTGGGCCTTGCGGCCCGGTCGCGTGCGCGGCGGCTGTCGGCAATGCGCCAGTTGTTTCGTTTTCTGGTGGCAGAAGGGATCATTGACGAAGACCCCAGCGAAGGCATGTCCGCGCCCAAATTATCAAAGCCTTTGCCAAAAATTCTTTCGGTAGCGGAAACTGAACGCCTGATGATGGAAGCTGG
>JBEBJD010000216.1:0-16678 GCA_040080075.1 Hyphomicrobium sp. | reverse complement strand
TCTGCTGGCAGCGGGTGTGCTGAGTGCCTTTCTAGGCCTGCTGCAACTGGCTCAGGGACCGCATAGCCCGCTGCGATTCTTCGCCGTTACAAATACGACCGAGGCTGTCGGCTTTTTTGCCAACCGCAATCACTTCGCAGCTCTTATTTACTGTGTCTTGCTCTTTGCGTTCGCTTGGACGGCAGAGGCCGTCTCTAGGTTCCAGACGGCGCCTCGCGGTAACAAGAGCGCGCAGTTGTCAACGCTCGTAGTGGCTTCATTTATTGTTCTTGTCGTGCTTATCGCTGCGCAAGTGATGGCGCGGTCGCGCGCGGGTCTCATCATTTCGATGGCCGCGATAGGCGCGGGGCTTCTGTTGTCGCTTCCATTTCGCAGCAAACGGGCATCGCAATTATCGGCCGCGCGCATCATTGGGGCGGCAGCGGCGGTGGCTCTGATATTTCTTATGCAGTTCGGATTGTTCCGGTTATTCCAACGTTTTGAAGCCGATCCGCTTGCCGACGCCCGCATTTTTTTCGCGCGCAACACGCTTGAGGCTGCGAACGCTTTTCTCCCGTTCGGCTCGGGGCTTGGATCCTTCGTCCGGGTCTACGGGCTGCACGAAAAGCCCCATGATGCGATGGCTAACACCTACGCCAATCACGCTCATAACGACATCCTCGAACTGTTTTTAGAGACGGGATGGGTGGGGCCCATCGTTGCTGCCATTGCCGGCTTTTGGCTGTCAGTGAGGATCGTCAAGACTTGGGCCTGGTCAACGTCTGGCACTGCCCTCATCGATACGACTTTAGCTCGCGCATCCGGATTCTTGATCATTTTCTTAATTTTGCATTCGTGGGTTGATTATCCATTGCGCACGGCGGCCATGATGGCGGTGTTCGCTTTTGCTTGCGGGCTGCTTGTGGAACCCTTTGCTTCTGCGCGTGAATCTCAAGGCGCGGCATTGACGGACGGGTCCGAGAATGGTCCCTCGCCTATAGGCGGCTACGACCAGCTGAGTCCCGAAAGCGTTTCGCTTTCGGTGCCCGCTCCAAAATGGTCACCGGAGGAAACCGGGGCTGGGGCAAGTGCGCAATCACACATCGAAATCCCTACTGACTCTGTTCCTAAAGCCCAACGCTGGGGACAGGACATCAAGTGGCCCGAAGCCTGGCAATCAAAATCAAGATCGCCATCAAAGCCCAACTGAACTGCATACTTTTTATTCAATGATGTTGTTGCGATCAGCCTCCGTGAGCCTACAGGCCATCGCATTAATGGCGCCTACAAATTACTTGGGATCACTACGGATTGATGTTACACAGATCAACAAAGCTCGAAGTTTCATGATTGTGCCATGCGTCAACTTTATTCATTGCTAGGTGATGTGGTTCTCGTCGCTCTCGCCACCTTGATGGCCCTGCTGTTGCGGGAAAACTTTGAATTCTACCCTGAAAGATTTCAGTCGTTTATTCCCTATCTTCTCTACACCCTGGCACTTGCGTGCATCGCTCTGCCGGCGTTTGGAACCAACCGCACTGTGTGGCGCTTCTCGTCGATGAGCGACTATCTCCGGATTTTGGCAGCAACACTTTTTATTACGGGCAGTGCCGTCGTTATCGGCTTTAGTCATAACCGGCTTGAGGGTGTGGCGCGATCGCTGCCGATCATGCAGGCGGTGCTCATTCTATTTTTCACCATTGGTGCCCGAATACTCGTCCGGGTTCGGCACACGCCGCGTGTGCGCCGGGTTCAGCTTTCAAAAGAGAGCCTGACGAAACCAAGTGAAACTGTGCTTATTGTAGGTCTGACCCGGCTGACAGAACTCTATCTTCGGTCGTTGTCCGAATTTGCGGGTGGGCGCATCCGCGTCGCCGGCCTTCTTGGCCGTCATGAAAGGCAGATCGGACGTTTTGTGCATCAGCACAAAATTTTGGGCACGCCGGAAGATCTCGAAAACACGTTAAGGGCTTTGGAAGTGCACGGTATCTTCGTGAACCGGATTGTCGTGGCTGCAGATTTTTCGAAGTTGTCTCTGGAAGCGCGCCAAGCCTTACTGAATGTCGAAAAGTCTACCGATATCAAGCTAGATTTACTTTCCGAAAGTTTGTTGGGGTTGGATAAGGCAGCGGAACCAGCCGCTCGACAGGTTGCCGGAGGGGATGCGAGTACACCTGAAGATGTTCTGATGTTTCGCATCAGCGAGGCCAGTACGCTGCCACTTCAGCGCAGGATTTACTGGCGCACGAAACGTGCGTTCGATGTGGTCCTGGCTCTCGTGCTCGTATTTTTTCTTGCACCCATTATCTTGCTCGTTGGTATTCTTGTCGCGATCGATGTTGGAATGCCGGTGACGTTCTGGCAACAACGGCCTGGCTTAGGGGGGCATCCCTTCAGCCTCTATAAATTCAGGACAATGGCTGCCGCACACGACGCTGTAGGGCATCGCTTGGCCGACGCTGATAGAGTCTCGTCAATTGGGAAATTCCTTCGCCGCACGCGGCTCGATGAGTTGCCGCAAGTCTACAACGTTCTCGCCGGTGAGATGTCGTTTGTGGGACCGCGGCCGCTGCTGCCTGTCGATCAATCCGCAGCCTATGCCGCGCGGCTTCAGGTCCGGCCGGGTCTTACAGGCTGGGCACAGGTTCAGGGTGGACGCGAAATCTCTGCAATAGATAAGGCCGCCCTCGATATTTGGTACGTCAATAACGCCTCCGCATGGCGCGATTTGCAGATCCTGGCGGCGACGGTATCGACGGTGATTTTTGGCGAGAAGTCCAATCTTACTGCAATCCGCCGTGCATGGGCCGATCTGATGGCTGATGGCACTTGTCAGCCCGGCAGTGTTGTTGGGCCGGTGGGGCCCATGGGCTCGTTTGCCGTGGCAACTAAAATGCCAGCAAATCCGCCAGCGTAGCCGCGCAGCCGCAAAGCCAAGGCCGGAGATATTACCTAAGAGGCCGGGCTGCTGCGGTGAAATTCCGTTTGAACTTGAATATTCTCACGATCTATCGTCCTAACTCGCAGGGCTTTAGAACCTAACGGCGCGGCCAGTTCTTGGCGCGCCGAAGCCGGGGCCTGTTCGTGATTCAGTCAGAGCTGGACAGGCTCCAGCTCTTTGTTTTGATGTGCTTCTTCCGGGAAAACCGCTTCACACTTTTCCCGGAAGCACTCTTTCGAGGGAAATGCAATGGCCAAGGGATACTTGATAGCGCATGCCGTGGTAACCGACGCTGGGAAGTGGGGCGAATACGTCGCGAAGTCCAAGATTGCCCTCGACAAATATGAAGGCCGTCCGATCGTACGCGGCGGGCAGTGTGAGATCATGGAAGGTAACGGGGTCGCGCGCAACGTCATCATCGAATTCCCCAGCTATGCGCACGCTGTGGGGTATGCCAAGAGTCCCGAGTACGCAGAGGCTAAGGTGTTGCGTCAGGGCGCGGGCACTATCGACATTACTGTTGTTGAAGGCGTCTAGTGTGGCGTCGCGCCATAGTTGACCAATGGTGCGGCAAGGCTGGTGTCAACTATGGCGCGATGAACGCCACACGAAGCCCGTGATGTTGCTAGAGTGAAGATTTATAAGTCCGCTTCATCGTTACGGCGGGACTTTGGTGGCCTGTTCCCTGCTCCCGTAATGTGTCCGCCGGGCGCACTCGAAAGGACTTACCCTTTAAATGCCCCATGTCCCACATAGTGACGGACGTCAGCCCTGGCACACCAGTGTGCTCACACTGTTTCCGGAAATGTTTCCAGGCCCGCTAGGTGTGTCGCTTGTGGGACAGGCGCTGTCGGCGGGGTTGTGGTCGCTGAACCTGGTCCAGATCCGGGACTTCGGGCTAGGGCGCCATCGATCGGTCGATGATACGCCCGCTGGAGGCGGAGCAGGAATGGTGTTGCGTGCAGATGTCGTGGCCGCGTGTGTCGATCATGCGCGTGTAACTGCTCCCGATGTTCCCCTCATTTATCTTTCCCCACGCGGCGAATCGTTGACCCAATCTCTTGTTCGCGAACTGGCTACAGGCCCTGGGGTTATGCTTCTCGCTGGCCGTTTCGAAGGCGTCGACGAGCGTGCTATAGCGGGCCGCCAAATGCGTGAAATTTCGATTGGCGACTATGTGCTGTCGGGCGGAGAAATTGCCGCTATGGCTTTGATCGATGCATGCGTGCGGCTGCTGCCAGGGGTATTAGGCGGAGGAGACAGCCTGGCATCAGAGAGTTTTGACAACGGCATGCTGGAGTATCCCCAATATACAAAGCCGCGAGACTGGGAGGGCCAGCCGATCCCGGACGTACTCTTGTCGGGCGATCACAAGAAGATTGCCGATTGGCGTTTGGGCCGGTCGATGGAGTTGACGAGGAGCCGCCGTCCTGATCTCCTGCGGCGATAATCCGGCTTTGTAAGTGGACCGCCCTCAGTCACCCGCATTGCTGCTCCGAGATGCCATCGTTATGACTTGGCGGCGTGGTGGACTTCCGGACTTTGCCATGCCTTTCCACTCCTTACGAATGATCCCGCCATGACCCGCCGCTCTCTCAATCGCACTCTCCGCCGCGCCTACTGGCTGCTCGGGATTGTCCTGGCGATATCGCTTGTAGCGAAGTTGGCGGATCATATTCCAGGATTAGCGGATACTCCATTCGAAGCAACGGCTACGGCCTTATACGAATATTTGCGCGACATGGCCTTGGTATTCGTCACCGTAGTCGCGGCTTACCTCGCCAACGTTTTTCAGAAGCGTTCCAAGTTTGTGGAAAGTCTTGAAGAGGAATGGCGCGGGATGGTGCGCACGAAGTCAGCGCTCTTCACGTATTGCGAAAAGCCGTATCCTTCGACCGATGACTACCTCGCTGCTTTCTGCCGCATCAGTGAAACGATCGATAATATGCGCATCGTCTACAAGAATGCAGGCGAAACGCAGGGCCTGATCGGGCTTTATCCTTATGCACCACTGCATGACATGCGCCGCGCCTTGACGTCGATCGATCCGCGCAAAAATCCTTCGATTCCCCCGGAGGAGCGCGCGCTTGTGCGCGACGCGATACTGCAAAGCTTCTACGCCTTGCGCGAGACGTTCCTGGAAGAACTCGATCTCAAGGAACCGGAACATCCACTATTGATCAGCGGCGCCCGGCGCCAAAAGTCTCCCGGTTCTGCCCGCCACGCGGTTTCATGGCAAGCGGCACAGAAGTCAGCAATGAACCGGGAAAGCGATCTGGCTGCGCGTCCCGAAATCGACGGCTTGCTGGCACGTCTGTGTCTTGAGGAAAAGAACGCTACACCATCGAAGCCCTCGCCGCCGCCGAAAGCGCTTGCATGAGCCAGCGCTCGATCCTGATTACCGGTTGCTCATCGGGCATCGGGCTGGCTTCGGCTCGCATGATGAAGGCGCGCGGATGGCGTGTTCTGGCCACGGCACGGACGCCTGAAGATCTTGCCATGCTCGAGCGCGAAGCAGGAGTTGAGTCATTGCCACTTGAGTTAACCGATTTGGACTCTGTTGCGGCCTGCGCCGATGAAGCGCTGTCGCGCACCGGCGGACACCTCTTCGCGCTATTTAACAACGCTGCTTTTGGCCAGGTGGGCGCCGTGGAAGATTTGTCAGCAGATGTCTTGAACCGCCAGTTATTGACCAACGTGGTCGCGCAGCATGAATTAGCACGCCGCATCATCCCATCGATGCGCCGGGCAGGCGAGGGCCGCATCGTGCAATGCTCGTCGGTGCTGGGTCTAGTCGCTGTGCCCTTCCGGGGTGCCTATTGCGCCTCCAAGTTTGCTCTCGAAGCGCTTTCCGATGCCATGCGTCTTGAGTTATTGGGCAGCGGCGTTTGTGTCTCGATCATCGAGCCGGGACCCATCCGGACGCGTTTCGTCGAGCGCGCTTTGGCCAATTTTAAGTTGACCGTCGATATTGACGCTTCGCCACATCGCGACGCCTACCGTATGCGGCTTGCGGCCATGGAAGCCGGCGGCAAGGCGGCGTTCAAGCTGGAGCCAGACTCTGTGGCGTTCAAACTTGTCCGGGCTGTCGAGAGCCGGCGTCCCAGGCGGCGCTACTACGTGACCCTGCCTACCTATTTGGCAGCCTTCATGAAACGTGCTGCACCGCCCGCAGTAGGCGAGTGGTTCGTGCGGAAGATGTAAGCGCACCGGCTATGAGGCGGTCAAAAAAAGGCGGGCGGAGAGGTGTTCTCTGCGCCCGCCTTTTTCATAGCCTCACACCTATTTACCGTGCGCGAACGCTCAGTGCCGTACGCCGGTTTTTGGCGCGGCCTTCAGGTTCGTCGTTGGAGGCGATTGGGAACTGCTCGCCGTAGCCTTCGGCCTCAAGGCGATCGGCCGCGATGCCAAGACCCGCGAGTTCGCTCATGACCTTCTTGGCGCGTTCATCCGAAAGTTTGAGGTTGCTTTCGGGCTCGCCAACGTTGTCGGTATAGCCGCCGATCTTGACGGCAGCCGTCGGGAATGCCTTCAGGATGGCCGCAATGTTGGAGACTTGATCTTTCGACTCGGCCGTCAAGGTGGTCGAGCCTGTTTCGAAGTTCAGGCGGTCGAAGTCGAACCACGTCTTCTTGTCGATCACCGAGTTGGCGTCCTGCAAGAAGTTGAGCAATTTGCCTTCAATGCCTTCGGTCGCATACATGATGCTTTCGCCACCTGGCAGGGCGAGCTTCATCATGCCATTGCCGGCGTCGGCGGCGACAGCAGGCGCGGGCTCAGGTGCGGGAGCTGGCGCTGCGGCAGGAGCAGGAGCTTCTGCCTTCTTTTCTTCAACCGGTGCAGCCTTTGGTTCGGCCTTTTTCTCTTCGACGGCGGGAGCGGCAGGCGCCTCGAGCGACGAGTGCTGTGTCTGCCACATAAACCAGCCCAGGCCGCCAAGGAGCAATAATGGCACAAACCAGAGCAGCCATGACATGCCTGCTCCGCCTGCGGCTGCCGTGTGACGCACAGCCTCTGCCGCGACGCCACGAGTGGCTGGTGCAGCGGCTGCAGCGGTGCTGGCGCCAGACTGCGCGGTTGCCGAAACTGTTTTTGCAGTGGCTGCGGCTGCAGCTGTCGCTGCCGTGGCAACTTGCGCTGTCGTCGAAGTTGCTGCTGCCTTGACGGTGCTGGCCGCTGCTGATGCAGCGGCAGCGGGTGCCGCGGTTACAGTCGCTGCGGCTTGCTTGACTGCCGCCGCTCCGGCGGCTGGCGCGATGGCACCAAGCAGGGCTCCACGTTCCGAATTCAGTAGGGCTGACAATGCCGTGCCGGTTAAGCTGCCGGCACCTGGGGTCTTGCTCAGGGCCCCTAAAACCAGCGGACCTGCCAAAGCCATGAGCGAGGCGCCCGACTGCGGCTTCAAGCCAGCTGCAGCCGCCGCGGACTGGGCGATACCGCCTTCTTTCACGCCAAACAGCGAGCCGATCAGCTGGTTACCAGCAATTGCGGCGCTCGACGATGGCATGCTGCCGGTCAACAAGCCTGAGACGTCCGACAACAAACCCGGATCGCGCGAGTGTGCCGAGACCATACCGGCCACGGAATTCATCATGGATTGATCGGTAGCGCCCGAAACCAGGGCGCCCAGAATTTTGGAGACGACGGCGCCGAGCCCGGCCGTCAGGGCGCCTTCGCTCTCACCGAGTGTCGAAGAGGCCGTTTTTAACAATGCCGGGGTGACGAGGCCCTGAAGGGCCTCCATGAGACTGGCAGACATCATCTTCTCCTATTGAACTAGTAAGGTACGCGTGGGCAGGTGATGGAGCCCCACATATCTGACGACTGCCACCAGATACGCAACAGCCAAATTTGTTGAAACACCCCAAGAGGAAAACTTAAGCCCTGTGGTAGGGATGGCCGGTCACTATCGTTGCAGCGCGGTAGAGTTGCTCGGCGAGTACAACGCGAGCCAGACCATGCGGTAACGTCATTGAGCTCAAGGATAATTTGAGATCAACCTTATTTAAAACCGGTGCGCCATGGCCGTCGGCGCCGCCGACTAAGAATGCGATGGACGCGCGGCCTTGATCGCTTGACTTGCGCAGCAATCGAGCAAAAGCAGGGCTGGTATATTGCTGACCGTTTTCATCAAGGGCCACAAGAACTTCAACCTTTGAAACAGCACTAAGCAGGCGTGTTGCTTCATCGGCTTGGCGGTCCGCTGCATTAGGTGCGCGGCTTTCTGGCAACTCGATGAGGTCAATAGGACCTAAAGCGGCCTGGCGGCTGACCGCGGTCAGGCGAACTGCATAGCGCGCATAAAGCTCACGCTCCGCGCCGTCCTTCAATTTCCCAACAGCGGCAATAACAACGCGCATCGCATTTCACCGGCCAACTCACTGGCCCGTTGGGGCGTCGCTCAACGACAGGGTATCCTGCCTTCAGTGTGTGATTTCACCTGGCCGGTCGGCCGACCACATTTTTTCGAGCTTGTAGAAATCACGCACTTCCGGGCGGAATATGTGCACGATAATGTCGCCCGCGTCGGCGATGACCCAGTCACAGGTTTCCGTGCCTTCGACGCGAATGTTGTCCACGCCCGCAGCTTTCAGCTTTTGGCGCAACTGGTCCGCGATACCGCCAACGTGCCGGTCTGTGCGGCCCGTTGCGATGATCATGAAATCTCCAAGCGAGGATTTCCCAGCAAGATCGATAGTGACGATCTCTTCGGCCTTGGCTTCGTCAAGCCAGGCAACGACCTCCTTGAGGAGGGTTTCGGAACTGCGGCCTTGCGGCGGCATTTCCTGAGGAGACGTGCCCTTTTGGGCCGTCCCTGCGGCGGTTCTCATGTTTGAGTGATTATCCCTTCTTGTTGAGGCCTGAAACCAAGCCGATCCATTGATGTCTGCATTGAGTGCCGGTTGTGTGACACCATCGGGCCACCAACGATATGCGCAAGATAAGCAGGCGCATTGGGTGCGGCAATAGGGATCAACTGGTTAAGGACCTCTGACTGGCGAAGTGTTGCTGCAACGTGACGCTTTTGGTGGCGCCGGGCTGACCGGGCTCATTCTCCCGCAGCGCCGTCGACGACAGCTTTGACAGCCGCGTGGTCAGGAACACCCAGGCAGGTGCCGGATGACTCGCCAGCGTCTTGGCGCTAGATTCGGCGATCCGGGCATTGGCCAAGGCATGGGCAGCTGGCGAGGCGAGGGCTTTGTGGCGCCAGCCAGGACGGTCAACTACCGCGATGGGCATCGATCCGGCAATCCCGCGCCAATTCTGCCAGCGATCAAATGAAGCCATGTTGTCGGCTCCCATGACCCAGACAAACTGATTGGCCCGATAGCGCTGCTTGAGAAAACTCAAAGTGACGGCCGTAAAGGGGCTGCCCAGGGCGAATTCAAAACCTGTGATCTTCATGCGTGGGTTCCGGGCAAGCCGCCGGCACGCCGACATGCGATCTGGAAGAGAGGCCAGTCCACCGTGCGGCTTCAGGGGATTTCCGGGCGTCACCACCCACCACAATTGGTCAAGTCCGAGCCGCTTCAAAGCAGTTTGGGCAACGATCACATGTCCCGCGTGGACGGGATTAAATGACCCTCCCATAATACCGATGCGGCTACCCGGCTGGACGAGCGGCGTGCGCACACGGATGGAGCCAAACGAGCGGCCAAGCGTTGTCAAAGCTGTGACGCCTCTTTGAGGACAAAAGCATCACGCATATGATGCGCCTGCAATCACCCGATCATCAAATCTCAGCAACGCAAACTCCATGGCGCGGCGGCCCAAATCCAAAAGCGAAGAGCCGGTTGTGACACCTGCCATGCGCAAGCATCTTGCGGCACTGGAACTACGCTACGTTCCTTCTTACTTGGATTGGTGCCGCAAACACAGCTTTCAAGCAACCCTCGAAAAGAACCGTAAGGAAATTGAAGCGGAACTGGCCTTCGCCGAGCGCCAACGGACGGAGGTGGTCCGCCAAGCAAGGCTATATCACAATCCGCGTAAACTGATTGAGGCCATGTTCCGGGGTGAGGTGATGGCTGCCGGTCTCAAGCGGCCACAGTTGCAGCGCCTATGTCAGAGCATCGAACGGACCAGCCCCAAGGAGGCATCGCGCAAGAGTCTACTCGGCCTCTTATTATGGGCTGAGGCCGGGACAGACTTTCTCTTTCAGTCGTTTACTTTTGGAAGGTCCGAGTACCTGGCGGCGGACGCGCTGATAAAATTGAACGAGCGCCGCGGCCAATGGGTGCGAAAACTGGAAGATTGGAAATCACCCTCGCACAATGCGCGCCGTCAGTTCGCGTCATTGATCCGTCACTTGGTGGCGCGCTTTCCGGTGCCGGAGTTCATGGATGCAGCTTGGATGCGCCACGAGCAAGGCAGCCGCAAGTTACGTGAATGGTATCTGCATATCGCTTCGGGTAAGAATATCCGCACCGCCAATACGCCAATTCCGCTCACCAAATTGATGGCTCATCATTTCCTCGAAGCGCCCGATTCATCGAGCATAGAAGATGCATTCCGCTGGGGCCAGGTTCATGCATTGGGCGGCGACGCGACGCTGACGGCGGCATTGCTCGGCACGCGCATCGGGACGAATTTCAGCAACAACGAGTTCTGGGAATCCGTCATTCGCTTTTTTGTGGCGAACCCGATGCTCGACCGGCGGCACGTGGGCCCGGTCATCGACTATCTTTATGCGCAGAAATTCCAAACGCGGGAGATCGTCGATCCAGAGGGCCGAGTGACGATTGAACCTCCGCCGCAACCCAATCTGCAGATGCGCGGCCGCGCAGCTGGTAGTTTATTAGCGCAAGTCGAACGCTGGCATCAGGTTCTTGGCCGCACCAAAGGCGCTGAAAATCTTTACTTCAAAGCATCGGGATTCAAGGAAATGTCATTTAGGACCGGCAGCAAAGAGGCACCGGTTATCTGGCGCTTCCGCGAATTGCATTCTGGCAATGATCTGATAGCCGAGGGTAAAGCGATGCGGCACTGCGTTGCAAGTTACGCGCGCTCTTGTGCGGCCGGTCAGTGTTCAATTTGGACAATGGAAGTGGACCGGCGCATGGGCCTTGAAAAGGCGCAGACAATCGAAGTGACCAAGCAAGGAACAATCGTGCAGTGCCGCGGCCGCCAGAACAGGCTGCCGTCGGCTGGAGAGTTAGAAATTGTGCGGCGTTGGGCTGAAGCCGCAGACCTGACCATCAGCCCGTATGTTAGAGCTGAAGCGTAGACCCAGAAGTACTACTGGTGAGATTGTGCCCATCGCGCTAACTACGGCCGCCACACGATCGCATAAAAAACAACCCGGCGAGGAACATCCATGAGCAGACTTTACGGAGATCAGCATCGCGCCTTACAGGATGAGCACGACAGCCGCCGCATGGCCGATCGCATCGAGATGATCGCGGTCAAGACAGAAATCACAGACATGGAAAAGGCTTTTATCGAAAGCCGCGACATGTTTTTTCTGACGACCATCGACCACAAAGGCCGTCCCACCGTGTCGTACAAAGGCGGCGATACGGGCTTTGTGCGTGTTCTCGATGCCGGCACAATCGTGTTTCCCAGTTACGACGGCAACGGCATGTACCTTTCGATGGGCAATATATCGGCCAATCCTGAAATTGGCATTCTGTTTATCGATTTCGAAAAGCCTTTCCGTCTGCGTTTGCAGGGCCGGGCCAGCATTACTAAAGATCCTTCAGCGCTGACCATGTTCAAAGAAGCAGAGATGGTCGTTGCCGTAAAACTCTCGGAACTGTGGATGAACTGCCCGCGCTATGTTCATCGCATGCAGAAGATCACGCCATCTCGCTATGTGCCGCGCACGGATGTGGAAACGCCGCTGTGCGAATGGAAGCGCATCGACGGCCTGCAAGATGTGCTGCGGCCCACCGAGACTGCGGCTGTTGAAAAGGCTGGCAACATCTCAATCGATGAGTGGATGGGCGAAGTATTCTCAGGCGGCGATAAAGTGTGAGGGCCAAACTTGTCATCGGGCAAGCGGGTGCTGGCGATATATCTTTCAGCGTGTCCCGCCGGGAGACTGGGTGGTCACCTCCGGGCTGGCTGAATGTCAGACCCATCCCGGAACCGAATCATACTCAGCAGGAACGGGGATATCGAATGTATGCCTCGGATCGCCCTGTGTTAGGCGCCCCTCACACCGGGGCTTTGTAGCCTCAGCACCTCAACCTTCGCCGCGGTCCTCGGCAGGCTCAGCGCCCGGCGCCGGTCCGGCAGGCGTATCAGCTGGCTTGGCTCCCGGCTTGGTTCCGCCTTTAGCCACCACCACCATGGCCGGGCGCAGCACCCGATCGGCAATGACGTAGCCGGGCTGGAACACTTGCACGATGGTGCCAGGGGCGACGTCCGGATTTTGCACTTCCATGACGGCCTGATGCTTGTGCGGATTAAAGGCCTCCCCGCCTGGATCGAGCCGGTGAACACCATGGCGCTCGAGCACGTTCATGAACTCACGCTCGGTCATGGTCACCCCTTCGACGAGGCTCTTCAACGGGCCTTCCTCATCGGCAGCGCCCGCGGGCACGGCATTCGTCGCGCGTTCGAAATTGTCGGCCACATTGACGACGTCGGCGGCGAACTTGCCGATGGCATACTTCGCCATCTCATCCTTCTCGCGCTCCATGCGTTTGCGCAGATTGTCCATGTCGGCCATAAGCCGCAGGTTTTGATTCTTGAGGGCATCGAGGTCGGATTGCAGCGCCTCGATGATGGCCCTCAGTTGCGGCACGCCGATGTCCTGTTCGGCCGCCGGACCGGCACCGGCCGGAGTCTCTGTTTCCATTTCAGCGCCGTTGCTGTCGCCAGGGGTTTTGGGGTCCGCCATGGGGTCTCCGAAGCCGGGGTAAGGGAATTGTCAGAGCCGCGATATCGGCCCTCAGCCCATAAAAATCAAGTCAGCAAACGGCTGACCAGCTTTGCTGTGTAGTCAACCATGGGAATGATACGAGCGTAATTGATGCGCGTGGGGCCGATGACGCCCAGAATACCCACGATCTTGCGGGTTTCATCGTGGAAGGGTGCGACGATCAGCGACGATCCCGACAGCGAGAACAGCTTGTTCTCCGAGCCGATGAAAATGCGCACGCCGTCGCCGCCCTCAGCCAAGCCAAGCAACTGCACCAGATCACGCTTTTGCTCCAGATCGTCGAATAGCTGGCGGATGCGGTCGAGATCGCCAATGGCGGTCAGGTCTTTCAAGAGGTTCGATTGTCCGCGCACGATTAGGCTGCGGCGGTCGTCAAAAGTGCCCGACCATTCGGCTAACCCAGCTTTGATGACCTTCTGCGTCAGGCCATCGAGTTCGGCGCGCGCCGAGGTGAGTTGGCGCTCAATGAGGGCGCGGGCCTCGGCCATGGTCAGCCCGCGGATATGGGCGTTGAGATAGTTAGCGGCTTCCACCAGCGCCGACACCGGCATACCCGGAGGTAGCTCAATGATGCGGTTTTCGATGTTGCCGTCGTCGGCAACCAGCACGGCCAGCGCTTTGCCGGGCTCCAGCGACACAAACTCGATCTGTTTCAGGCGGGGGTCCTGTTTTTCTGTCAGCACCACGCCCGCACAATCTGACAGACCCGAAATCATCTCGCTGGCTTCAGCCAGAACCTGGCCCATCGAGCGCGTGCGCTTGACCGCAATCTGGGCTTCGATCTGGCGGCGTTCCTCGTCGGTCAGGTCGCCCACTTCCAACAGGCCGTCGACGAACATGCGTAAGCCGCTTTGTGTCGGCAGCCGCCCGGCTGAAGTGTGCGGGGCATAGATGAGGCCCGCGTGTTCGAGATCAGACATCACGTTGCGGATCGAGGCTGGAGACAGCGTCATCGGCAGCAGGCGCGACAGGTTGCGTGATCCAACCGGCTCACCGGTCATGAGATAGCCGTCGACGATGTGGCGCAGTATGGCGCGGGAGCGCTCGTTCAGCTTATTAATCTCAGTCAGGGCATCGGTCATGAAGGTCCTTGGCTTGGCACCTCATTAAAGGCTGAAGCCGTTGACCGCGTCAACGCTGTCAATCGATCCGATGCATCGCTTGCCGGTTCCTGGGATCGCGAACTCGTGCAAACGCCCCAATTAGCGGACGCGGCGCGGGTTCATATAGAGATCGGCCTCTTGACGCTCAAGTTTAGGATCGAGGCGGCCGGCGCGCACGTCTTTGTAGAGGCGCTTCATGTGGCGGCGGCAATCGCCGTTGAACACGATCATGCCGGCAAACATTTTCATAACAGTCATCAGACGTTTGCCGTCGGCGCCGTCTTTGACTTTGCCTTTCCACTTGCCACCGATGGAAAACACCTTGCCGTCGAGGTGACCGGCCATTTCGCCGCGCTGATCATACAGCGTGTAGTCGCCGCCCAGATTGATGACGTCGCGGCGCAGGCTGTAGAACTCGGGCTTGCCCTTTTCGTCCATTAGGAAGAACGAGAAATATTCCGGCAGCAGCGGCCACTTGTTGGCCGAGCGCTCGACATAAATCATGTAACTGTCGTCGTCGGTGTTGATCGAATAGGTCATCACCGGCAAGCCGCGCGCACCGATCGTCTGCTGTATCGAGCGGCCCAGCATCAGATCTGCCGTTGCCTTCCAGCCAAGATTTTCGGTGAACAGCTTGAACACCAGGCGCTTATCCATGCCTGTTGCGTTCTTCCACAAATCCTCGCGGTAGCCCAGAAGCCCGGTGCGTTCGCCGTCTTCTATGATCTCGGCAAAAATATCCATGTCGGTCGTAAACTGGCGCGACTTGGCCTTGTTGCGCGAACGCTTGTAAACGCCGAATTCGGTGAAGTTAAGGTTGGTGATCCATACGTCGACGACGAAACGGTGCCATCCATCGGTGGGAGCACTCGCGGATTTCTTCGCTGCCGTAGCCTTTGGCGCCTTTTCGGCCTCCTGCAAAGCCTCGGCGCGGGCTTCGCGCGCGGCTTCATTGGCAGCGGCTTCGGCCGAACTGTCGATTACTTTCAGCGCTTGGGCCATGGGGCTCTCCTTCAAGGGCGCGATGGCGGCGCCCGGCGAATCACTACCGCAAAGCTAGCATTGCCAGGCCGGGCCCGTTTCCGGGGCACCGAAATTGGCAGGGGAAAAGGTTGGGGGTGAAAACGCGGCAAACCCTCTTACTTATGCTCGCTCTGTGCGCTGAGGGCACATCTAAGTACCTCGTTTTCAGCACACTCTGGTCACTTTGGTTGCCTAGGCATCGAGTGCTCGAGCAGGGCCTATTTTGTTTTGCGTATCGTGAGGTCCTTATGAATGCCGCGAGAAATTTATCGCAGTCGATTGCTGCGTGTGTGCCAGGAGACGGCGGGCAAGCCGAATTGCTCGAGTGGACGGGCGCCTCTTTCGAGCGCCTACAAGACGATTCGTTGGCGCACGATCCAGGACATCTGCCCGGCGCTGCAGAGCCGCCAGCCGGCGCCGAGAGCATTGCGCTTGCCTTGGCCGCCCTCAATGAAGCACCAGCAAAACCAAAGGTAGTGGTGGCCCGCCGCCGCATGAGCCGTTTGCCTCTCATCTTGATGGCCGCCGCCATACCGGTCTTTGCCATTGTGCAATGGCGGGTGAGTTCGCTGCGTTCCTCGCTTATGGTGCAGCCGCCAGTCCTGACGGCGCATGGCTCAGATGCCTCGCCAGTGATCGCGGTTCGCCAAGCGCAGCGGCCTGCGGCCCCAACGGCGGCTGACACAACAGCCGCGCAACGCGCTGACGAGGCGGCAGCGCTGAAGCTGGCGCGTGACACGGCAGAACGTGATGCCGCCGTAGTCAGCACACAACTCGAAACTGAGCGCTTGGCGCGGGCCAAGGCCGAGGACGCCGCAAAGGTGGCAAAGGAAGAATTGGCCGCCAAGGAGGAACAGGCTCGCAAAGCCACACGTATTGAGCCGGCTCCCGCGGCAACCGCTCCCTCTGTTGTGGTTCCCGTTGCACCCGAGTCCAAGCCTGCAGTCCCCCAAATCGAAACTCGAGCTGCCAAACCGGCGCCCGCTAAACTGGTCAAAACGTCCACCTCATCCAAGCCCCGCAAATCCGATATCGAGCAGGGCCAAGAATTTCTTGCGCAAGGCAAACTATCCGCCGCCCGCAAGAGTTTCGAGAAGGCCGCAAAATCGGGCATGCCCGAAGGCGCGCTCGCTCTCGGCAATACCTACGATCCATCAAGCCTCGCCAAACTTGGACTCGACGGTAGTGGCGATCCTGACCTTGCCCGCCATTGGTACCGGCGCGCGCACGAAATAGCCCTGCAGCATCGATAACTTTGATAAGTAGAAAGTCCAATCTTGATGCAGACCGGTTCGATCATGCGGCCGCACGCCGGTGCCAAGCGATGGCGTACCGCCATGTACTTGGCTCCGCTGTTGCTTGCCGGGTGCGCGTGCAACGGTGCCCAAGACGACTGGGTGTGGGACGATCGCGCCTCAGAGTCCGCGTTCCTTGCTCCCGATGCCGGGAGCGAGGAGATTTCAAAAGAAACCAGCTTCGATCCTGAGTGCAGTGTGGATGACATCGCGCGATACTCGCAACTATCCGCGCAATTGGCTGGCCGCGCCGATCCCGCATTGCTCAAAGCTGCGAGGCTGGATGCCGAGCGCGTGTGCTTGCGCACTGCAGCCTTGCGCGGTGGCGGCGAGGGGATCAAGTAGGTTGCGTTTTGATCGCTTGAAGGCACGATCTTGGAATTCCTCTCAGTGTCTGGGACTGGGTTTGGAAAGTGCCGCCATGCGCGGAGCACCGGCCAAGCCACTG
>JBEBJD010000069.1:0-3767 GCA_040080075.1 Hyphomicrobium sp. | reverse complement strand
TGATAATGGGAACCTGACTCTCAACCAGAACAAGGTCGCTACCCAGTCCACCTTGCACAACATCGTCAGAAACAATTTTTCTAGAACGAGGGTCAATCAGCACCGTCGAAGTGGCCGAGTATATCGGCGTGGCGACGGCCAGATAGAGAAGCGCTAAGGCCAGCCCGGCCAGCGCGGATAAAGCAATACGCTTCCAATTTCGCGATAAAATGGCCATTAGGCCGCGAAAATCAGCCTGTGCCGGTGGCCTGTCATTGGGTGCGTGCCCATACGGCACAGGATCACCTCGTCCCAGCGGTTGCATAACTGTTTGTCCCAAACTCCTGTGAGGAGGAAGGTTAAGTCGCATTGCAGCTACGGTCAAAATAACCTCTGTCGTATCTTTGACACAGAGCGGGTGAAGTTGGCGCCCTGGTTGCGTCAGTGCCGGTGGACATCTGCAAGGCTGACCTTTGCGGCCGTCTCGCCTCCTTTAACCATGTATCGGATTTCCCGATAGGGACATGGCCTGCAAAAGCCGTGCCCAAGATGGACGAGTTGGCCGATGAAGCAGCGTGACGTTCGCAGAGCCAAGTATGTGCACCAGGTATTGGAGGCCAAGGCGCAGCGTACGATGCCAGTCAGAGCGCGTCGTATTAACTAATGTACAAATGCACGCTTATTCAGAGCAATGATCATCTGTAGATTGGAATGAGACTTGCTCACACCAGGACTGTGCCGGTGCGGGACGTGATTGAGCGGAAAATTAGCGTCGTGAACTTGTGGGCGGAATAGCGTGAGCGACATCTTAGATAAAGGACTTGAGCGGGCAAGCTTCAGTCCGATGAGGCTGGTACTGGGTGGACTTATGTTTTCGGGTCTTGTGGTGACCTGCGAAACATCGGCAATTACCGGCGCATCATTGCTGACCGGCATTACCTACCATAACTGGGTCTACGGCACGCCAGGGGATGTCAGCCACTATTTGTCGGTCGGTGGCATCACCGCGTTGCTTTACACACTGCCCTTCCTGTTGCGTGACGACTATCGCGTTCACAAAATCTTGGAAGAACCGCGCAGCGTCGGCCGGGTATTCCTTGTGTGGAACTATGTATTCTTCTGTCTGGCGCTTATAGGATTTGTCACAAAGACCACGGAGGCGTTTTCGCGCGGTAGCCTCTTGCTGTTTTACGCTGGCGGCCTGGCCACGCTATTATTGCTTGGCATATTGACCCGAAGAGGACTGCGCGCACTGCTCAGTGCCGACCGCATCGAACGGCGCCGCCTCATGATTGTCGGATCTGCAAGTGAACTCAATCGCATTGAAGCGGATGCGGGAGCTATCAAAGCCGACATCCGTATCGCAGCCTCTGTTGCACTTCCCTTCCTCGATACATCCACCAACAACCTGGCAAGTGAAGCGTATGCAGATAGCCTGAAAGCTGCCGTATCGCAGGCCCGTGCACTGCATATCGATGACGTTGTCATTTTCACGGATTGGTCGCGGGCCAATGAGATCCAATCCATTGTCAGCGCATTTCAAGATTTGCCGGTCGGAATTCATGTGGGAGCTTCAAACCTCATCGGGCCCTTCACCGACGCACGAATTTCGCGGTTCGCGTCCATGCCCGCAGTATCACTGACGGCTCCGCCGCTGGGACTTCTGCAAATGTTCATGAAGCGGGCCCTCGACACCGTGGCGTCGGCCTTAGCTTTGTTGCTTCTGTCGCCGGTTTTTGTCGCTGTCGCCCTCTTGATTAAGGCCACGAGTCCAGGACCCGTATTTTTCCGGCAACGGCGGCGCGGATATAATCATCGCGAGTTCCGGATCTGGAAATTCCGCACCATGACCACGATGGACGATGGCAACCGCATCGAGCAGGCGAGCAAATACGATGCCCGCGTCACGTGGATCGGGCGCATCCTGCGGCGCACGAGCATCGACGAACTGCCTCAGTTGTTCAACGTGCTGGCCGGTGACATGTCACTGGTGGGACCGCGCCCCCATGCCGTGGCGCACGACCAGATTTTCGAGCAACGTATTGCAGCCTATGCGCGCCGGCTCAACGTGCGGCCGGGAATTACGGGTTGGGCGCAGGTCAACGGCTGCCGGGGTGCGACCTCCACCGACGAAGCCATGCGCAGGCGCGTCGATCACGACCTCTACTATATCGACAACTGGTCGATCGCACTCGACTTGTACATTATTTCCCTGACGGTGCTGTCACCCAAGACCTTCCGAAACGCACACTGACTGACGGGAATTTGCTGACAGGTTTAGCCCCCTGCGAAGAATAGGGCGCATCCGCGCTTGCGCGGGAAATATCGTCGCCATACGGCGGGATCGAACGGCCGCCGGCCTTGGGCGGTGGATTTTCGCCGGCAAAGCAAGTATGCTTAAATCTATCTTATCGAATTTGAGCAATTTTAACAGTAAGTTCTGCGTTTTGCGTAACTTGTGGAGTTAAGTATGCGTCAACGATTCATCGCCGTGGCCTTCGCCGCACTCGCCGTGCTTGGCCTTGCAAGTCAGCCCGCCAGCGCCACTTGCCGCTACGGCTGTGCGCCCGCTGGCTGGGGCACGGTTCGCACCGTACAGCATTGGGGCTATTACCCGCGCTATAACAATGTGTATTCGGTTCACTACGTGACCGATCCTTACGCTTATCACTACCAGCCGCGTGGCTACTATCCTTACTACAATTCGAGCTACTGGCGTCCCGCTGAAGAGATGCGCTGGCGCCGTGCCCACGCCTATCCCTACGTAGCCGTCCCCTACTATCAGGCTTGGGGCTATCCCAAACGCGGATACCGTCACCGGGCATGGCACGCCCGTCATCACGGCCACATCCGCCGTCACCACTGGTAAGAAATACTGGTGAGAAATAATGGCAGCGGACCCGCCGATGCACCTGAGGCGCGGGGTGGGTCCGTTGGCATTTGGAGCCCCGTCATGGGGGCTCAGTTTGCGTTCATGCCATATTCATGTCGACTATCGTTTTCTTGATACTGAATACGGGCGCTTTGCTCAATTCGAGTACTGCGCCAACGATCAAGATGGGCCGCTCATGCGGCCACACGAAGGAGGCACAAGATGCTGAAAAAAGTCCTAGGTTCGCTGATGGCCCTGACAATGGCTTTAGGCTTGATGACAGCCCAGCCGTCAACGGCAGAAGCTGGACACCGTGGCGGCCGCATCGCGGCTGGAGTCGCCGCAGGCATCATTGGTTTGGGCGTTCTTGGCGCCATTGCGCACGCTGACCAACGCAGACACTACTACCGTTCGAGCGGTGGATGTTATCCAGGCCCTGAGCGTTGCGGCTATGCCGGACGCCGCTGCTTCTATAATAACTGGGGCGATTACGTGTGCCGTGGCGGCCAATACAGGTGCTGGCGCGATACGATTTGCGACTAAAGGCGCGCATTTGATTATGGCCTGAACACTTTGACGGGGGCGGTGCAATGAAAGTTGCGCCGCCTTCGCCATTCAGACTCGCGAGTCTCAAGATTGCGAGGATGAAAGCGGAGCCGGCTGATCAGCCGTCGCCAAAGATCTGCTTGGTGCCGAGGTTGCGGAACAACTGCTTCAACATCCCTTCGTCCTTCGCGCCGGGCGCGGGCGTGGTGCTCGAAATGTAGTCGAACACCTTTCCATCCTTCATGCCGTAATTGGCGACGCGGTCGACGGTGCCTTCTGGCGTGAAATAGACGGCCATAACCTGGCGATCGACCTCGGTAGGCTTCAAGAAGGCCGCCTGCTTGGTGGTGCTGGAAATATAGTAATAGAT
>JBEBJD010000124.1:0-3773 GCA_040080075.1 Hyphomicrobium sp. | reverse complement strand
GTCCAAAAGCAGATCGATCTGCTCGGGTGTTAAGGTCAAGCCGGCCTTTACCAGCCCATCTTGTACTTCAGCCTTGGCTTTGGTGATGGCGTCACGGTTTTCGGCAATCCGCTTGTTAGCCTCCTCGATCGACTTAGCCAGACTATCGACGGTATCCGTCCACATGCCAGGAAGCACGCCATCCTTGGGCGCCAGCAACTGCTTTTCACGCAGCGCGACGATGGTGTCTTCAAGACCGCGAATGTTGGTGCGCAAGCCTTCGATCTTTTTTTGAACTTCGACGACGGGCACATCTGTCACGATGCCAAGGGCTGAATCTAACAATGAGCCGATCTTGGTCTCACGATCTTCGCGTGTTTCCGTCCACATTGGCGAAACGATAAAATCATTTTTGCCAGGAAGCTTTTTGGCTTCAGCCCGATTTTCTGCGGTGTCGCGCAAGATGGCATCGATCGCTTGCATCAGGGCGCGGGCTTGTTCAAAGGCAGGGTCGCCCGCACGCGGGTCGCTGGGCTCTACAGCGGGAGTGGCCGTATCAGGCCTGGGCGCAACGGCGGCATCATCGGGCTGTGTTCGGGGTTGTGGCGATGTTTGAGCGAGGAGTTCGGCAATGTGATCGCGGCGCGCAGTTTGCGCGTCTGCCCGAACAGCTACGAATGTGAGTACGAGACCCAGAACGGCAATGCGAATGATATTGTGTTGCACGGAGCCTCCAAGGCCCTCATCCAGCGCGGAAATTCTGGCAAATCCATGGTCTTGCTACCGGTTGGGCACGGTGGCTGCCTGGCCGGCAGATTTGAAAATCCAGTCCTTCAGGACGCCATCAATCTGGCGCACATCGTTAAGCACGGCCATGTGGGTGATGGCAGGAGCGACGCGGACTGCGGGATTGGGAAACTTCGCCGTTTGCAGGGGCGGTTCAAACGGGCTGCCTTCGAGCGCCAGTCCAAGGCGCAACTCGCGTGCGCCCATGACCAGAACGGCAAATTCCCGGCCGGTATTTGTGAGGGAAACGTAGGTATTACAGGCGGTAGGTACAGCGTCCGGCAGTATTTTGGCGATTTCGCGTAAAATGTGCTGGGCTAGCGGACGGTAGGCCTTGGCCGAGGCCAGCAAGGTCTCGAGCGCATCAGGATGGGTTTCTTGAGGGGGTGCTGCAACTACCTGAGGGGGCGCGGCCGCGGGCTCGCTGGGTGGCTCCGCGGGTTGGGCGGGCACTGAGGTGGAGTTCCGCTTCGGCATGGCGCGGCGTGGCATGACGGCGTCGGAGTAAATCGGCTTGCCGCCATTATTATGGACCCGCTCCAGCCACGAGGCCTTGGAGAACATAAAACCTTGCTGGCGCAACCAGTCGATGATGTCGTTGCGGTGGGGCAAGTTCTGAGCTGAAATAAAGGCCATCCATTCACGCACGTCGCGGCCCGTATCTTCCTTAAGACTATCGAGGAACTCGCGCTCCTTTTCGCGGTAGTCGGTGCTCATGGGACCCGCCCGATCCTCACACTATGCGCCGGGTTCGGGCTGCGTAGTCGCGCCAGGCATCGCCGAACTTGGCTTCGAGGTGGCGCTCTTCCGGCAAGATAGCGAGCCAAGTGACAAGTCCGCCAAAAGCAGTGGCCATGATTACGAACCAAATATTCTTGGTCAGTTCAGCCGCTCCCAGCAGCATCAGGATGTCCCCAAGGTAAATCGGATTGCGGCGCCAGGCAAAGGGCCCGCTGGTCACGAGGTGAGAGGCGCCGTGATGCGGCAAGACGGCGGTCTTAGCCCGTGTCAGTGTCATGACGGCCCACACCGTCAACGCGAATCCACCCATCCCCAGAGCAATTCCAACTGCCCGCGCGGGCCAATCATCGATGCCCGGCCAGGTGACTGGTGCGAATTCACCCAACACCACGGCGCCCAGTACTGCGGCGGCAAGTAAGATTGGCGGCCACGGCACGGTGCTGGGCCGGCGGGTCAGGTCGTTATCGCTCATAGCCATGGTGGCCGCACTCCAACTGCGCTTTGTCCCTCAGTATAGCAAACGTCTGGCCTGTTGGAGGCAATTTGCCCGAAGCGGGAAATTCTTGCCGGGTGTCCAACTGTTAACGAGGCGCAAGCGCTGGAAAACCATACCTGGCACGGGCCATGTTGCATTCTTCGTCGCCCGGCTGACAGTCGCGGCAGACCAGCGGGCGCACCGCGTAAACAGTGCAGGCGGCGTGTTTGCCGATTTCGCCGGAAAGTGCGCAACAGCGGCCTCCCTCGCAGCGCATGCCAGAGCCGCTTGCACTTACGAGTGCTTCCGGGATCGCGGCAATTTCTCGTTCGCTTTCGAGTGAAAAACGCGGCCAGGATTCGTCGAAAGCGCAACATGCGCCGCACGACTGGCACCGCTGGCTATCGCTGATTTCTACAGGCTGAGGTGTGCCGGGTGACGTCATTACTAGCTTAGCTCTTCAACGAAAAAAGCCGCCCCGGATGGAGCGGCTTTCGAATTGCGGCGCAGCTTCGGCTACACTGCAAAATTTGTTCGATCAGGCCGGCTTGATGTTGCCGACTGCGATCTTGCCCGTGCGGCGATCTTCCTGCGTGTCGAAAGCAACCTTCTGGCCTTCGCGCAGACCGCGCATGCCGGCGCGTTCGAGAGCGGTCGCGTGGACAAATACGTCCTTGCCACCACTGTCGGGCTGGATGAAGCCGAAGCCCTTCTGATCGTTGTAAAACTTTACCGTGCCGGTTTCCATGGAAGACCCTTTTAAGTCAGATAGCTATATGGGTTGCGGCCAGCCCTTTGGAGGCGAGCAACAGCCCGGTTCGTCGATGTTTGGATGGCGTCTAATCGTTCGCCAGGCAGCACAAATAAGTGCATTGGGCCCGATCGGCTGGCCAAAATCGATGCAAGGACATAAGACCCATTTCAGAAAAACACAAGTGCCAGTTGCGGCAAATTGGTTCACGGAATCGTTTTAGTTCGGACGCGCGTATGACGCCCTTAAAAGTCGTGCCTTTTGAACGGGCAACCTGCACAGTTAAGATGCCAAATTGGTGACCTTGCCGCTGGAAATTACATGACAACACCGTGACAGAGCCGGGTATGCCTTCTTAATCTTCTTCAACGATCACGCGTCCCTCAGCCGCCACCGGAAGAATCGAATGCCCGACCACGCCGCAAAGCCGTCCAAGTCAACGGGCCCAGCAAAGGCCCCAGCGAAAAGTCTGAACATCGCCCTGGCGCAGCTCAATCCTGTTGTCGGTGACATTGCTGGCAACGTGGCCAAGCTCAGAGATGCGCACGCATCGGCTGCCACGTTTGGTGCCGATCTCTTGGTTCTGCCTGAACTTTTCATCACCGGTTATCCGCCTGAAGACCTTGTGCTCAAACCAGCTTTTCAGCGCGCCGTTCACTCAGCCGTCGAAGCCCTGGCGCGTGAGCTGACGGGTGGCCCCGCTGTTTTGACCGGGACGATCTGGAAGCTCGGCGATGACCTGCACAACGCCGCCGTGCTCCTGCACGACGGAGCCGTGCAGGCCGTTCGTGCCAAAGTCGATCTGCCCAATTATGGGGTTTTTGATGAAAAGCGAGTGTTCACGCCAGGTCCCATGCCGGGTCCCATCAACGTGCATGGGGTGCGAATAGGCGTTCCTATCTGCGAAGATATCTGGAAGGACGAGGTGTCAGAGTGCCTGGCCGAATGCGGCGCCGAAATCCTGCTGGTTCCCAATGGTAGCCCGTTCGACTGGAAAAAGCCCGGCGTGCGGATCGGCGTCGCGGTGGCGCGCGTAACGGA
>JBEBJD010000068.1:0-3791 GCA_040080075.1 Hyphomicrobium sp. | reverse complement strand
GAGCGGCGCGTGACCCAACATTTAGGTCTGGCGAGTCTGCGCAAAGCCTGCGCCGCTGGAGTTGGGTCGCGTCATGCGGGACGCATGCTTGCAGCATGACGCTTGACCCAACTTACCAGACCTATCCACTCCCCGCTCTCCACTCCGTTTAGAAGGAGAAAGGGCAGCTTTGGTCTGTTGGCTACTTACCCAAAATCGCGACGTAGTCCTTGGCCCACTGCGAATAAGGCACACAGCCCGATTCTTTTTCGCACTTGGCCGTTGGTGTGCGCCAGAACCAGATCTTCTCGAAGTTGCCGGCACCGTTGGTGTCGCAGCCGGCATCCGTCAAAAGCTCGTTGCCCTTGCAAGCGGCCGGAACCGACGGCACAGCACCGAACCAGGCGCCGAGGTCACCCTGCAGTTTTGGCGACAGCGAATGCTCCAGCCACTTGTAGGCGCACACCGGGTGCTTGGCTTCTGAGTGCATCATGGTGGTGTCAGCCCAACCCGTGGCGCCTTCCTCTGGGATTGTCGATGCGACCGGCTTCTTCTCGCCCTGCAGCAGGTTGACCTGGAACGGCCACGAGCCCGACGCCACAACGCCTTCGTTCTTGAAGTCGTCGACCTGCACCATGGCATCGTGCCAATAGCGTCCAACGAGCGCACGCTGGCCCTGCAACAATGCAATTGCGGCCGCGTACTGGTCCTTGTTCAACTCATAGGGGTTCTTGATGCCCAGGTCCGGCTTCTTCTTCATCAGGTACATAGCGGCGTCGGCGATGTGAATGGCGCCGTCATAGGCTTGCACGCGGCCCTTGTTGCTCTTGCCATCGGGAAGGTTCTGTTCCTCGAACACCACCGACCAGCTCTTGGGTGCTTCCTTGAACACGTTGGTGTTGTAGGCGAGCACATTGGGACCCCACATGAAGGGCGTACCATAGTGGACGCCATCGACCGTGTGCCACGGTGCATCGGCCAAGCGCTTATCAACCGCGCCCCAGCTGGGAATTTTCTTGATATCGATGGGCTGAACTTTTTTGCCAGCAATGAGGCGCAACGAAGCATCGCCCGAGGCCGTGACGAGATCGAACCCGCCCTGGTTCATCAGCGTCACCATTTCGTCGGATGTGGCTGCGGTTTTCACGTTGACTTTGCAGCCGGTGTCCTTCTCGAAGCCGGTCACCCAGTCGTAAGCCTTGTCGGTTTCACCGCGTTCGATGTAGCCCGGCCAGGCGACGATATCGACTTGACCTTCGCCTTTCATTTCTTCGCTCATCACGGCCAGGCTGCTGAAGCCCAACAGCGCTGCAGACACAGCAACGGCATAAATTTTCGATGTCATGCGGGTACTCCTTAAGGACAGACACACGTTCTCTCACGCCGCCCGGCTCAGCCGGGACAAGACTTGCACGAGCGTGGCACCCAAACCCAAGACCTAGGCTCTGTGTGCCGCTGTTGATCTAATTTAACCGTCAGCATGAGCTATTGATCACCCAACTTGCCCGGTCTGGCCTCCAGCCCCCGCTAGCTGCCGCCTTGAACGCTACTATACAAATTTCACTGGCGCTAGGTGGGATGGGGGTGCCGTCCAAGTGTCCGCGGCTGAGACACCACCACATTGACAGGCCGCGCGCGATCCCTAATGTGCGCCGCAACACCCCTCAATTTCCAAGGTTCTGACGCCCCATGAGCGCCGTTCGCACGCCAGCCAAGCACTTCGCCCCCCTCGCCATCGGCGCACCCGAGCCCTATCGCGCGCTTCCGGTGAAGCTCGAGCGGATGATCCACTTCATCCCGCCGCACAACGAAAAAATCCGCGCGAAACTCAAGGACACCATCAAGACCGTGGACGTAGTGCTCGGCAATCTCGAAGACGCCATCGCGGTGGGCGAGAAGGAAGCCGCACGCGCCGGCTTCGTATCGATGGCACAAGAGTTCGATTTCGGTACCACGGGGTTGTGGACGCGCATCAATTGCCTCAACTCGCCCTGGGCGCTCGACGACGTGACCGAGATCGTCGCCGCCGTCGGCGACAAGCTCGACGTCGTCATGCTGCCCAAAGTCGAAGGGCCGTGGGATATTCATTATCTCGATCAACTGCTGGCTCAACTTGAAGCTAAATATCAGGTGACCAAACCCATTCTCATTCACGCCATTCTGGAAACGGCCGAAGGCGTCAAAAATGTCGATGATATTGCGGGCGCTTCGCCACGCATGCACGGCATGAGCTTAGGGCCAGCCGATCTCGCCGCGTCGCGCGGCATGAAGACGACACGTGTCGGCGGCGGTCACCCCGATTATGGCGTGCTGGCCGATGCCGGCAAAGATCCGGCCGGCACCCGCGCGTTTTTTCAGCAGGATTTGTGGCACTACACGGTTGCCAAAATGGTGGACGCCTGTATGGCCTATGGCCTCAAGGCGTTCTACGGCCCATTCGGCGACTTCGCCGACAGTGCCGCGTGCGAAGCCCAGTTCCGCAATGCCTACCTGCAGGGTTGCTTGGGAGCATGGTCGCTGCATCCCTCGCAGATCGATATCGCCAAGCGCGTGTTCTCTCCCGACCCCAAGGAAACTGCGTTTGCCAAGCGCATCCTCGAAGCCATGCCCGATGGCACCGGCGCCGTAATGATCGACGGTAAAATGCAGGACGACGCCACCTGGAAACAGGCCAAGGTCATTGTCGATCTGGCAAAACTTGTGGCATCCAAAGATCCGGCCTTAGCCGCGGCATATGGCTTTTAAGGCAACAGCGGGCGCGATTCCGCCCTGACTCGACATTGGTCGCAGTTGACAGGGAAGCCGCCGAAGCGTCGAAGTAGGTCCATGCGTCAGAAAAAAACAACGATCCACAGACCCGTGGAAAAAACGGAACCCAAGCTCGCCCGCAAGGGGGCTGGGCGACCGGCCGTCAATGCGGCCGCTAAGGCACCGGTCAAGGTCAAAGCCAAGGCGGCAGCTGCCAGCAGTTCCGCCAAGCGGGCCAATGCCACTTCACGTGCGGCCCCCAAAACGAAACTTGCGGTTAAAAAGCATGTTAAGATTGAGCGGGCTGCCCGGGCGCGCGTGCGCTCGATCAGGCTTTCCGATCCCGAAGCGCCGCCCAAACCCTTAGCCCAGACCGCGAAAAAGAAGTCAGGCACCAAGCGCGGTGGGCGTCCAATTCGCCAAGCTAAATTTTGCGTCGGCCAGGTCGTGCGGCATCGGATTTATCCTTTCCGCGGTGTCGTGTTCGATATCGACCCTGTGTTTGCCAACACGGATGAATGGCTGGCCGCGATTCCAGCCAATGTGCGCCCGCGCAAGAACCAGCCGTTCTATCATCTGCTGGCCGAGAGCGCCGAGACCGAATACATCGCTTACGTCTCGGAGCAGAATTTGTTGGCCGATGAAACCGGCCAGCCGCTGCGCCATCCGCAGATCTCGGACTATTTCGTCGAGAACGACGACGGGACGTTGCGCGCGGTGTTTCTTCAGGCGCACTGATACTTTTGCTGGAGCATTGACTCTTTTGCATGGCGCATGGCGACTCCGCTTCGCGGAGCCAGCCGCCGTACGCGGAAAATTCGCGAGCGGCGGTCGCTTGAGAAGAAGCCGCACCGGACTGCCGGCTGACCGGAGTGGAATTGCCCGGCGCCAGTAAAGCGTCCGCCCGGGGCCAACAAATAAGGCCGCCGGAGTGTATACTCCGGCGGCCTTCTTCGTTTCATACGGTACCGGTTCTGGCCGTACCGGTTCTGGGCCGTTTATGGCTTTGCGGCAGGCGCGGCACCCGGCTTCTTATCTGCGGTGATCGCTTCGCCGGGCTTCGC
>JBEBJD010000173.1:0-3847 GCA_040080075.1 Hyphomicrobium sp. | reverse complement strand
GTGGCCAGCCCACGCGCATAGGCCAGCGGCTGGATCGTGCCTGCGCGCAGATCGAGCAGGGCACCACGATAGGCCGTGGTTCCGGTCTTCTTCGCCGTGTCGTTCGCATCCAGCAATTGCACCGGCGCGCCGAGCGCCTTCCACTGCGCGGCGCGTTCGGTGATGTTGCGAAGCCCGGCCGCGCCAACCGCGCAGTGCAGCGTACCGTTGCGCACCGGTTCGCAGTCGATCCCGAAGCGCTCCACAAGGTCGAAGACCAGCGACGGCCCTGCGCCCAACAGCTTCAGCAGTCGCTCGCCATACTCCGCGCCCAACTCGTCGGGCAGCGCCGATGGCATCCCCACCAACGATGGGCAGGGCCTGCTAGTGCTCGACTCAAACCACGTCCTGTTAATGGGAAACACATTTCATGACCTGAAGACCGGGTCGTCGGTTGGCCGGTCTGAATTTGTGGAAGTGCTCAATAACTCCTTTCGCAATATCCGCAGCGACGGCGTCGATGTCGCCAACGTGCGTAACGTGACCGTCGAGGGCAATAGCTTCGCTGACTTCCACCCCTCGGCTGTACTCGGCGATCACCCAGACATGATTCAAGTCTGGAACGATGGCTGCTACGGCGATATGTCTGGCATTACCATTCGCAACAACATTTTGAACAAAGGCAGCGGCGACAACGTCCCAGCGATTTTCGTTCAAGGCTCTGTGCCGGACGCGAACGGCGTACTGCCTGCCCAGGCCCACGGCTTTGTCATCGAAGGCAATGTCATCAGCGGCGGTACCAGCCAAGGCATTTGGCTGGCGTCTCTGGGCACAGCTCTCGTTGCAAACAACATTTTGACGGTCGCCGCCGGAGCCACCGGCACCCCCACAATCCGCACCGATCACACCTCGAACGTCACCATCCAGGGCAACACGGCGCCTCAGATCAACGATATCGGATCAAACGGGCTCGTCTATTCGAACAACACACTGACTAACGCAAGCGCGACCGGCGTTGTGCTCACCGGCACGGCGGGCAGTGATGTGCTGACCGGCGGCGCGGGCAACGACAAGCTGACCTGTGCCGAAGGCGATGACATTGGCGATGGCGCTGGCGGAAAAGATATCCTCGATGGCGGCGCGGGCAGCGACCGCCTCCTTGGCGGAGACGGCAACGATACGCTGAACGGTGGCGCGGGCGCTGATGAGCTGCATGGCGGGGCCGGCAATGACGGTTTCTTCGGAGGCGGCAGCAACGACCGTATATTTGGCGGACTAGGGACCGACACGATTTATGGCGACGGCGGCAATGATACTCTCGAAGGCGGCGCGGGCAGCGACGTACTCTACGGCGGAGTGGGCGCCGACACCTTCGCCTTTGCCGATGGCAGCGGGTCTGACAGAATTGTTGATTTCCAAGACGGATCGGATGTTCTGGATTTCTCTAAATTTACTGGAGTCACATCGATTCAGGACCTGCAAATTGATGTCCTCAGCGCCACTGAGACGATCGTGCGCTACTCCGATGGGGTCAGCGCAGTGGAACTGAGGGTCACAGGCGCGTCGCCCATTTCAATTGACCAATCCGACTTCGTCTTCTAGGCAAAAGCCACGTGACACCCCGCCCATGGGTGGGGCATGATTGTGCGCATTACAGCATGCCAAATGGACGGCGGCGCAACGCCATTACCAATACTGTCAGCCCCCGCCACCACTTGAACGGGCGCTGGAGGCGCTTGTTTCAAATGGGAGAACGGAACCAGTCCACCCCCTCAATTTGGCGCCGCGCCGCGGCTCTCGTGCAGCGCGAGTTCGTCGCAACGATGGGTGTGTCTGGCGCGACGCTCACCGTTCTATCGCAACTTAACGGCGTTGTGCCGATGGCGCCGTGGCTGACCAGCACACTCGTCTGGTGGCATGACACCATGCAGGCCTTCTGGCGGCCTCCGCTCGAAGCCTTTCATCTCGACGTTCACCCGCATTTGCTAGCCGCCGCGACGCTCAGTCTTTTTTTAGCTGTCATGGCCGGGGGTGCCCGCATCGCTGCCCGCGCTGAGGGGCTCAATAAACCGCCGTCTCGTTATGACTTTCTCGACGGGCAATCGTTGTGGAGTGTTGGCGTGTTTGCGAGCCTGCTAATTGTCTTCGTGTTCGGGCAAGACAAAACTCCAAATGATTCACCCCTCATCATTTGCGCAAGCAAAGAAGCAGGCAAACTGGCGTTCGCCCTCGTTGGCTGCAGCGGCTACTTTCTCGGCGATATGATCGCGCGCGATGGCTTTCATCGGCGTCTCATCCGCCTCGGGCTGATATTGGCAGCTATTCTAATGACAAACTTAATAGCCTTGCGTGCATGGAGCTGAGTGATGGCCCCCACGCCTTTCAGATATTCTGACTAGCCCTTACCCTCTACAACCGCCTTCAAACTGGCCAGCCCCTTCTCGTAGTCGGCACCTATCATTTGATCCATATTCACACCCATGATGAGGCACATGGCCCGCTCCATCATTCCTTGTGTGCCAGTCATGGTCCACGACACGATGGTTTTGCCGCCGTCGGGCTTAAAGGTAAAGCCAACATCGCTCGTACCGGGAAATGGCTTCATAATATCGAGTTTGATGTTGATAGCGTCGTTTGGCGTGCTGTCGACGATCGACATCTTGCCTTCGCCAACCTTGTCATCGCCTGACCAGCCAAACACCGCTCCTTTGCCCGCGGCAGGGCCTTCAAAGGTGGTCTTGGCATTGGGGTCGAGCTTGGCCCAAGGGGACCAGGCACCCCATTTTTTGAATTCATTGACATGGGAAAAAACATCAGCGGGCGCTGCCGCGATGGTGGCAGTTCGCAATACGTTAAATTCGGCTGGTTGCAGGGCGACGTAACCAATGAATGCAAGTAGTGTGGCGGCTAAAGTGATCAAGAGCTTCTTGAACATATCGAAGTCCTCCAACGACTGAACATTCCGGTCAATCGCAGCGCCGGTTCGCTATTTGATGCCGCATGCCTGTCACTATAGCTTGGCCGTGAAATGCTTGCGTACGGTCTCCTCGATTTTCCACGTTCCTTTGAAACTCGGCTCCACAACAAATGCATCGCCAGCCGCCAATTTTACAGGTTCGCCGCCATCGGGCGTGATCGTGAGTTTGCCCGCCAGCAGGTGGACGAATTCGAAGCCATCATACGTAGCGTGATACGTGCCGGGCGTGGCTTCCCACATGCCGGAAATCATTGAACCGTCAGCCGATGTGTGTTGGACCCATGTTTTCATATTTGGCGCGCCCTCGACCACCGTCCAGCCATCGAGAATGCCGGTAATGGGATCAGGTCCTGCGGCTGGGAGTTTGGTAATAACGGGTGCGCTCATACCGGTCGTTCCTATTCTCGAATTGAGGCCATGCATGGGTTCGCTGGATTGCAAACGTGCGGCATCGTCTAGCATGGTCAAATGCCATTGCCCATGCCCCTTCAGCCCAGCTCTTATTGACCGTTTAGGGAATCTGCAGGTGGCAGACCAATGCCGTGAAGCATTGGCAGCATTCTGTGACAGCGGAGAAACCACGTTCAGCACGGTACCGTTGCAAATGTGCCCGCAAGACGGGATCGCAGGCCACACTTGCAGCGCTCGCGCAGGATGCACACCTAAGCATCAGGCTCTGATCACTTTAACGCAGAGCACATGAGAAAGGTTGTCCCAACCACACCCCCAACATGAGAAAGGTCAAAACCATGTGTGACTATTCTCTGGAACATTACCGTAGCCGCCCCGCGCGGCAAGGCGAGCCCTACGAGACCAACCGATTTCCCAGCGGATCAATCGGTTTCGTTGTGCCAGGCGATCAATCGGTCGCCATCTGCATGACATGCGACA
>JBEBJD010000003.1:0-16996 GCA_040080075.1 Hyphomicrobium sp. | reverse complement strand
GGGAAAGTTTGCGGGCAGATCTCAGCGTAAAGCGGTCCGCGATAGCCAGCTGGAATCTGGTCGAAGGCGGAGACCCCATCGGCAATAACGCGCGTGAAGACGTCAAGCCGGCCGGTCGAGCTTTTTGGGTTGGTCGAGGCGGCGATGCCAGCGGGCAACGCCAAGCTTTCCAGCAGCGGCACGATATAGACGCAACCGGTTTCCAGAACAGCGCCGTCTTCGAGGCTGATTTCATGGAGCTTCAAATCGATTAGCTTGCCGGCCACTTTGGCGCCGGGTCCGGGCAGAAAACTTGCCCTTACGCGGTAGGCTTTTGGCCCGAGGCGCAGATCGATGCTGGCGGGTTGCAATTGACCGCTGCCAGCGGGTTCGGCGAGCTTGAGTGCCCCGCCTGAGATGAGCGCGCGAATGGCTTGTGCTGGCAGGATGCCGTTGTCCATGGCAACACCCAACAGCGCATTCGTTTCGGGCACACTTGATGCCACCGCCTTCTTCGCCGCCGACTTGGCCATATTCTCGCTTCGCATCCTTTGCGGCCGGCATTGAACCTACCCGGCGCCATGAGCCCTTGATGCCCTGACAAATCCCGTTCGTCGAGGGCCGCTGTTCGCAAGTGCCAACAATTAACAAGCCAATTTCAAGCTAACCATCAGATTCGCTGATGAATTCCAGGCCAAACCGATGCGCTGCGGCCGCCAACTGTTGAAAACAGGTTCCATCCCTGTGATTTCCTTAACAATCCATTGACGCCCATGAAGAACCATGAGATCCCATATGTGCCCGACCGCACCGGGTAGGGATTCCGTGGTGTGGCGCCGGTCTGGAGAGAGGGCCCAGACCTGGCGACCATCACGGGCCCACCGGCCCAAAGTTTGGTGTCCCACCGGCCCAAAGCTTGTGGTCCCACCGGCCCAAAGCTTGGCGTCTCTACGGTGCTGGTTTGGGTCAATTGAGCCCTCTCCACGCGCGTAAGCGCGAGGAGAGGGATTTGGTTTCGCGTCACTTTTGTCGAGTTAAGGACGAGGTTCGAATTCAGGGGATGGACCGCTTTGTCTCGACATTCACGAATAAGATCGACGCCAAAGGGCGCGTCTCGATCCCGGCAGCTTTCCGTGCCGTGCTCGAAGGCGACGGATATGCAGGCGGCATCTATTGCTACCCCTCGCTCGACGCTCCAGCGCTTGATGCGGGTGGCGAAAGACTTGCGAAAAAGATCGACGGGCTTCTCGCAGGCCTGCCAGACTATTCGAACGAGCGGGACGAACTGTCTGTCGCACTCTACGGCGACGTCCAAGTCATTGCCATTGACGGGGACGGGCGTATCGTCCTTTCTGACAGCCTTCGCGCCCATGCCGGACTTCAATCAAACGTCACGTTTGTCGGCCTTGGCGACAAGTTTCAGATGTGGTCGCCCGAGCGTTTCGAAGAGCGGCGAGCCAAAGCCCGCGAAAAAGTGCAAGAACATCGCAAACTCTTTGGAAGCGGAAGTAACAGTCAGTGAGCGACGCCCCCCGGCACATTCCGGTGATGCTGGCCGAAGTGCTGGAAGCGCTACAGGTCAGGGCGGGCGAGACCTACATTGACGGCACCTTCGGGGCAGGCGGCTATTCACGCGCCATACTAGAATCCGCAGATTGCCGGGTCATAGCGTTTGATCGCGATAACACTGCGGTGCAGGCAGCGGCTGCGATCTGCCAGCAATTTCGCAGTCGCCTGGCCCTTATCAATAAGCCGTTCTCCCAGATGGAAGAGTTTGCGCGTCTTGAATTGATGTGTGAGGGAATGCCTGAGATATCAGGGCCGCGCGCCGGCGGGATCGTGCTCGATATTGGCGTGTCGTCCATGCAGCTCGATCAGGCTGAGCGTGGCTTTTCTTTCCAGCACGATGGCCCCCTCGATATGCGCATGTCGGCCGAGGGAATGACGGCCGCAGATTTCATCAACACAGGTCTCGAAGAGACCATTGCCAACGTGATCTATGAATTTGGCGACGAGCGCCGCTCGCGGGCCATTGCAAAGGCCATCGTCAAGGAACGCAACCTGCGCCCATTCACGCGCACCAGTGAACTGGCCGATCTGGTTTTGAGGGTGTTCCATGGGCGCAAGGAAGATGGCCGACATCCCGCCACGCGCACGTTTCAAGCGCTGCGCATCCACGTCAACGATGAACTGGGGGAGTTGGATGCTGCCCTGCGTGCTTCAGAACGGCTGCTAAAGCCCGGCGGCCGGCTTGTGGTCGTATCGTTTCACAGCCTCGAAGACCGCATCGTCAAAAAATTTCTGACGGAGCGCGCGGGCCGCGAACCCAACGCCTCGCGTTATGCGCCACCACAATCGATACAATCTTTGTGCCCAAGTTTCCGGATTGTTAACACTCGCCCGTTAACACCTTCTAAAGGTGAATTAGATGTGAACCCGCGGTCCCGCTCGGCACGTTTGCGAGCCGCGGTGCGCACTGAGGCTCCTAGCTGGCCGGCAGACAGTTGATCCTGGGCCAGTTGTGTAACGGCGATAAACAGTTCGGAGGACGATTGTCATGCGGATGCTCACTGTTTCAGCGGCGTTTATGGCTCTTGCCAGCGCATTTATGCTTTACGGTCTTAACTACGACACGCGGCTGACTTCGGCACAAGTGCAGACCCTGGAGCGCCGGGCCGAAAAGGCACGCACCGATATTTCGGTATTAAAGGCCGAGCGCGCACATCTGGCACGGCCCGAGCGTATCGAATCCTTGGCACGCGCCCAGGGTTTAGGGCCTGCCACGGAAGCGCAGCTTGAGCGGATGCCGGGTCTGTCGGGCATCGAGACCGGCTCCACGTCAGCGCCATAGAGATGTCAGGCGTGATCGGTTTTTGTCTCGTCACTTGAGGCTCAGTCACAGGCAGCGCACGAGATGTCTCCGCTTGGCGCACATCATATAGAAGACGGCAGCTCCCTGCCCATTTCCAGGCCGGGAACTGGGCGCGGCGTTTCTGAGCCAAATTTGCGGCTTCGTTTTGCCCTGGTGGGCCTTGCCGTCTGTGGTGCATTCGCGGCGATCTCCGGTCAGCTCGTCCGCCTGGCGCTGGTGGCCCAGTCAGAGGTCTCAATCAGCGTCAGTGACGCGGTTCCACAGAGCTTTGCGCGCCCCGATCTCGTCGATCGCAATGGCCGGTTGCTGGCCACCGATATCGCCTCGCCTTCGCTTTACGCAGATCCATCAATTATTTTAGATCGCGATGAGGCCGTCGAAAAGCTGCTCACCGTTTTTCCAGATCTCGATGCCGCGCAACTGCGCGCCAGTCTGTCGGATAGAACCCGGCGCTTTGTATGGATCCGGCGTGGATTGCCGCCGTTGATCGCGCAGCACGTCCATGACCTCGGCCTGCCCGGACTTGCCTTTCGCAATGAGTTGAAGCGTACGTATCCGATGGGCACCTCGGCTGGTCACGTTATCGGCAGCGTCAATATCGATAACAAGGGACTGTCCGGAATTGAAAGCTATGTCGACACCGTGATTGGTGTTGAAGGCGTGCTTGATGCCACGCGCTCGGGCAAGGCGGCGGTCCGGTTGTCGCTCGACCTTGGCGTACAGCATTCGCTGGAAAGCGAATTGGCCTCGGCACTCAATCGATACCAGGCATCCGCCGCCAGCGGCTTGGTCATGGACGTCAAAACTGGCGAGGTTTTAGGCTCTGCCTCACTGCCGGGTGTTGATCCCAGCCGGCCGCACGAGGCGGCGGCGCCCGAACGGCTCGATCGCCTGACTGCGGGCATTTACGAACTTGGCTCGATTTTCAAGATCGTCACCCTCGCTATGGCGCTTGAGGACGGCAAGGGCGTCTATTCACTCGTCGATACCACGGCCCCCTTGATCGAGGGGCGCTTTACTATCAAGGATCTGCATCCGCTCGGGCGGCCCATGACCGTGGCGGAAGTCTTTACGCATTCGTCAAACACGGGCGCCGCGATGTTGGCCCTTGAAGCAGGGCCTGAGCGGCAGCACCAATTCCTCAGTGACTTAGGACTGCTTTCGGCTATCAGTACCGAGCGGGGGGGTGTCGCGCCTCCAATCGTGCCACAAACGTTCGACCGGATTTCGCAGATCACTGTCGCCTACGGCCACGGCATCGCTGTCGCGCCGTTGCAGTTTGCGGCGGCTGCCGCGTCTCTCATCAATGGTGGTGTGCGCGTCGAGCCCAAGTTCACCTTCCAGTTTCCTGGTACAGCGGCGGTTCCGCCGGTTCGCGTCATCAAGGCAGAAACATCTGCCCGGCTCAATGATCTGATGCGCCTCAATGTGACCGGCGCATCAGGTACGGGGCGCCGGGCGGACGTGCCAGGATACAACGTCGGCGGTAAGACCGGCACCGCCGAAATGCCAGGGCGCAACGGCTACCAGGACAAAGCGGTCATCTCATCGTTCCTGGCGGCATTTCCAATGGAAAAGCCCAAATATCTGGTGATGGTATCGCTGTTTGAACCCAAGGCGACGCCCGAGACCCATGGCGAAATTACCGCCGGTCTCAATGCCGCGCCAACGGCTGGCCGGATCATCGCGCGCATAGGTCCGCAACTGGGATTGATGCCGGCCGGAAGAGTGGCTGAAGCGCCTTAGGTTTGACGGCGGTCGCAACGCGCCATAAGACGATCTTGCAAGACAAAACTCGAGGCACCATGCAGCTGTCTGAACTCGCCGGTACCGATCCGTCGCAGCTGTTGAGTGACGGCGGCACCACCGTTACGGGTTTGACCGCCGACAGCCGGCTGGTGAAGCCCGGCTTCGTTTTCGTCGCGGTTGCGGGCACAAATGCGGACGGTAGCCGCTTCATTACGGACGCCATTGCTAGAGGTGCGATTGCCATTGTCGTCAACGAAGAGGCGGAGATTCCTGCTGGCCTCAAGGTTCCCGTGTTTCTGACTGCCGAGCCCCGGCGGTCCCTGGCCCTGATGGCCGCACGCTATTCTGGTGCGCAGCCTGAGACGGTCGTGGCGGTAACTGGCACCAGCGGCAAAACCTCTGTCGCCGAATTCACACGCCAGATTTTTAAAAGTTGCGGACGGCAGTCAGCGTCGCTGGGCACCATCGGTGTTATCAAGCCGGCTGGAGCCGTCTATGGCTCGTTGACGACGCCTGATCCCGTTACATTGCATGCCACATTGGCTGAGCTTTCCCGCGAGGGTGTCACGCATCTGGCTATGGAAGCCTCTTCACACGGGCTCGATCAGTTCCGGCTCGATGGAGTGCGCTTGTCGGCCGCGGCGTTCACCAACCTTGGCCGCGATCACTTAGACTACCACCCGACGGTTCATCACTATTTCGAAGCCAAGATGCGGCTGTTTTCGGAATTGCTCAAGGAAGGCCAGCCGGCGGTGATCAACACCGATGGCCAGGACGCCGATGATGTGATTGTAATCGCGCGCGCACGCGGCCTCAATGTATTGACGGTCGGAACACGAGGCAGCACGCTCAAACTCCTAAGCGTCGAGCGCGATGGATTTGCGCAACGCCTTTCACTCCAGCACGGTGGGCGCACCTATTCGGTCTTGCTGCCCCTGGTCGGGGCCTATCAGGTTGAGAATGCACTTGTGGCGGCAGGCCTTGCTATTGCCGTGGGCGAGGACGCCGGGCAGGCGCTTGAAGGTATCGCTCAACTTTCTGGTGTCAAAGGCCGTCTCGAAATTATCGGCGAACACAACGGCGGGCTTGCCGTCGTTGACTACGCTCACAAACCCGAAGCGCTGATTGCAGCTCTCGATGCCTGCCGCCCGTTCGTGAGCGGCAAACTCATTTGCGTGTTTGGCTGCGGCGGCGATCGCGATCGCGGCAAGCGGCCGCGTATGGGAGGCATCGCCACGGACAAGGCCGATGTGGTGATCATCACCGACGACAATCCGCGAACGGAAACGGCTGCAAGCATCCGGTCGGAAATCTTGCAAGGAGCCCCCGGTGCGCTTGAGATTGGCGACCGGCGGGAGGCCATCGAAGCAGCAGTAGGTTTGATGGGTCCGGGCGATGTGGTGCTGGTCGCGGGCAAGGGCCACGAGACGGGTCAGATCGTCGGTAACACGGTGCTGCCATTTTCAGATCATGACGTGTTGCGCACGGCACTGGGGTTGGCATGAACGCACCGCTTTGGACATTCGAAGATCTCGTGCAAGCGGCCGGCGGTGTGGCCGGTGGCACCGCTCCGATGCCCCTGACAGGCTTCTCGATCGATACGCGAACTTTGAAGCCGGGCGATATTTTCGTTGCCCTCAAAGACCAGCGCGACGGCCATGATTTCGTCACCTCAGCCTTTGCCAAGGGTGCGGGGGCGGCCATTGTCTCGGCCTCTTATGTCAGGCAGACAGGCGATGGCGCACTTGTTCGCGTGGCAGATCCCCTCAAGGGGCTGGAGGGCGTGGCCCGTGCGGCGAGATCACGGTTGTCGCCGGCCGCTCGCGTCATTGCCGTGACCGGCAGCGTCGGCAAAACCGGCACCAAGGAAATGTTGAAGGCGTGCCTGTCTCTCGCCGCTCCTGGCCGCGTTCACGCAGCGGATAAGTCGTTCAACAATCATTGGGGTGTGCCGCTCACGCTTGCGTCGATGCCCGCCGGAACAATTTTCGGCGTGTTTGAGATCGGCATGAATCACGCAGGTGAAATTGCGCCCCTGACGCGGCATGTACGACCGCATGTGGCTATCATCACCACAGTTGAAGCCGTGCATCTGGAACACTTTGCCAGCGTCGAAGACATCGCCGAAGCCAAATCCGAAATCTTTTTGGGCCTGGAGAAAGGCGGCGTCGCTATCATCAGCCACGACAACGCCCACTACACTTTAATGGAACGGCGGGCTCGCGAAGCGGGCTGCACTGTCCGTTCCTTTGGGTTGACAGCAGGCTCTCAAGTGCGCCCGTCGCGCTGGGACCTGGGGCCTGACGGATCGGACATCACCGTAACCCTATCAGGGCGCGAAGTCGCCTACCGCGTTGCAGCACCGGGCGCGCATATCGCGCAAAACTCTCTGGCTGTTGTGGCCGCGCTGGATGCGGTGGGCGTTCATGCCGGCCAAGCGTCCAAGGCGCTGGCTGAGATGCCCGCGCCGCATGGGCGAGGCTCGCGTACTGTGTTGAGCCTGCAAACTGGTGATATGCTGCTGATTGATGAGAGCTACAACGCAAATCCAGCTTCGATGAGATCGGCCTTGGCGGCAATGGCGACAGTACCGCGCGAACGCTATGGCCGCCGGGTTGCCGTGCTGGGAGATATGCTCGAACTGGGTGCGGATGCAGCAAACCTGCACGCCGGACTGGCAGAGGCGATCCATGCCGCCAATGTCGACGTTGTTTTTCTATCCGGCCCTCAGATGGCGCACCTCAATGCTGTTCTGCCCCAGGATATGCGGGGTGGCTGGGCCAAAAATTCCACGGAAATCAAGGAGACGCTACTTTCTAGCTTGGCAGCGGGCGATGCTGTGATGATCAAAGGCTCGAATGGCAGCCGCATGGCGCCGTTGGTCGAGGCCATCAAAGAAAAATTTTCCGCAAACAGGCGCAGCCAATAAAGGTGGGGCGTGGTAAGAGGCGGCGCCGTTCGGGGGAATGGCAGGCGGCCGGCAAGCGCCCGCTTCGAGGAGGGACTTGATGCTCTACGAGCTCGTGCAATTTAGCGACCAGATCGGTGCGCTGAACGTCTTCCAATACATTACGTTCCGCACCGGCGGTGCAATATTCACGTCTTTGCTTTTCGTGCTGCTGTTTGGCCCGGGAATTATCGACCTTCTGCGCATTAAGCAGGGCAAGGGCCAGCCCATTCGCGAAGACGGCCCGCAATCGCATCTGGCCAAGCGCGGCACGCCGACCATGGGGGGGCTCATGATATTGGCGGGCGTTTTTGTGGCGACGCTGCTGTGGTCGGATCTGTCGAACCGCTATGTATGGGTCGCGCTGGCCGTCACACTGTCTTACGGTATCATCGGATTCTACGACGACTATCTCAAAGTCACGAAGCAGCATGTTTCCGGCTTTGAGGGCAGAGCGCGCCTGGGTCTTGAACTCGTTGTCGCAGCACTGGCAGCCTTTGCCATCATGAAGATATCAGCGCCGGAATTGTCGGGGCAAGTTGCAGTGCCGTTTTTCAAATCGGTGTTGATCGATCTGGGACTCGTATTCGTGCTGTTTGGAATGTTTGTCATCACCGGGGCTGGCAATTCGGTCAATCTGACAGACGGTCTCGATGGTTTGGCCATTGTGCCCGTGATGATCGCAGCCGCCACGTTCGGGCTGATTGCCTATCTTGTCGGAAACATTAAGTTCGCAACGTATCTGCAAGTCCATTACGTGGCGGGCTCGGGCGAGCTTGCCGTCATGTGCGGAGCGCTAATCGGGGCCGGACTCGGGTTCTTGTGGTTCAATGCGCCGCCCGCCATGATTTTTATGGGCGACACCGGTTCGCTGGCCTTGGGCGGCGCCCTGGGTTCAATCGCGGTCGCAACCAAGCACGAGATCGTTCTGGGCATCGTCGGCGGCTTGTTTGTACTAGAGGCCCTGTCCGTCATCATCCAGGTTGCGTCCTTCAAAATGACAGGCAAGCGCGTTTTCCGCATGGCGCCACTACATCACCATTTTGAACAGAAGGGCTGGCAGGAGAGCACCGTCGTCGTGCGGTTCTGGATTATTTCAGTAATCCTGGCGCTGATCGGCCTTGCCACTCTCAAACTGCGCTGAGGTGCGTGCGTGCTCTGCTGCCTCGCATATGTGGTCTTGGGCCCATCTAGTGTGGTGTCTCGCAATTGCCTTCTCCTTTCGCGGCATGGACCGGCAAGGCAATTGCGAGACAAAAGCCACACTAGAATCATAGGTTTTCTAGTGTCCTTCAGTCTCTGGAATGCCTTGTCGAAGGTGCGGCGAAATATGAAGGCATTTCGGAGACAGGACACTAGGTTAGGCTCCGATCCATGATTCGCATCACGACGTTTGCCGGCAAAACGGTTGCTGTGTTTGGACTTGGCGCTTCGGGCAACGCGACGGCGGCGTCATTGCTGGCGGGTGGCGCAAGCGTTGCCGCCTGGGACGACAGCGAACCAGGGCGCGTGGCCGCTGCCAAAGCCGGCGTGCCAATCGTTGACCTCACTACCGCCGGCTGGAGCAAGTTTGCAGCGCTCGTCCTGGCACCCGGCGTTCCACTCACGCACCCCGAGCCGCATTGGACCGTTGTCAAAGCCCGCAATGCGGGGATCGAAATCATCGGCGATGTCGAACTGTTTTGCCGTGAGCGTGCGAGCGCGTGTCCTGAGGCGCCATTCATTGCCATCACCGGAACCAACGGCAAATCAACGACGACGGCGCTTATTGCCCATATCTTGACGTCGGCTGGACTTGACGTGCAGATGGGCGGCAACATCGGGCGCGCCATTCTAACCCTCGAGCCGCTGGAGCCCAGCCGGTATTACGTTATCGAGCTTTCATCGTTTCAGATCGATCTGACGCCGAGCCTCAATCCGTCGGTGGGCGTGCTCTTGAATATCACACCTGACCACATCGACCGTCACGGCACGCTAGAGAACTATGCGGCCATCAAGGAGCGGTTGGTGGCTGCGTCCGGCGTGGCTGTGATCGGCATGGATGATGACATCTGTTCTGGTATTGCCCAACGGCTTGAAGCGGCGGGCAAGATTGTGCGCCGGGTGCGCACGGGCCCACCCGGTATCCACGAATATGGAATGGACGGCCAATTTATTTGTTTCGATTCGCGCTTCCAAGGCCGCGTGCGCGTCATCAGCCTGAACGGCAATACCAGCCTCAGAGGCCGGCACAACGCGCAAAACGCCGTTGCGGCGTTTGCCGCAACTTGGGATCACGTGCGTCCTGACGCTTATCCTGAAGGCTATGCGACGTTTCCTGGCCTCGCCCACCGCATGGAAGAAATTGGCCGGTTGGGCCATGTTCTTTTTATCAACGACAGCAAAGCCACCAATGCCGATAGCACTGATAAAGCCATGACGTCGTGGCAGGGCGGCATTTACTGGATAGCGGGCGGCAAGGCCAAGGACGGCGGCATCGAAGTGCTCGCGCCTTATTTTCCCCGCGTGGCCAAGGCCTACCTGATTGGCGAGGCAACGGAGTTGTTTGCCAGCCAGATCGGATCGGCGGCAGCGTTCGAGCGCTGTGGAACTCTCGATGCGGCCGTCGCCGCGGCTACCCGCGATGCGATGGCAGGGGGCGTGCCCGAGCCCGTGGTTCTGCTATCTCCGGCTTGCGCATCGTATGATCAGTACAAGAATTTCGAACAACGCGGCGACCATTTCCGCCGCCTGGTCTCGAGCCTTCCAGGGGTCGAGTTGAGACGTCCGCAATAATGCAGGGCTGCAACTCATGAGGATCAGCCGTGCCGATAAGAGCCGCATGACGGAGTGGTGGTTCACCACCGATTTCGTACTTCTGATGGCCGTCTTTGTTCTCTTGGGGGCGGGTGTTGTGCTGTCGCTGGCCGCCAGTCCCTCGGTGGCATTGCGCAGCGGATTTCCAGCCTATCATTTCGTGATCCGCCACGCGTTCTTTGCGTCTGTGGGCGCGGTGATCATCGTCATGGTCTCTATGCTCGATCCCCGTTCGGTGCGCCGGCTTAGCCTCGGCGTGCTTGCCGCTTCCATTGCCGGGCTGATTTTCGTTCACTTCTACGGCGCGGAAATAAACGGAGCGCGGCGCTGGCTCTCAATAGCCGGACATTCGCTGCAACCATCGGAATTCGCCAAGCCAGCGTTTGTGGTTGTTTCAGCCTGGTTGCTGGCGGAAGCCCGTGAAAGACCAGATATGCCCGGCCTGCCACTTGCGGTGGCGCTGATGTGTGCACTTGCTGGCCTGCTCGTGTCTCAGCCCGATGTCGGGCAGACGTTGCTGGTCTTGAGCGTTTGGACGGCACTGTTCTTTGCTTCCGGCCAGCCAGTACGGCGAGCGGCTGCGATCGGGCTGGTGGCAGCAGGCGGTCTCTACGGCGCCTATCACGCATTTGCTCACGTGCGCTTTCGTATCGATCGCTTTCTCAATCCGTTGCCCGGCGACCTCAGCCAGGTCGATCGCGCCATGCGTTCGTTCACGGAAGGTGGCTTCCTGGGCCGCGGACCGGGCGAAGGAACCATCAAGACGGTATTGCCCGACGCGCATACGGACTTCATTTTCGCGGTCGTGGCCGAGGAGTACGGAATTCTGACGTGCCTTGCCCTGTTGAGTTTGTTGGCCTTTATTGTGTTCCGCCTGCTGTGGCGGGCGGCGTTGGAGCCAGATGCGGCAATTAGGCTCGCCAGTGTCGGCTTAGCCTTGCTGTTTGGCCTGCAGGCACTCATCAATATGGGCGTCAATGTCGGCCTACTGCCAGCCAAGGGAATGACGCTGCCCTTCATATCTGCGGGCGGTTCCTCTATGCTGGCCGTGTCGCTGACGCTTGGCATGGCCCTGGCGTTGGCGCGGCGGCGGCCGGGGGGCTAGGGTCTGTCCGGTTTTGATTGAACAGCGACAGACCCTAGCACTTTGTTTTGTCGTGCTTCTTTTCGGAAAATCGCTTCACACTTTTCCGGAAGCACTCAAAAGCGATCATCTTTGGAGACTTCGTGACAGCCGGTGACCGATCGATCTTGCTGGCAGCCGGGGGGACCGGCGGGCATCTGTTTCCAGCCTTCGCATTGGCTGAAGAATTGGGCCGGCGCGGCTACGCCGTCGATCTTGCCACCGATATGCGTGGCGATCGCTATGGCACCGGGTTTCCGGCTCGTGCTGTCCATAAGCTCCCCTCAGCGACGCTTGCCAGTAAATCGCCCATTGCAGTGGCCAGGACCGGGCTAACGCTGGCGCGCGGGATTTTGGCGGCGCGCAGTCTATTAAAAAAGCTGAAGCCCGCCGCCGTCGTTGGCTTTGGCGGATATCCAAGCTTTCCCCCGTTGTTGGCAGCTCGGATGCTCAAGATCCCTGCCGCTCTTCACGAACAGAACGCGGTGCTTGGGCGCGCTAATCGCATGCTGGCCAAGCACGTAACGGCGATTGCGACATCCTTCGAGCACACCAAATTTATTGATGGAGCCTTGAGCCAGAAGGCTCGCTTTACCGGAAATCCCGTCAGATCCCTTGTCATCGAGCAGGCTGCGCGGCTCTATCAGGCGCCGGACAGTTCCGGCCCCATTTCACTGGTCGTCTTCGGAGGCAGCCAGGGTGCGCGCTATTTCTCGGAAAGCGTACCTCCGGCCCTGATGTTGCTGCCTGAAGCCCTGCGCACCCGCATTCATCTCGTGCAGCAGGCGCGGGAAGAAGACATGGCCTCGGTGACCGCGCAGTACGCGGCAGCCGGTATCAAGGCGGAAGTCGCGCCCTTCTTCAAGGATCTGCCCGCCCGCATGGCGGCCAGCCATCTGGTTATCGCCCGGGCTGGGGCGTCGTCCGTTGCCGAATTGGCCGTGCTCGGCCGCCCCTCGATCCTGGTGCCGTTGCCACATGCGCTGGACAATGATCAGTTGCAGAACGCGACCCGGCTTGCCGAATCAGGTGGCGCTTGGTGTATCGAGCAGAAAGTTCTGACCCCGGAACGCTTATGCGCCGAAATCGCTGGGATCTTGCAGGATCCGCAGCGTTTGGTGCGGGCGGCGGCTGCGGCCAGGGTCTCCGGGCGTCCCGATGCCGTGGCGCGTTTGGCCGATTTAGTAGAAGAACTCGCAAGAGCGACATAATTGGGGTCTTTGTGCTCGCCGCAGGCGAGGACGAGAAGTACCCAGGCACAAGCAGGAAGCCACTATGCAAATTCCGCGCGACGTCGGCACGTTTCATATCATCGGTATCGGCGGCATTGGCATGAGCGCCATTGCCGAAATCCTTCTTGCCAAGGGTTTTGCTGTGCAAGGCAGCGATCAGAAAGATTCGGCGAATGTGCGCCGCTTGCGCGCCAAGGGTGTCAGGGTCTTTATTGGGCACGATGCCATCAATCTGGTGGGAGCGCGTCAGGTCGTGATCTCGACGGCGGTCAAGGGCGGGAACCCGGAACTGGAAGCCGCGCGCGCGAAGGGCCTCTCGATCGTGCGCCGCGCCGAAATGCTGGCCGAACTGATGCGCCTCTATTCCACCGTTTCGGTCACCGGAACGCATGGCAAGACCACCACCACGTCGCTGATCAGTACGATTTTCGAACACGCCAAGCTCGACCCGACGGTAATTACCGGCGGCATCATCAATGCCTGGGGATCCAATGCGCGCCTTGGCCAAGGCAAGTGGATGATTGTCGAAGCCGACGAGAGCGACGGTACGTTCGTCAAACTGCCGACCGAGATCGGCATCGTCACCAACATCGATCCCGAGCATCTCGACTATTTCAAAACCGTCGAAAACATGCATCATGAGTTCGAGGCCTTCTATAAGAACATTCCATTCTATGGACTTGCCGTGACCTGCATCGATCATCCGGTCGTGCGCGACATGGTTGAGCGGCTCGATCTGCGCCGCGATGGCCGCCGTCTCCTGACTTACGGAACCCGCGAGGGCGCCGATCTGCGGCTCTTGAGCGTGCGCCAGGAAGGTTTCACGACAATTTTCGATGCGCAGTTGGGGCATCGTGTCGAAGGCGGCGCGCGCACCATCAAGGGCTGGTCTATTCCCATGCCCGGTCAGCACAATGCGTTGAACGCTCTCGCGGCCATCGCCGTCGCCACGGAAGCAGGCCTGTCCGATGACATCATTCAAGCGGGTCTGAAAGCATTTTCAGGCGTTAAGCGCCGCTTCCAGCCGACAGGCCAGTGGAACGGTATTCAAATTTTCGACGACTACGGCCACCATCCTGCCGAAATCGCTGCCGTTCTTGCGGCCGCGCGTTCCGGTGCCAAGGGCCGCGTCATCGCTGTCATGGAGCCGCATCGCTACACGCGCGTGCGAGACCTGTTCGGCGAGTTCTGCGCCTGCTTCAAGAGCGCCGATAGCGTGATTGTCGCGCCGCTTTATTCGGCGGGCGAGCAACCCATCAACGGCATTGATCAACATGCACTGGCCGAGGGCATTCGCTCGACGGGGCACACAGCCGTGACGTCAGTGAACGACGCGCGCGATGTCGTGCCGCTTATCCGCCGCTACGGCCGCCCCAACGATATAGTGATCTGCCTGGGCGCGGGCACTTCGACCGAATGGGCGCAGGCGCTGCCTGAGTGGCTTGCTGCTGAGGAGCCCCGCCGTGCGGGAGGCGCAATGTGAGTTTTCCAGATCTGACGGGAGACCTGAAGGCGGGCCTGCCAGATTTGCGCGGGCGGCTTCTGGCCAATGCGCCCTTAGCGGATATTACATGGTTTCGCGCCGGTGGCGTGGCCCAGGTGCTGTTTACGCCCGCAGATGAAGCAGACCTGGCTTACTTTTTGAAATCTGTTTCTCCCGATCTTGGCGTGTTCGTCATTGGCTTGGGGTCAAACTTGCTGGTGCGCGATGGCGGTGTGCCCGGTGTTGTCATCCGCTTGGCGCGCGGGTTCGGCGGCATCAAGATTGAAGCGGACAACCGCATTCGCGCCGGCACGGCAGCGCCTGACGTGAAAGTCGCTCGCGCCGCGGCGGAAGCGGGCATCGCGGGACTGGCGTTTTATCGCGGTATCCCAGGTTCAATCGGTGGCGCCTTGCGCATGAATGCTGGCGCACACGGGCGCGAGACCAAGGACGTCCTGATCGGCGCGCGCGCGGTGGACCGTCAGGGCAACATTCACGTGCTGTCGCTTGCCGATATGAAATTCACCTACCGCCATTGTGGTGTGCCGGCGTCGTGGATTTTTACCGAGACGCTCTATCAGGGTGCGCCAGGTGAAACCGCTGATATCTTGAAGGAGATGGACGAGGTCGCCAGCTACCGCGAAAAAAACCAGCCCATCAAGGAACGCACCGGTGGCTCGACGTTCAAGAACCCGCCCGGTCACAGCGCCTGGAAACTAGTCGACGAGGCGGGATGCCGTGGCTATCGCGTGGGTGGTGCCAAGGTTTCGGACATGCATTGCAACTTCCTTATCAATGACCAGCAGGCAAGCGGTCAGGATATCGAGCGCCTGGGCGAGACCGTGCGCGCGCGCGTTAAGGCGAAATCAGGCGTGACACTGGATTGGGAAATTATACGGCTAGGTCTGCCCAAAGATGGCGAACCGATAGGCGAGGCGCTCGCGGAGAAAGTTGCATCATGAGCAAGTTGGGCGCTGTTCCACCGCGCACGCGCGAGCACGTTGCTGTGCTGATGGGCGGCTGGTCGGCGGAGCGCGAAGTCAGCTTGAATTCGGGCGCGGCGGTGGCTGCGGCCCTGCAAGGCGAAGGCTATCGCGTCACCAAGATCGATGCCGATCGCGGCCTTGCCGCTCGCTTGGCCGAGGTGAAACCAGACGTTTGTTTTAATGCTCTGCACGGCAAGTTCGGCGAAGACGGTTGCGTGCAAGGCATCCTGGAATGCATGGCCATCCCTTATACGCATTCGGGTGTGTTGGCGTCGTCGCTGGCAATGCACAAGGAACTCGCCAAGACGGTAATGAAGGCATCCGGCGTGCCCGTTGCCGAGGCCAAGCTCGTCACACGCCGGGAGGCTGCCAGCCGCCATGTCATGGCACCGCCTTATGTTGTGAAACCGGTTGATGAGGGCTCCAGCGTTGGCGTTGTCATTGTCCGCCCCGGTTCCAACAACATGGCCGAGATGATCCTGCCGGGCGGTGATGCGGACGATATCGTGATGGTCGAGCGCTACATTGCCGGCCGGGAGCTGACGTGCGCCATCATCGGCGATTTCGTGACCGACGTTATCGAGATCAAGCCCAAGGAAGGGCTGGTATTCTACGATTTCCAGGCAAAATACGCCCCCGGTGGTTCTATTCACGTGCTCCCGGCCGATATTTTACCGAATGTTTACCAATTGATCCGGAAATACACATTGGCTGCGCATCAGGCGCTCGGGTGCCGGGGCGTGTCGCGTGCAGACTTCCGTTTCGACGACACAAAGGGCGGCACGGGCGAACTGATCTGTCTGGAAGTCAACACGCAGCCAGGCATGACGGGCACGTCGCTCGTTCCTGAACTCGCCCAGCACGCCGGCTGGAATTTCGGGTCTTTGGCCCGCTGGATGATCGAGGAAGCGAGTTGTTCGAGATAGATCAAGGTTCGGGATTTCAGCGGCAGGCGCCAGGCGCGCCTTCGCTAAAGCCCGGTCTTGGATATTCTTCGCAACAACCTTCATTTCCAGACCATCGATTCGCGTCCCGCGCTGCGGCCTCGCGCAAGCTGGTGGGCCGCCGCACAGCATTGTGGATGGTGCTTGCGGTATTGGTTGGCGCCGCCGGCCTTTGGTGCCGCCTCAATATCGAGCCCGATCAAGACACCGCTGGCTTCAAGGCCCAGTTCGATAGCGTTGCACGCCTGGCGGGATTTGGCATCGACATGGTGGTCCTGACGGGCCATCGGATGACCGCCGACACGGACATTTTCGAAGCCCTCGATCTGCCTCATGCCCGCTCGCTGGTCAGTTTCGATACCGACGGCGTGCGCCGACGTCTTGAGCGCTTGCCTTGGGTCTTGACCGCCGATTTGACGCGCGTGTTTCCCGGCCGGTTGGACGTGCGGGTCAGCGAGCGCAAAGCCTTTGCCGTGTGGATACGGGATGGCCGGGCGCAGCTCATCGATGGGTCGGGCCGGGTGCTCGGCGCTATCAATCGCGCCGATGGCCTCGATTTGCCGCGCGTTTCGGGCGAAGGAGCGGGCGCTCAAGCCGAGCGCCTCATAACGATTCTGGCACGCTACCCCGATGTTTATGAGCGGCTCGAAGTTGCTGAGCGCATTGCCGGCCGGCGCTGGACTTTGCATCTCTCCGGCGGTGTGAGTGTGCTTTTGCCGCCTGAGCGAGAAGCGGCGGTATTGGAAACGCTGAGCGCGGGTGGACGCTTGGCAGGGCTCTTGTATACTCCCAGCCGCATCATTGATGTTCGCGCGCCGGGCCGTATCGCTGTGCGCCAAACAGCCGGTCGCCCGGCTGCCCGTGGCAGTCAGGCGGCCATTCCTG
>JBEBJD010000176.1:0-3996 GCA_040080075.1 Hyphomicrobium sp. | reverse complement strand
GTACTGACTCTTCTTTCAGCAGTTGGCGCGCCGTTATGAGCGGCCTTTGATGGTGCGTATTTACGCGAAGTGAAGTCTCGAAGTGGGCCGGCCGGTCAGCGGTCAAATCCCGGAGCCGCCCTCCAAAATCAAGAAGGCTAGGACGGCGGCAATGGTCTGCCGGTTCGTGCCGCCGTTCCACAGTTTCCAGTCAAATCCGCCTCCGTGCCGGCATCGAGCCTTTGAGAAGGCCGGGCTAGCCTTCAATTTTGCCATGGTTCAGCCAATGGATTCGCAATAGTCTTCATATCAGTCTAATAAGGCCCAGGGGGGTCCAGTGATTTTTGCACGCCAGTTTGCTGCCGCTGCGCTGTTGCTGATCGCCAGCGCGTTTCCAGTCCCGGCCCTGGACGCACAGGCCAAGGTCCAGTCCGGCGATTGTGCAGACACGGCAGGGGTCGCGATCCTGGCTTCTCCATTTGGACCGTGGAAAGGCGCACCATTACGCGTCGTGTTTGCCGCCGAGCAACCTATTGATGGCGAGCTTGCGCTGATCGCGCCCGATGGAACCGTGGCGGCGGCATCGCGTGAGCGGCACGGAGGGCCGCCCTATTCCTGGTTTGCCGAAGTCGCCTCGCCGGCAGTTGGGACATGGCACGCGACGCTGACGCGCGATGGGGCGACGGGCGATTGCAGCAAGATCAACCGCGAAATCGTAGTGCGGCGTGCCGCGTCAGAGCCGCCACACCAGACCTCGAAAAGCGTCTGGCCGTTGCGGGATACTTGGAACCGGGCGACGGAGAACTTGTATTCTGCATGGATTGAGAAGCTCTTCGACGCCCCGCTCGATGAGGCGCTGTCGTGGCCGGCGCTGCATGAAGTGCTACGCGACCGGTCGCGCAATGTCCTATTCAACCATTTGGGTTTGCGCGAAGACGAGAAGGGCCTCATCATCCGTCCCGATTGTGCCGACCTTCCCTACTTCCTGCGCACGTATTTCGCTTTCAAAATGGGACTGCCGTTCGGGTACTCGAAGTGCACGCGAGGTGGCGGCGGCCAGGCTCCGAGGTGCGTGCAGTGGTGGAATATTCAAAACGAAGAGCCTCCCCTCGTGCCGCCCGGACAAAAAGAAGCGACGCCCGGAGGTGGACTGTTTGATATTTTCGGCCAGCCATCCGCACCTCCGGCGGTCAAACTTCCCACGAGGCCCAAAGGGCTTCTCCCATCGTTCGGGTTTTATGTGGGCACGACCGTCGCCAACGGGGTTCATTCGGGCAATGGGCGAACGGAGGCCAGTGCCGGTGACACAGATTACTATCCCGTGCCGCTCAGCCAAGAGACCCTTCGGCCGGGGACCATCTACGCCGATCCTTACGGCCACGTCTTGGTGCTGACGCGGCGCGTGCCGCAGTCCGAGGCAGCGGCGGGCGTGCTGCTTGCCGTCGACGGGCAGCCCGATGGAACGGTCGCACGCAAGCGCTTCTGGCGCGGCAATTTCCTGTTTTCGCAAGATCCCGCGCTGGGCAGTCCCGGGTTCAAGCGCTTCCGGCCAATCGTCGCTGCGAAGAACGGGGTCTTGCGGCGGCTGTCCAACGCCGAAATCGCCAAAGATCCACAGTATGGCGATTTTTCGCTCGATCAGTCGCAAATCAAGATCGAGGAATTTTACGACCGGATGGATGACGTGATGTCGCCAGCTCCGCTCGATCCTATGCGTGCCATCAAAGAGGCAATCACGGCGCTCGAAGAGCAGGCGAAGACACGCGTGCTGTCGGTTGAAAACGGGCGCAAGTATCAGAATGGCGGAGGCGCCGAAGTGGCCATACCGGAGGGTGCTGCTATCTTTGAGACAACCGGAGCATGGGAAGATTTTGCGACGCCATCGCGCGATCTGCGTCTGCTGATCGCGATTGATGTGGTCAGTGGATTCCCCGATCGCGTGGCGCGGCGGCCCGAGCGCTACGCTATGCCCAAGGATAAAACCGCGGCCGATGTGAAGGCTGAATTGGAGAGTGTGCTGGCCTCGGAGCTTGCCGAGCGCAAATTCTCATATTCGCGCAGCGATGGTTCGCAATGGACGCTGTCGCTCAAAGACATGGTCAGCCGCACGGCAGAATTGGAGATGGCCTACAATATCAACGACTGCGTCGAGCTGCGCTGGGGCGCGCTGGAAAACAGTGAAGAGGCGTCGACGTGTAAGCGGCGTGCGAGCGCAGCGCAGCGCGGAAAAATGACAGAGTACCGCACGTGGTTTCATGAGCGGCGGCGCCCCCCGCGCTCCTAGAGCACGTTCGCTCTTATTGGAATTGGAAGCTTATGGTGCGAACGTGCGTCGCAAGCTTTTGTTTTAGAGTCTGATTCACGTTCTCGATGCTCGCACAAAGTGCTCGCATCTCAAACGATCTGGCTCTAGTTCCGGCCTAGCGCGGCACGTTTCTGAAATATGGCTCGCGGGTGCATCACTGGCCGCTGTAGTCCTTTACTCATAAGGCAGAGTTTCCGCCCCTCACTTGCACGTCCACATGGGGCCGCGATCGAAGTGGAAGTGGTTCTTGTGGGCGGCGTTGAAATCGGGGCCGAGAGAAACGCGGAAATAGCCGCACGAGCGGCCTTTGATGGCGCGCAGGAACGCCGCTTCTGCTCCCTTTGCCGGCCAGTCCTTGAGCACGGAGATCTTGCGCCCGTCTTCAAGTGTGAAGCCGGCAATGTCGACGGCGTTGGCGCTGGCGTGTTGGCTCTTGACGTCTTTCCACATCGAGTTGCCGACGATGTTGCGGCAGTCGTAGGTGCCCATGTCTTCGATTGAACTGACGCGCTTGCCGAAAGCGGAGGCGGCAGCGGGCTGCACTTCATGCTCTATCCATAGTGTGACGGCAGCCGCCATTTCGCAGGTGATGGGTTCGACGCCCAAGCGCGCGCCGCCCGCCATCGAGAATTTGACTCCGTTGATCCAGCCGCACCCGTTCTTGTAGGGCTGATCGTCAACCGGTGTGGCGTCGATATGCGGCGCCTTCAATACGGATTGGCAAAGCCCCGGGTCGCGTCTCAGTGCGGCGAGTTTTGGGTCAAGAAACCAGCCAGGAGGGCGCTCCAGAGAAACCGGAGCAAACGGGCTCAAGCGTTGGGGCACGAGACCGAACCAGAAAGCTCCGAATGTGGCGCCAGAGAGCAGAACCACCAGAACCAACTGAAACACAGCCCGGATAAAATTTCGCATACTCTGCCCCCTGTCGGTTGTGGAGGGCAACCTACTAGAGCAGGTAGGTCTTGGCCAAGCCTAAACCAGCCGCAAACAAAAAAGCACACCGTTGCTGGTGCGCCCTTTAGTATGGCATGTGTCTTCGCAGTTTCACGGCGTTACTGTGTCAAGCGCAGATTGTTGAGCTGCTGAGCGATCTTGACGAAGGCCTGCCGCAGTTCGCTGCCGTCGCGAGCGGAGAAGTAGTGGGCTGGGCTGCTGGCGCAATACTGCAGAAGCGCTTCGGCGTCGGCAGGGGACTGGAAGCCGATGGCATAAACCACCACGTCGCGATCCTTCGTTTGAGTGCAAATCTGCCGGGCTTGAGCGGCTGAGTTGCCATTGCCGCGGACGTACTCGGTGTTGAATTCACCATCGGTCATCAGAATGATCGCCTTCAGGGTCTTGCCGTCGTTGTAGGAGGCCGGTGTGCTGAGCACAGGCCAGATGCCAGTCCATTCCGGGGACACAAGGTAGCTTGCCCACGCCGCTCCGAGGTGGCCTGCGGTGCCGCCGTTTGCCCGGTACCCGTCGATGCTGGTCTTCAAGATATCTTTGTCGGAGGTCAGGGGTTCGACTTTCGCTGATGGGCAGCTGAGGCCCGGGCGGTAGCCGAGATAGGTGGTTACGCCGTCCGGCTTGGCATCGGTGAATGCTTCAGAGCCGGCACGTTCATGCACGCACTTGTTGCTGGCGTTGTTGGTGACCGTGCGTGCGTAGCCGCCGGCGTTGACGCTTGTCGCATAAGGAGCAAGTCCAATGCGGACCTTATTGTTGGT
>JBEBJD010000297.1:0-3997 GCA_040080075.1 Hyphomicrobium sp. | reverse complement strand
AGGGTAAAGCCCTCTGCGCGGAAGAGGCTTTCGCCGGTACTGCTCGACGGATCGGCAATCTTCAATCTTTCAAGGCTGATGTAGGGAGCAGGCAGCAGCCGCAAATTGACCGCCCCGCCGATCCGCACATCGCGGCCCAGCACCCGCGAGGCCTCCTCTTCGAAGACACCGCGATAGCTGTTCCAGTCGACGAAGTGCGGGATCGCGAAAAGCGACGCCAACACGACGACCAGTAAACCGCCTATATAGAGCAGCGCGTTGTTCATCCGCGTCCGTTCGTCCTCGAAAAAACCATGCCGGCTGGAGTTCCTCGTCTCAGACAGTGAACCGTGCCGAGTCCAAGAGTACCGGCCGTCCAGCCGCAAATTCCAAAACGAAGCCCCCAGCCGGGCAGGACCCGCCCCGGAGACCGCAGCCCTCCAACACGATTAATGCGCGCACACTAGACCAATTGTGTGGCGGTCTGAACCTCAAATGCAGTGCATTTTTCATGTTGTGCGCCCTGTTTCACCTTGCACATACCTTTTGAAAACTCACCAGCCGGCCGATTTGTGGTGTGGGCGACCTCAACCGCCTGATTGATGCCTGGCTTGGGTTGGTATAGTTGCTGGTGATGACTAATCCTGGAAAACATTCCGCGAACATGGCGCCCCCACTGCCCGGCGAGCCCGATGACGGCGATCCACCCTTTGATCTGCCCCCCTTCGATTTACCAGATGCGGCCCCCGAAGTAGCTAGTGGGGCAACCATACCCGTTCCGCTGTCTCGCCGTGCCCTGGCCTCCTCGGCCCCAACCGGACAGGCGCCCGCGGCCTATCTTGACCGCTTGAACCCCGAACAGCGTGCCGCCGTCGAAGCGGTCGACGGTCCGGTTCTCGTTCTGGCCGGTGCGGGAACCGGAAAAACGCGCGTCCTCACCGCCCGCATCGCCCACATTCTGGCGACACGGCGGGCCTGGCCGTCACAGATCCTAGCGGTCACCTTTACCAACAAGGCGGCGCGCGAAATGAAGGATCGCATCGCCACTCTGACTGGCGAGACGGTCGAAGGCATGCCGTGGCTTGGCACATTCCATTCAATTGGGGTCAAGATCCTGCGCCGGCACGCCGAACTCGTTGGCCTCAAGTCCAGTTTCACCATTCTCGACACCGATGACCAGATCCGCCTGATGAAACAGGTGATCGAAGCTGAGGGCCTGGACAAGGAGCGCTGGCCCGCGCGCCAGCTTGCCGGCCTCATCGATGGCTGGAAGAATCGCGGACTGACGCCCGGTAATGTCCCCAAAGGCGAGGGCATGGCGTTTGGCGGTGGCAAAGGCGGACATCTCTATGCTGCCTACCAAAAGCGGCTCAAAGAACTCAACGCCTGCGATTTTGGCGATCTACTTCTGGAAGGACTGCGTCTATTTCAAGAACATCCCGATGTTCTGGCCAGCTATCAGCAACGCTTCCGTTATATACTGGTCGATGAGTATCAAGACACCAACGTTGTGCAGTATTTATGGCTGAGATTGCTTGCGCAGGGCTCGCCAAACATTGCCTGCGTTGGCGACGACGATCAATCTATCTATGGCTGGCGCGGCGCCGACGTCGACAACATCTTGCGATTTGAAAAGGATTTCGCTGGAGCGACGGTTATCCGCCTGGAGCGCAACTACCGTTCAACGGGACACATTCTGGCAGCCGCGAGCGGCGTCATTTCTCATAACAAAGGCCGGTTGGGAAAGACCTTGTTTACCGACGGAGAAGCCGGCGTCAAGGTTTCCCTGCTCGGCGTTTGGGATGACGAGGAAGAAGCCCGCTCGATCGGAGAAGACATCGAGGCTTTGAAGCGCCACGGCACCCGGCTCAATGACGTGGCGGTGCTGGTGCGCGCCTCATTTCAGATGCGCGCCTTTGAAGACCGCTTCATGACCATGGGACTGCCCTACCGGGTCATCGGGGGGCCGCGATTCTATGAGCGTCAGGAAATCAAGGATGCAATCGCCTATCTGGAGGTGACGGCTAACCCCTCCAACGACCTCAAATTCGAGCGCATCATCAACGTCCCCAAGCGTGGCCTGGGCGACACGACGGTTCAGCGGCTGCACGCGCTAGCGCGGGCACGATCGATCCCGCTCTATCAGGCCGCGACGGAAATCATCGAGACAGAAGAAATTGGCGCCAAAGCGCGCAAGACCCTGTCCGATCTCGTCTTTACATTCGATCGCTGGCGCCAGCGATCCCAAGCTCTCAAACACACCGAACTCGCCGAAATAATCCTCGACGAAAGCGGCTACACGGCCATGTGGCAAGCCGACAAGAGCCCGCAAGCTCAAGCACGGCTCGAGAACTTGAAGGAACTCGTCCGCTTCATGCATCAGTTCGATACGCTGGGCGGATTCCTGGAGCACGTGTCGCTGGTCATGGACATCGATCAAGGCGACGACGGGCAGCGCGTTTCACTCATGACACTTCATGCCGCCAAGGGGCTCGAATTCGAAACCGTCTTTTTGCCCGGCTGGGAGGAGGGGTTGTTTCCCCATCAGCGTTCGCTTGATGAAAGCGGACTTTCCGGGCTGGAGGAAGAGCGGCGCCTAGCATACGTCGGCATCACCCGGGCCAAACGCCTTGCCAAAATATCGTTTGCTCAAAACCGGAGAAACCGCGGCCTCTATCAATCGGCGCTGCCGTCGCGCTTCATCGACGAGTTGCCCGAGGCCCACGTCGACGTCCAGCCGCCACGCAGTCCGTTCGGTGGCGGCTATCACCATTCCGGACATGGTGCGAGCGCTACTATGCCAAAGAGCCGCTTCGAGGAGCGCCCCCAGGCGGCATTTCAATCATCGTATGACACGCCGGGCTGGCAGCGCGCACAAGCGCACAAGAATGAGTTTCAAAGTGGTGCAGCACACGGGGCGAGAGATGACGGCGGCGCACGCTCTGCCGCTGCCTCATCGTGGAACCAGCGCCCGAGAGGAGACCGCCCTCCACCGCCAGTGATCGAGGGCAAGATCGTTGCCACCACGGCCCCATCAGGCGCCGGTTTTGAATCGGGCGATCGCGTAATGCATCAAAAGTTCGGATTTGGCACCGTTGCTGGCGTCGATGGCAACAAGCTCACAATCGAATTCGATCACGTTGGACGCAAGCGGGTCATCGACAGTTTTGTCAGCCGAACGTAGCTCCGTTTTACTGGTTACCGCCGCCGCCGCCACTCTGTTCGCCGGATTGGTCGGAGAACTTGGTCTTGGTCGAGGCATGCTTGGTGATGGTCTCGAAGTAGGCCGTGCTATCACCGATGGTGATCGTGGGCGAGCACGTAGGCGTGCAACTATACGATTCCCGGCCGCCGCCTTTGGTCAGGTTGACGATGCGCTGATCGTCTTGCTGAACCACAACGCGCTGATCCTGAATGACGTTGCGCTCCGCGTCGAGTGCGATGATGTTGGTGACGCCGAAGGTCTTGCCGGTGACGACCAGAAGGTTGCCACCCTGAACGGTGACATCTGCGATCGAGGGATTGCCAACAATAATGTCGGCAACCGGCCGGGGCAGGCGCAAAAGCTGGGATTGATCATAGCGGACCACCAAATCGTTGGCGGCAGCCGGCATCGCGGGCCAAAGCACGGCCGCAAGTAGCGATCCAATGAGGGCAAGTGAGTGGCAGTGCCTGATCGGCATGGGCTTTGTCCTTATGAGTGGCGGCGCTTTTTGTGATTACGTCAGAAAATGATGAATGAACTGCAAACGGGCGTTCCAGGGTGGGGCGGACAGTGGCTAACCCGTGGCCGGAAACACCGGTCAAGGCGGCACGAGCCTCACTCAACTTCAAATTCTGGCAAGAGCCACAAGGACCTCCGGTCCGGGCCCTTAAAGTTGAACCCACGGCGCGGCAACGGTCGACCTTCCGATGGCCCAGACTTCCCGACAAAAGCCGGTCAATAAATACATGTAATGCCGCCCGGCGGCCTCGCAATATTCTCGGAATAATAAATAATTATCCAACGCCAAAACAT
>JBEBJD010000033.1:0-4035 GCA_040080075.1 Hyphomicrobium sp. | reverse complement strand
ACCTTGATGATTGGGGTGTTCTCAGCGCTTGATCTGATGCTGTTCTATATCTTCTTCGAAGGCGGCCTCATCCCGATGTTCCTCATTATCGGCGTGTGGGGTGGCAAGCGGCGCGTCTATGCCAGCTTCAAGTTCTTCCTCTATACGCTGCTTGGCTCGGTCCTAATGCTGGTCGCCATCATGGCGATGTTTGGCTTTGCCGGCACGACAGACATCCCGGCTCTGATGACCACCAAGTTCCCGGCCAACATGCAATGGTGGCTGTGGCTGGCGTTCTTTGCCTCGTTCGCCGTCAAGATGCCCATGTGGCCGGTACACACCTGGCTACCGGACGCACACGTCGAAGCGCCAACGGCTGGTTCAGTTATTCTGGCCGCGATCCTGCTCAAGATGGGCGGCTACGGCTTCCTGCGCTTTTCGCTGCCCATGTTCCCTGTAGCCAGCCACGAACTGGCGCCACTGGTGTTTGCGCTCTCTGTTGTTGCCATCATCTACACGTCCCTAGTGGCGCTGGCGCAAGAAGATGTGAAGAAACTGATCGCTTATTCGTCGGTCGCACACATGGGCTTTGTCACCATGGGTATCTTCACGATCACAGCCCAGGGTATTGATGGTGCTATTTTCCAGATGCTTTCGCACGGTCTCGTGTCTGCCGCGCTGTTCTTGTGTGTCGGCGTAATTTATGATCGCACACATACGCGCGAGATCGCGGCCTATGGCGGATTGGTGGAGCGTATGCCGCTCTATGCGGTTTGCTTCATGGTGTTCACCATGGCCAATGTTGGCTTGCCCGGTACATCTGGATTTGTCGGCGAGTTTTTGACGCTGCTTGGGGCATTCAAGGCCAACACGACTGTAGCGGCGTTTGCAACCACCGGAGTCGTTTTGTCTGCGGCGTATGCGTTGTGGCTCTACCGGCGCATGTTCTTTGGCGAAATGGTGAAACCCAAACTGAAAGGGCTGGCCGATCTATCGGTGCGCGAGATGATAATACTTGTGCCGCTCGTACTGCTGATCTTGTTCTTCGGCGTCTACCCGGCTCCCGTTCTCGATGTGACGGCTGCTTCCGTTGCCAAAATTGTTTCGAACTATGAAACCGCCATCAGCGCGGCGGCTCAGTTGACCAAGTGAACGCCAGATAAGGATCTGAATCGAAATGTCTGCGCTAATGAGCTATGCACCACTGTTCCCGGAAATGCTGCTGGCTATTGGCGCGCTGACGCTGCTGATGGCGGGCGCTTTCCAGCCTGACACGGAAGCCGTTGGCGAAACTATTGGATGGATTGCGGCCTTTCTTCTGGCTTCGGCCGTCATGCTGGTAACGGGTGCTTCGGTTGAATCTGAGACCCTATTTGAGGGGGCCTATGTCACCGATGCTTTCGCCCGCTTCATGAAGGTCCTCATATTGATTGGCTCGGCTGGCGCGCTGTTGATGTCGTTCCAATTTCTACGCCATGCCAAGATGATGAAGTTTGAGTTGCCTGTTCTAGTGCTGCTGTCGACTGTCGGCATGATGGTGATGGTGTCGGCCAACGACCTCATTTCCCTTTACCTTGGCCTCGAACTGATGAGCCTGGCGCTGTATGTGCTCGCTGCTTTCCGGCGCGACGACGTGCGCTCAAGCGAGGCTGGCCTCAAATATTTCGTATTGGGTGCGTTGTCGTCGGGTATGCTGCTCTACGGCGCGTCGCTGATCTACGGGTTCACGGGCTCAACAAGTTTCCCAGTGATCGCCAGTGTGGCTACGTCCGCCGCGGCATCGAATGCCGGGCTGATCGTGGGGCTTGTGTTTGTGATGGTCGGCCTCGCCTTTAAGGTGTCGGCCGTACCGTTCCATATGTGGACGCCCGACGTTTATGAAGGCGCACCAACGCCCATCACCGCATTCTTTGCTGCGGCACCCAAGCTGGCGGCCATGGGGCTGTTGATCCGGGTCGTAGCGGGTGCGTTTCCAGGCTTCTTACAGCAGTGGCAGCAGATCATCATCGTGCTCAGCTTGGCGTCGATGCTGCTCGGTGCATTTGGCGCGATTGGGCAGACCAACATTAAGCGCCTGATGGCCTATTCATCGATCGGCAACATTGGGTTTGCGCTGGTTGGGTTGGCAGCGGGGACGCAGGCGGGTGTTCAAGCGGTTCTGGTCTACCTCGCCATCTATCTTGCCATGACGCTCGGCGTCTTCGCCTGTATTCTGGCCATGCAACGCAATAGCGATCCTGTGGAAGATATTGCCGGGCTGTCGGGCCTTTATGCCCACGACGGCAAGCTTGCCTTTGCGTTTTCGGCACTGATGTTCTCGCTGGCCGGTATTCCCCCGCTCGCTGGATTTTTCGGCAAGTTCTATGTTTTCCAGGCTGCCGTGAACGCCAATTTGCTGTGGCTTGCTGTGGCGGGCGTCGTGGCAAGCGTGGTTGCAGCATTTTATTACATCCGCATCATCAAGGTGATCTACTTCGACGAGGCGCGCGCGCCATTCACGCATGCTGGCGGCGGCGTGTGGGCCGTTATCGCCGCATCGATGGCTGTGGTGGTATTGTTTATTGCGAGCGGAACGGGTCTCATCGACGCCGCCCTGGCCGCGGCAAAAACTTTCAAGCTTTGACATGAGGCTCTAGGGAAAACGCGATGGCAGGTCTAGACGTGCTGCCTTTCCAACCGCCGTGCATTCTGCATCTTGAGACAGTCGATTCAACTAATGCAGAGGCGCTCCGGCTGGTAGCCAAGGGCGGGCGTGGACCTTTGTGGGTGCTTGCCGATGCCCAAACGGCGGGCCGCGGCCGGTCGGGACGTCAATGGACATCTGACCCCGGCAACTTTTTCGGCTCCTTTCTGACGGTCTTGCCGGGAGTTCCGGCGCGCGCATACCAGATCTCGCTGGTTGCGGGTGTTGCGGCCGCCGAGACATTACTGGCTCTCGTTCCGGGGACATCGAAGGCCGGTTTGCGACTCAAATGGCCCAACGATATTTTGATTGGGCGAGCCAAAGCGGGTGGCATTCTGGTTGAAAGTATTCAGGCCGGCGGCGGCGATTTGGCCGCAGTCATTGGGTTCGGGCTTAATTTGGTGTCCCAGCCACTAGGAGAATCGCGCCCCACCGCCCATTTTGCGGCATTTGGGGCAGTGCCAGAGCCTCTGGCTGTGCTATCAGAACTCCATATCCGGTTGATCCGCTGGCTGGCCATTTGGTCAGGCGGGGAGGGTTTTGCTGATATTCGCGAGGCCTGGCTTTCGTTATCGGGACCCAGGGGCGAGCGGCTGACAGTCAATTCAGGTGCTGGCCCCTTAGAGGGGACCTTTCAGGGTCTCGACCAGAACGGCGCGTTGATCCTCACCGATGATGCCGGCATTCAGCACACACATAGTTTTGGGGATGTAACGCTGTCCGGCTGACCATCAGCGCTTGATGCGGGATGTGGCGCCAGACCGACTAGGGAGATAATTGCGCCGATGGCGGACAAAAATGCGAAGGCGAAACGCCCGGTTTCCGAGGACGAACTCGTATTCGTTGCGTTGGGTGGCTTAGGCGAGATTGGCATGAATGCCTATCTGTATGGCTTTGGCCCGCCCGCGGCTCGCCAATGGCTGATGGTCGATTGCGGCATCACCTTCCCGGAAGGCGAATTCGATCCAGGCATCGATGTCATTCTGCCCGATCTTCGTTTTATCGAAGCCGAGCGCGGGGCCCTCAACGGGCTCGTCATCACACACGCTCATGAAGATCACATTGGTGCCGTGCTGGAGCTGTGGTCGCGGCTTCGCTGTCCGGTTTATGCGACGCCGTTCACGGCTGGCATGCTGCGTGCCAAGCGCGAAGAATACGGTGGCGCACGCGATATGCAGGTTAAGGTCATTCCGGCTGGCGGGCGCTTTACGGCGGGCCCCTTCGACGTTGAGTTCGTGACTATGGCCCATTCGGTGCCCGAAACCAGCGGCCTGGCCATTCGCACACCCGCTGGCCTCGTGTTTCACACCGCAGACTGGAAGCTCGATGCCACGCCCTACATCGGCATCCCGCCCAACGAGAAGCGTTATCAG
>JBEBJD010000072.1:0-4039 GCA_040080075.1 Hyphomicrobium sp. | reverse complement strand
CGATGGGCAGGTGCGCTCGATCGTAAAAAAGCCTTGGCTGGCGCGAACTTTGCCCGCACCCCCGCAAGTCGGGCAGGTCTTGGGCTTGGTGCCGGGTTTGGCGCCGGTGCCCGAACAGACGTCGCAGCCGGCACTTGAGGGCACGCGCAACTGAGCGGTTTTGCCGGTGTAAGCTTCCTGCAGTGTGACTTCGAGATTGTAGCGCAGATCGGCGCCGCGCTCGCGCCCGCCACGTCCACGGCCGCCCTGACCTTGACCGGCACCCCGCCGGCCGCCCATGAATTCGCCGAACAGATCATCGAAGATATCCGACATGGACGATGCAAAATCGGGCCCAAAGCCGGCTCCGCCCGGTCCGCCGCGGCCGCCTTGGCTGCCATCGAAGGCGGCATGGCCAAAACGATCGTAAGCCGCGCGCTTTTGCGGATCTTTCAACGCTTCATAGGCTTCATTGAGTTCTTTGAATTTCTTCTCGGCCTCGGCATCGCCGGGGTTCTTGTCGGGGTGATGTTCCTTGGCGAGCTTGCGGAAGGCGGATTTGAGATCCTGCTCGCTCGCGCCTTTGGCAACGCCCAGTGTTTCATAGTAATCGCGCTTGGCCATGAGGCAGCAGGTCCGGTTGGCGTGCGTTCAGCTACTTATGGAAAAAAGCAGCGCATGTTCACAGGTGGGGCTCGTGCAGTCAGTCAACGCTTTATGTGAAATGGGGCCAGACCATTTACGCCCGGCCCCATTTGAGTTGAACTCAAACGCTACTCCCTCATGCGCGTTATGCACACGCATACAGGCTGCTGTCCGCAATCAAGCGCTCTTCTTGTCGTCTTTGACTTCTTCGAAATCGGCGTCGACGATGTCATCAGCCGCGTCCTCGGGTGTTTCGCCCGGAACGCTGCCACCGGCTTCACCACCCTTAGCCGAGTAGATCGCTTCACCGATCTTCATCGCCACCTGGGCAAGTGCCGCCGTTGCCGACTTTATGCTCTCGGTATCTTCCGACTGAATGGCGGCCTTGGCAGCAGCAATGGCCGCTTCGACGTCACCCTTAACCGCCGCAACACCGGCATTCGAGCCATGGTCTTGCAACTGCTTCTCGGTCGAATGGATGAGGGCTTCGGCTTGGTTCTTGGCTTCCACTTGCTCGCGCTTGACCTTGTCTTCGGCAGCGTGCGCCTCAGCGTCTTTGACCATGCGTTGGATGTCGGCGTCAGACAGGCCGCCCGAGGCCTGAATGCGGATCGACTGTTCCTTCGATGTGGCCTTGTCTTTGGCTGAAACGTGCACGATTCCGTTGGCGTCAATATCGAACGTCACTTCGACCTGCGGTACGCCGCGGGGTGCGGGCGGAATGCCCACGAGGTCGAACTGTCCGAGCAGCTTGTTGTCGGCTGCCATTTCACGCTCGCCCTGACCGACGCGGATCGTAACCGCGCTCTGGCCATCTTCGGCCGTCGAGAACACCTGACTTTTCTTAGTCGGGATGGTCGTGTTGCGATCAATGAGGCGCGTGAACACGCCGCCCAGCGTCTCGATGCCGAGTGACAGCGGGGTGACGTCGAGCAGCAGCACGTCCTTGACTTCGCCCTTCAGAACGCCGCCCTGGATGGCCGCGCCGACGGCGACGACTTCGTCGGGGTTGACACCCTTGTGGGGTTCCTTGCCGAATAGTTCTTTGACGATCTGCTGCACCTTGGGCATGCGCGTCATGCCGCCAACAAGAACGACTTCGTCGATCTCAGCGGCTTTGAGGCCCGCATCCTTGATGGCCTGTTCGCACGGGCCTTTGGTTTTGGCGATGAGATCGTCAACCAGACTTTCGAGCTTGGCGCGCGTCAGCTTCATGGTCAGGTGCTTGGGACCAGACGCATCAGCGGTGATGAAGGGCAAGTTGATTTCCGTCTGGGCCGACGACGACAGCTCGATCTTGGCCTTTTCAGCAGCTTCCTTAAGCCGCTGAAGCGCGAGCTTGTCGCTGCGCAGATCGATGCCGTTCGACTTCTTGAACTCGTCGGCCAGATACGAGACGAGCTTCATATCGAAGTCTTCGCCACCAAGGAACGTGTCGCCATTGGTCGACTTCACTTCGAAGACGCCGTCGCCGATTTCGAGAATCGAAATATCGAATGTGCCGCCGCCAAGGTCGTAGACGGCGATGGTCTGGCTGCCCGACTTCTTGTCGAGGCCGTAGGCGAGTGCCGCCGCCGTCGGCTCGTTAATAATGCGCAGTACTTCGAGGCCAGCGATGCGGCCGGCGTCCTTGGTGGCTTGACGCTGAGCGTCATTAAAATAGGCGGGAACCGTGATCACGGCCTGCGTCACCGGCTCGCCAAGTTTGGCCTCTGCGGTTTCCTTCATCTTCTGCAGGATGAACGCTGAAATCTGCTGGGGTGAATAGGGCGTGCCGCCGGCTTCGACCCAAGCGTCGCCGTTGGGGCCCTTAACGATCTTATAGGGGACGAGCTTCTTGTCCTTCTCTACCATCGGGTCGTCAAAACGGCGGCCAATCAGTCGCTTGATGGCGAACAGCGTATTGGTGGGGTTGGTAACGCCCTGGCGTTTGGCCGGCAGGCCAACGAGGCGCTCGCCATCGTCGGTAAATGCGACAATCGAGGGCGTCGTGTTCAACCCTTCGGCGTTTTCCAGAACCCGTGGCTTCCCGCCTTCGATCACGGAAACACACGAGTTTGTGGTGCCGAGGTCGATGCCGATGACTTTACCCATTGATTTTATTCCTTTTTGTTGCGGCAGATCGCCCGGACCCAAGTGCTTGGCGTCCGGAACGCAGCGGAACCCGTTAAGAGATCCGATGGTTCGCGATCCCCAGGGAGATCAGTGTGCGATGGAGGGTTATATAGGGTTGTCGATTTGAGGTGCAACGGGCGCTGATCGCGCACCTGTGATCTATTTTTGCCGCAGGGGGGCGGATTGGCCCAAATCTGGACGAAACCTGTTGTGGGCGACAGACATAAGAGGACCATCGGGCCATGACTGCCGTTAATGTTCCTCCAGGCTTCGATTACATTCCCGGCGCGCTCAATCTGTCTGCGCAATTAGAACTTCTCGCTGCCGTTAACAGGGTGATCGCCGCCGCACCCCTGTTCACCTCACACATGCCCAAGTCAGGCGCCCCGATGTCAGTTCGTATGACCAATTGCGGCCCGCTCGGCTGGGTGTCGGACAAGGAGTGCGGCTACCGCTATCAGGCTGAACACTTGGAGACGGGCATGCCTTGGCCACCGATGCCGGACGAGCTTCTCGATCTGTGGCGGCGCTATTCGAAGTTTGAAGGCCTTCCTGAGGCCTGTCTTGTCAATCTGTATGGGGCGGGCACCAAAATGGGCAGCCATCGCGATTTCGATGAGAAGGAGCCGCGGGCACCGGTAGTGTCGGTGTCGCTGGGCGATGACGCTGTATTTCATATCGGAGGATTGAAGCGCTCAGACCCGAAACAGAGGATGGCGCTGCGATCGGGCGATGTCGTCGTGCTGGGCGGCACAGCACGCTTTGCCTATCACGGCGTCGACAGGGTATTGCCTGGAACCTCCAACCTCGGGCCGGGCGGCGGTCGGATAAATCTGACGATGCGAAGGGTGACGAAATGGGAGGATACTTAAGGGAAATTGGTGCTCACTGAGGGGATGTTTGGAATGGTTTCAAAAGGGCAGGAAGGTCTTGAACTTGAAGTAATGCGAATGCTGCTTGCAGGCGAAAATCCTGTATTGGAAAAACTGCGAACTCAATTTGAGCACGTTCAGTCGATTACACGAGAAATGACAGGCGTGGGCTTCTATGCCAACTTCAAACTTCATGAAAATGTGGAGGCGATCACCTCAGCTCATTCACTTAGATTTGGTGATGTTCAGGCCAATATTGAAGGGTTGGAACACGGGGCAGGCTTTGTTCTGCACGTTCTCGAAGGGTATCTCAGTTGTCTAGAGGGATATTCTTACGATGAGCCGTGGCCATCTGAGTTCAACAATTTTTCGATCACATACATCGGCGGAAATGTAAGAGATCTATCCGATCTTGGCGTGAAGTAGAT
>JBEBJD010000195.1:0-4053 GCA_040080075.1 Hyphomicrobium sp. | reverse complement strand
GATCAGAATATCGCCGCAGCAATCCTGGGGGTGCGGCCTGAAGACGTGAGCATCAACACGCTGTGGGCAGGCGGTTCGTTTGGCCGCCGTGGTGTCTATAATTCAGACTTTGTCGCGGAAACGGCGGAGCTCGTGAAGGCCTACGGCAAGCCTGTTCCGGTCAAGATCGTGTGGACGCGCGAAGATGATATCAAGGGCGGCTATTACCGCCCGCTCGTGGTCCACAAGGTGCGTGCGGGAATCACAGCGGAGGGCACCATTGCCGGCTGGCAGCACCGCATTGTTACCCAGTCGATCATTGCTGGAACGGCGTTCGAGCCGGCCATGATCAAGAACGGAATAGATCAAAGCTCTATCGAAGGCACAGGAGACAGCCCCTATGCCATCCCTAATTTCGAGGTTGAACTGCATACACCCAAGAACGGTGTGCCGCCGTTGTGGTGGCGCTCGGTCGGGCATTCGCACACGGCCTATGTCATGGAAACGATGATCGACGAGTTGGCCAAGCTGGCGGAAAGAGATGCAGTAGAATTCCGCCTTGCGTTGTTGGACCTGCATCCGCGCCTGGCTGGTGTCCTGAAGCTTGCCGCCGGAAAGTCCGGCTGGGGTACTCCGCTAGAGAAGGGCAAAGGCCGCGGCATCGCCATTCATCATAGTTTCCGCAGTTTCGTGGCCGAGGTGGCGGAAGTCCGCATCGTGAAGGGTAAGGCCAAAGTAGACCGCGTCGTGTGCGCCATCGATTGCGGTATTGCCGTCAATCCCGATAACATCGCGGCTCAGATGCAGGGCGGCATCGGTTACGGACTTGGCGCCATCCTGCATTCGCAGATCACGCTCAAGGACGGTCGCGTCGAACAATCGAACTTCGACGGATATCAGGTGCTGCGTTTTGACGAAATGCCGGCGGTTGAGGTGCATATCATGCCCTCAATGGAGCCGCCGACCGGCGTGGGGGAACCAGGCACCCCGCCAATCGGTCCCGCCGTTGCTAATGCCGTCGCAGCACTCACCGGAAAGCGCGTGCGCACGCTGCCATTCGATCTGCATGAACTGGAGGGAGGGGCGTGACGCGCTACAAGCCAAGGGGTTAGGCAATAATATCGGGCGTTAGCTGATCTTCGACTGCTGTGATCTGATCTTTGAGGGTGAGCTTGCGCTTTTTGAGCCGCCTGATCAGCAGCTGATCGACTGTGCCGGCGGACTCCAGCGCCACAATCTCGTCATCGAGTTCGCGGTGTTCTGTTCGCAATTTAACGAGCTCCTCGCGGAGGTCTCTTTCTTCGCGCCGCTGCATGTGCCCTTGCCGTCCGTCCCGCCGCCGCAGTGATGCTCACCGCCAGCACATGATCTTCGCTCCGTCGATTATCATAGTTTTTGCAGTGCGTTGCAAGATATCCAGCGGCCCCATTCATTGGGGCGGACCGCCAAACTGTCACAATTTGGCGCAAATCAATGGCTTGAGCTTAAGCCAGGGTTGGTGAAAGCGCCTGTAAAGCGTGCAGGTGCAATAGACAAAGCGTCTCCAATCTGTCACTCTTATCTAGTCATCAACTCTGAATCGGAGGCACGTATGGCATTGTCGGCTCATCTCCAGGAACTTTCCGAAAAGCACCGTCAACTCGAGCGGCGGATTGAGGAGGAGATAGGAAGGCCAGGATCGGACGATCTGACCATCAGAAAATTGAAGAGGGAAAAACTCAAAATCAAGGACCAGATCACGCGGCTCTCATCCGAGACGCGGCACTAGCGACCGGACAGCCGGCCTCACCTGAGGTCGGCTTTTATTTTGTGAGTTCCAGCGCCATCGGCGGGCCGCATCACTCGGTCTGCTAGGTGGCGCTTTTGTTTGAACGATTGGCGGCCACAGGGTTTGGCCGGGAGCATGGTGGTAGAGTGCTTCCGGGAAAAGTGTGAAGCGGTTGTCCGGGCAAGAAGCACGGCAAAACCGAGTGCTTCCGGGAAAAGTGTGAGCGGTTTTCCCGGCAAGAAGCACGGTAAAACCGAGTGCTTCCGGGAAAAGTGTGAGCGGTTTTCCCGGCAAGAAGCACGAAAGAACAAAGAGCAAGGGTCGTTTTAGGATTCAACTGAGACCGGAACGACCCTAGAGGGCATCCGCCAATTCTCGCAGCTTGAACTTCTGGATCTTACCCGTTGACGTTTTTGGGACTTCGGTGAACACGACATGGCGTGGGCACTTGAAATGAGCCATGCGCTCGCGGCACCAGATCTTGATGTCGTCGGCCGTCGCCGTGGCACCTGCTTTCAATTCAACAAAGGCGCACGGTGTTTCGCCCCATTTATCGTCGTGCTTGGCCACAACCGCGCACGCGGAAACCGCTGGGTGTTTGTAGAGTACGTCCTCGACCTCGATTGACGAAATATTCTCGCCGCCCGAAATGATGATGTCCTTGGAGCGGTCCTTCAATTGGATGTAGCCATCCGGGTGCAGCACGCCTAGATCGCCCGAATGGAACCAGCCGCCTGCGAATGCTTCTTGTGTTGCCGTGGCGTTGTTCAAATAGCCCTTCATAACGATATTGCCCCGGAACATCACTTCGCCCATCGTCTGACCATCGGCGGGCACGCGCGTCATGGTCTCAGGATCCATGACCGTCAGATTTTCGAGCGCCACGTAGCGAACACCCTGGCGGATGCGCTTGGCCGCGCGCACTTGGGGTTCAAGGTCATCCCATGCCGATTGCCATTCATTGATGGTGGCAGGGCCATACGTTTCGGTGAGGCCATAGAGATGCGTGAGATCGAAGCCGGCTTCGACCATTGCATCCATAACGGCCTGTGGCGGCGGGGCGGCGGCATGGTTGAAAGCTACGCGGTGGTTGATCGGAAGTTTTTCTTCTGCTGAGGCACCAAGCAAAGCCGACATAACGATGGGCGCGCCTGAAATGTGAGTGACTTTGTGTTCGGTAATCAGTTCGTACATGGCTTTGGCCCGCACCCAGCGAAGGCACACATGCGTGCCCGCCACTACCGAAAGTGACCACGGAAAGCACCAGCCGTTGCAATGAAACATCGGCAAAGTCCACAGGTAGATGGGGTGGCGGCCCATACCGGTGGCGAGCGTATTGGAGTAACCCATGAGCGCTGCGCCGCGGTGATGATAGACGACTCCCTTGGGGTTGCCCGTGGTGCCCGACGTGTAGTTGAGCGAAATCGAGTTCCACTCATCACTGGGACCATGCCAGGCGAAATTGGCGTCTCCCGCAGCGATAAAGGCTTCATAGTCCGTCTCGGAGAGCGGCGCGCCACTCTGGGGGAACTCCAAGTCGTTGTAGTCGATGATGAACGGTTTGACCTTGGCGATGGCAAGGGCTGCCTTCATGGAGCCCGAGAATTCGCGGTCGGTGATCAGGACCCTGGTGTTGGCATGATCGAGTTGAAAGGCGATGATCGCGGGGTCGAGCCGCGTATTGATGCAATGCAGAACCGCGCCCGTCATGGGCACGCCGTAGTGGACATCGAGCATGGCCGGTGTGTTGGCCAGCATCACCGAAACGGTATCGCCGTGGCCGATGTAGCGGCAGGCGAGCGCGCAGGCAAGGCGCCGCGTCCGGGCGTAAAAATCAGCATAGTTCAGGCGCAATTTGCCATGAATGACCGCCGTGTGCCCCGGATACAGGCTGGCGGCGCGCTCTAGGTACGAAAGCGGCGTCAGCGGCTGATAATTGGCCGGCGTCTTGTCGAGGTTGGTCTCAAAAGGATTAAGTGGCATTGGTTCGCATCATGGGGTTTGCTCAATGGGGGCCCAAATAAGGGAAGTCCGTGCCGCATTCTTATGCTGCACCGCCAAGCACTACCCAACCGTGGCGCTCGCGGCAACGGTGATGACGGTGTGCTGCCGTCTCAGATGCTCCCAACCCGCAGTCTAGTGGCCCGTCGCACCAAAATCGCATCATGGCCGCAACCCGTTCCGATTTTGGCGCGACATAAGGGCCACTAGCAACATCATGGGCTTCGTGTGGCGTTCATCGCGCCATAGTTGACACCAGCCTTGCCGCACCACTGGTCAACTTTGGCGCGACGCCACACTAGGGC
>JBEBJD010000305.1:0-17814 GCA_040080075.1 Hyphomicrobium sp. | reverse complement strand
TGCCCTGAGGGAAATGAGCCCGTCAGATCGAGCGGGTGCGTTCCAGATGAAGCCGATCTGGCAGCGCGCCGCTGTTGTCGCGGCCGGGCCGCTGGCCAATTTTGTCCTCGCAATTGCCTTGTATTCAGGCCTGAACGCCACCTATGGCGTGCGTCTGCCCCCGCCCGTCGTTGACGCGGTCGTTGCCGGCAAGCCGGCCGAAAAAGCAGGCATCAAGCCGGGCGACAGAGTCTTGTCGATCGCCGGCAAGGACGTCGAGACCTTTGAAGACATCATCAATCTTGTCGCCATGTATGGTGGGCGCGAATTAGACGTGCTCATTGACCGGGACGGTGCAAAGCTGCTCATTCCGGTGACACCTGAAGTTGAAGATATAAAGAATGATCTCGACCTGCCGATGAAGATCGGCGACATCGGCGTGCACCGTTTTCAAGCCGCACGCATCGGCTCGCTGCTCCCTGGCATGCCGGCCGAAGCTGCTGGACTTAAACTTGGGGACCTCGTTACAGCTATTGACGGGCAGCCAATAAAAACCTTTGAATCTCTTGGCGAAAAGATTGGTGTGAGTGCAGGCCGCATGGTCCAGCTCGACATTGAGCGCAGTGGCGCGAACCTCAAGTTTGCCGTTACGCCGGTGCCGCGTCAGGTGCCCGATGGTGCGGGCAAGACGAAGAATGTCGGACGCATTGGGATCGGTCCCCAGTCGTTGCAACCACAGGCAGTAAGCTTGCCGACAGCTCTTCGGCTTGGAACGCGCGAGACGTGGTCAAACATCACGCAGACTCTGTCGGGGTTGGGCGAGATTTTTGCTGGCCGCCAAGCCGCCAATCAAATCGGCGGGCCGATCCTGATGGCGGAGGTCACGGGCAAGGCAATGGAAAGCGGCGCGGAGTATGTGTTGCGCCTCTTAGCTTATTTTTCAGTCAGTATCGGGCTTTTGAACCTGTTCCCAATTCCGGTTCTGGACGGTGGACATTTACTGTTTTACGCGATCGAAGCCGTCCGCCGCCGCCCCCTGCCTCCCGCAGTGCAAGATATGGCCTTTCGTGTGGGATTTGCCGTTCTGCTCACGCTGATCGTCTTTGCCAACTACAATGACATCGTGCGCAAGGCTAAAGGTCTATTCCCTGGAATGGGTTAGGCGGCCCAGCAGAATCAGGTTAAGTGACGTATTCTTGCCACTTCCAATGGTCTTGATGAATCGTTAAAAACCGATCGTCATAGGAGGCCAACTGGCGGGCTTGCGGGCTTAGAGTGGTTAACACACTCAGGTGCGTAGGCAAGTGGTGGCCTTGCCCCGGTTCTTGTTGCCGGAGGAGTTGGGGCGTTTTCAGGGGGCGGCACACGATAATGAGGACAGGTCCGCGCATGGCGCAGTTTAGGATCATGTCGCTGGCGAGCTGGGGCGTAAGCGCCTGGCTGGCACTGGCGGTCCCCGCTTGTTTTGCGGTTCTGGTATCCCCCTCCTCTGCTCAGGCACAGGGCGCGGTGCGTGATATCCAGGTGCAGGGCACAAAGCGGGTAGAGGCTGACACTGTCCGCTCCTATTTGCAGTTCTCCGTGGGCGATGCCTACGATGCGGGTAAGGTCGACGGGTCACTCAAGGCTCTGTTCGGCACCGGCCTCTTTCAAGACGTGAGCATCGACCGCGACGGCAATACGGTGGTGGTCACCGTGGTTGAGAACCCAGTCGTCAATCAGGTTGCCTTCGAAGGTAACAGCGAGGTTGACACCGATACGCTGACCAACGAAGTCCAATTGAAGCCGCGCTCGATTTTCACCCGCGCTAGAGCCCAGGGTGACGTGCAGCGCATTCTCGATGTCTACAAGCGGCAGGGCCGTTTTGCAGCTAATGTCGAGCCAAAAATCATTGAACTTGAGCAGAACCGGGTCAACTTGGTGTTCGAGATCACCGAAGGCGGTGCCACAAAGGTTAAGGGCATCAACTTCACGGGTAATCAGGCATTTACCGATGGGCAGTTGCGGGACATCATCTCGACCACCCAATCCGGCTGGCTGGACTTCCTCAAGGGCACCAGCATTTACGATCCTGATCGGCTTTCACTCGATCGTGAGTTGGTAAAGCAGTACTATCTCAAGAATGGCTACGCTGACGTGCGCGTCGTGGCGGCCAATGCAGAGCTTGATCGCGACGGTTCGGGATTCTTCGTCAACTTCGCTGTCGAAGAAGGGGAGCTCTACACCTTCGGTCCTGTGACGGTTGAGAGCCAGCTGCCCGGTTTCAATCCGAATTCGCTGAACGGCTACATTCTGACCGATCAGGGCGATACTTTTAACGGCGCTGACGTAGACAAGACATCGGAAAAGCTGACGCTCGAGACATCTGAGCTGGGTTTTGCCTTCGCCCGGGTGCGCCCGCGGATGACACCTGATGCCGCCTCGCGCACGATCTCGATCGCTTACATCGTCGACGAAGGCCCGCGCGTTTACATTGAACGCATCAACGTGGCAGGCAATGAGCGCACCAAGGATTATGTGATCCGCCGCGAATTCCGCTTGGCCGAGGGCGATGCCTTCAACCCCCTTCTGGTGGATCGCGCCAAGAAGCGGTTGCAGGGCCTAGGCTTCTTTAAGAATGTTGATATCAAACGCCGTCCTGGCTCCGCGCCGGACCGCGTGATCTTGGATGTCGAACTGGTCGAACAGTCGACGGGCGAGCTGTCGTTCGGTGCAGGTTACTCGACTGCAGAAGGCGTCATCGGCGACGTCAGCATCACGGAACGCAACTTACTGGGCAATGGTCAGTTCCTACGCTTGAAGCTTGCTGGCTCAGTTGAGCGTCTTCAGGTCGACCTCTCGTTCACCGAGCCGCGCTTCCTCGATCGTAACATTGCCGCTGGTTTTGACGTGTTCCACAAGGACATCGATCAGACTGAGGAAGCAGGTTATGCGAGCCGCCGTACTGGTGCCAGCGTTCGTATGGGCTTCCCACTGACAGAAAATCTGTGGATGCAGACGGCGTATACTTTTGATCACAGCGACATCTACGAGGTTGATTCGCGCTTTGTGTCGCGGCTGGTCACAGAGGAGCTGGCTCGTAACGGGTCGTCGGCGGATACGTCAGCCGTCAACATGGCTCTGACGTATGACAAGCGCAATCATCCGAACAATCCGACCAGCGGCTATTATTTCCAACTCGCCAGTGATTTCGCCGGTCTTGGTGGCGACGTGCAGTACGTTCGCGTCAACGGCGAAGGCCGCGCCTACTATCCCATCGCTGAAAAGATTACGTTCGTCAGCCGCGTCGTTGGTGGTCACATTGAGAGCTGGGGTGACGATAGTGTCCGTCTGACAGACCTCTTCTATCGTGGTGGCGAAACGATCCGTGGCTTCGATCGCGGTGGTTTCGGTCCGCGCGACTTGAAGACGGGTGACGCGCTGGGTGGTCAGACTTACTGGGCGGCAACGGCGGAAGTGCGCTTCCCATTCCCATTCATTCCTGACGATCTGGGCATCAGCGGCGCTGTCTATGCTGATGCAGGTTCGTTGTTTGATGCCAACGAACTTGCGCAAGAGCTTTCAGCTGAGCAGGCTTCAAAAAAGCGGCCTAACTTTATTCTTGCAGATGAAAACACGGTGCGCTCGGCGGTCGGTGCCAGTATCCTTTGGGCCTCGCCGGTCGGTCCGCTGCGCGTCGATTTCTCTAAGGTTCTCACCAAGGAAAAGTATGACGAAGAGCAGTTCTTCCGGTTCGGTGCGTCGACCAAATTCTAATGTCCGCCTTGTGTGCCGGGGCGGGCTGACGAGGCTTGTTGTGAAGGTTTGAGAAGGGGAGCGCGTTGCTCCCCTTTTCCGTTTAGTATTCTGTTCCCATCAGTATACCCGGCGCGATAGCGGCGCCGGCCCCACGCCGGATTGGTTTTCTTTGGCTGCGCGCTCCCCGGGTCAATTTCTGGCCGGCTCGTGTGGCGTCGCGCCATAGTTGACCAATGGTGCGGCAAGGCTGGTGTCAACTATGGCGCGATGAACGCCACACGAAGCCCATGATGTTGCTAGTGGCCCTTATGTTGCGCCAAATTCGGAACGGGTTGGGGCCATGATGCGATTTTGACGCGACGGGCCACTAGTCCTGGTGGGTGTTGCAGCGGCGGTACCAACTCGGATATGAGTCTCGCAACAACGAATAAGGGTCATGTGACCTGCACGGGAGACGTTGCGGCGCATGCAGCATCCGGGATTTTTTATCAAGGCCGGGCCATTTTCTCTTGAGAAAATAGCGCAGGCAGCCGGGGGTGAATTGGCACCCGGCACCGATGGTTCGCGCCTGCTTTCGGGCCTCAAGGCATTGTCCGACGCTGGACCTGACGATCTGACCTTTTTCGACAACCGTAAATACTTGGACCAGCTTGCGGTTACGCGTGCAGGAGGGTGCCTGGTCGCGCCCCAGTTTGCCGATCGCACCCCTCCTGCAACACATGCGATCCTGACTAAGGCCACGTACCGCGGCTTTGCCCTGGCGCTGCAACTATTCTACCCCGAGGCGCTTTGGTCTAAGGCAGCGGGAAGCGAGGGAAAATTTGCCGTCGACCCCAGTGCTAAGATTGAGGAAGGGGCTATTATTGAATCCGGCGCCATTATCGGTCCGGAGGCCAGCATCGGGAGCGGCAGCCGCATTGCGGCGGGTGCAGTGATCGGTTTCCGCGTGACCATTGGGCGTAATTGCTACGTCGGGGCCTGCGCCAGCGTTGTTCATGCCCTGGTCGGCGATGGGGTCATCATTCATCCTGGTGTGCGCATTGGGCAGGATGGTTTTGGTTTTGCTATGGGCCGGGATGGGCACATTAAGGTGCCGCAGGTTGGGCGCGTCATCATCCAAAACAACGTCGAAATAGGCGCCAATTCGGCGATTGACCGGGGCGCCCTTAAGGATACCGTGATCGGCGAAGGCACAAAAATTGATAATCTTGTGCAAATAGGGCACAACGTCGTCATGGGACGGCACTGCGTTATCGTCGGACAGACGGGAATTGCTGGGTCTGCGGAACTAGGTGACTTTGTGGTCATGGGCGGCCAATCGGGTGTTGCCGGCCACATCAAGGTTGGCAGCGGTGCTCAGATTGCCGGCAGCACACATGTGATCGAGGATATTGCGGCTGGAGCCGTTGTGTGCGGTACGCCCGCGCGGCCTTTCAAACAGTTTGCGCGCGAAAACGCGACGTTGACACGGCTTGCCGCAAAGCATGGCCGTGTTCGATCTGAAGATGACAAAGCCTAACTTGGCTGGCCAATTGTGGTTGATCCGGTCTAAGAACGTGAACTTGCGGGACTTAAAAGAGCTTGGGCGACATGGACGACGCGACAATCAAGAAAGAACTCGGGACCAAAGTGATGGGCACAGCCGATATCGGCCGCATCATGAAGTTGCTCCCGCACCGCTATCCGTTCCTTTTGTTGGACCGGATGTATGACATGGATGGCGACCGGAGCTGTGTTGGTGTCAAGAATGTCACCATTAACGAGCCCTTTTTTCAAGGCCACTTTCCGCAGTTTCCTGTTATGCCGGGCGTACTCATAATTGAGGGCTTAGCCCAGACGGCAGGGGCACTGTGTGTCAACAGCTTAGGCGAAGACTATAAAACCGAACTCGTGTATTTCATGGGGATCGACAAGGCCAAATTCCGCCGGCCTGTCGGACCCGGAGATCAGCTGCATTATCATGTGCGAAAAATCAGGAACCGCGGCCGGGTGTGGCGCTTCTATGGAGAAGCGCGGGTCAACGGCCAAGTTGTTGCCGAGGCCGAGATCAGCGCTATGCTGGCCGATACTGCCGACGCACGTGCCTTCGCAACCAAGAACAGCTGACCAAAGCAGATCATCATGACCGTGCATCCGACTGCCATCGTTGAAGATGGTGCGAAGCTGGGCGACGGCTGCAAGATCGGACCGTTCTGCACGGTTGGGGCCGAGGTGGAGCTGGGCGACGGCGTCGAGCTTGTCAGCCATGCCGCAGTTGCAGGACGTACCACGATTGGTGCGCGCACGCGCATTTTTCCATTCGCCTCGATCGGTCATCAGCCGCAGGATCTGAAGTATAAGGGCGAACCGTCGACCCTCAGCATCGGCACGGATTGTTTGATCCGCGAAGGCGTGACGATTAACCCCGGCACCGAGGGCGGCGGCATGATCACCTCGGTTGGCGATCATTGCGCGTTTCTCGCCAACAGCCATATCGGACACGACTGCCGGGTCGGCAATCACGTCATCTTTTCAAATAACGTCATGCTCGCGGGCCATTGTTCTGTCGGCGACTACGTTATTCTTGGCGGCGGGGCGGCCGCCATACAATTCGCACGCATCGGCGCGCATTCGTTTTTGGGCGGCATGTCCGGTCTTGAACACGATTTGATCCCCTATGGTATGGCGCTGGGAAACCGGGCCTATTTGTCAGGATTGAATATTGTGGGTTTGCAGCGGCGCGGCTTCTCTCGGGCCGACATCCACGATCTGCGCCGCGCCTATCGCGCCATGTTTGCTGCTGAAGGTACGCTGATGGAGCGCGTTGAAGACGTGGCACTGGAATTCAAGGATCACACCATCGTGGCCGAAATCGTCGAGTTCATTCGCGCCGGCGGCAAGCGCTCGATTTGCACGCCACGCGACGCGTCCAGCGTCTGAGTCTGACATGCCGGCTCCCCCTCCGCGCCGCATTGGAATACTTGCCGGCGGAGGAGGGTTACCGCTTGAGATAGCCCATTGTGCGCATGCGCGCGGGCAGCCTGTTCATATCGTCGCTCTTGAGGGCGAAGCCGACGCGGACTTCGAACCTTTCGCGGTGACACGCGTCAAGTGGGGACAGGTCGGTGCCATCCTTAGCGCCTTCAAGCAGGCGGGCAGTCAGGACCTCGTAATTGTCGGCAAGGTCAAGCGGCCTGACCCACTCAAGGTCAGGCCTGACCTCGGCTTCTTTTTGGCAACGGCCCATATCCTGAAAATTTTTGCTTCGGGCGGCGACGACGGTGTGCTGCGCGCAGTTTTAAAATTTTTCGAGAACAAGGGCCTGCATGTGATCGGCGCTGGGGCTGCCGCCCCGGAACTCGTCATTGGCGATGGCCCGCTCGGCACCATCACTCCCGATGACACTGAGCAGAACCTGATTGCGCTGGGATTTGATACGGTGCGTGAACTGGGCCCCCATGATGTAGGCCAGGCCGTGGTCATCACCAACGGCCGGATTGAAGCCATTGAGGCCGCCGAAGGTACGGATGCTATGCTCGATCGGGTCACGGCCCGGCGGCGTGAGATGGGAACACTTCGCGCCGGCGTGCTGGTCAAGCGGCCCAAACCAGGACAGGAACTGCGTATCGATATGCCCGCCATCGGTCCAGAAACGGTTCGCCGTGCTGCGGCTGCCGGGCTGGCAGGCATAGCCGTTCTCGAGGGGCAAGTGATTGCCGCCGACCGCAAACAAACGATGGAACTGGCCAATCGCCTGGGCATCTTCGTCTACGGTGCCAAGGATCGCCATGCCGGAAAGCCCAACAGGCGACTTCGCCCCATACACCTGAGTTTACAGCAGTTGGGCCGGACTAAGATGTACCGGAGTGCGCTTGTCGATGCGGAAAAGGCAGCGGGCGTCCTGGATAGCCTAGATGCGGTTGGTGCCGGCCGTGCTGTTGTAGTGGCGCGGCGCTATGTGCTGACCGTCGAGGCCGGAGAAGGCATTGTGCCGATGCTAACACGGGCCGGAGGTTTGCGGCAGTGGGGTGATGCGCGCGCGCGGCGCCGGACAGGGCTTGCGGTCTTGAGTTCTGCCCGCGACCTCGACACCGGCGTTATCGATGCGTTGGTGGCAGCTGGACTGCGCGGTATCGTCATTCTGGAAACGTCGGCCGCCCCATCGCTTACTGCGGCGGTCCTGGAGCGCGCAAACGACCGCGATGTATTTCTTGCTCGCGGTATTTCAAATACAAGGGGATCGCCATGAATGGGCTGTCCCAAAGCGAGCCGGGCCGTATCCGGGCCCCCAAACTCTTCATTGTTGCCGGTGAGCATTCCGGAGATGCGCTGGGTGAAAAATTAATGGCAGCGCTGACGCAATTGACGGGTGGGCACGCGCTGTTTTCGGGTGTCGGTGGTGCGGGAATGGAGCGGCAGGGGCTCACGTCATTATTTCCACTGCATGAGGTGGCTGTTATGGGGCCACTGTCGATCTTGGTGCACTTGCCCCGCCTCGTCCGGCGCGTACATGATACAGTCGCCGCTGCAATTGCGGCCGGACCGGATGCGGTGATCATCATCGACGCGCCGGAATTCACCCATCCGATAGCCAAGAGAATTCGCAAGCGAAGGCCCGATATCCCCATCATCGATTACGTATCGCCCAGCGTTTGGGCATGGCGGCCGGGGCGTGCCACCAAAATGCGTTCCTATATCGATCACGTGCTGGCGCTGCTGCCGTTTGAACCGGCCGCGCACGAACGGCTTGGTGGCCCTGCTTGCACTTACGTCGGTCATCCCTTGATTGAGCGCCTTGAAGCAATGCGCGCCATTGATACCAAGCCTCTCAGCGCAAAGCTGGGGCTTGATCCCGCGCGCCCCGTGCTGGTCGTGCTACCCGGTAGCCGGGCGTCCGAGATCGGCCGTCTGATTGGGCCGTTTGGCGAGGTACTTGCGCAGTTGCGCGCCAGTGGACTTAAGCCGGAGGTCATTGTTCCTGTTGTGGCATCGGCGCGTGCACGCGTCGTAAAAGGACTAGAAAAATGGCCGGTCAAGCCGCATTTGGTGGAAGGCGAGGACGAAAAATTTGCGAGCTTCCGCCTGGCGACGGCAGCGCTTGCTGCATCAGGTACGGTGACGCTGGAACTGGCCTTGTGCCGGGTGCCGTCAGTTGTTGGCTATAGAGTTGATCCTATTGCTGCACCCGTACTGCGGCGCGCACTCAAGCTGCCCTCGGTTGTGCTGCCCAATCTGATAGCTGGCCACAATATTTATCCCGAGTTCCATCAGGAGGCGTGCACGGCTAAGAATTTGGCCGCCGCTTTGGCTCCACTATTTTCGCAAACGCCAGAGCGGGCAGCCCAGCTGGCAGGATTGGACGCTATCCCCAGGCGGATGCAGCCACCCGATCGAAGTCCGAGCCTGGCTGCAGCCGCAATCGTGCTGCGCCTGGCAGCTCAGGGGCGAGGTTAGGTTGGAGAGCTCAGCCGGACAGGCGAAGCGAGGTCAGGCGATTGGCAATGTCCTTGAATGTGGACATAAGTTCCTCGCCGTTCCGGGCGTCAAAAAAGTGGGTTGGTGACGAGGCACATTGCTGGAGCAAAGGAAGGACTTCGGGCGGCGCCTCAAATCCGACCGTGTAAACTGTGATGCCGGCCGCTTTCATGCCATCACAAAGTTTGCTGGCCTGGTCGATAGATTTTCCGTTTCCTGTCTCGTATTCCCGGTTGAACATTCCGTCCGTCATGAGGATGGCGGTCTTCGATGTGTTGGGGTCGCCGTAAGCCTTGGGCGCGCTTTCAGGTGGCCAGAAATTGGCCCAGTCTGGCGAAATGACGTACCAGGCCCAGGCTATGCCGAGGTGGCCTGCGGTGCCACCCTCCGCTTGCATGGTGTCAATAGTGTTTTCAAGCGTGTTGACGTTGTCTGTAAGTGGGGTCACGCTTACTACTGGGCACCAACCGGACTTTTTCCCCATGGGTCCCTTGCCTGGGTGTTCGTCGGTAAACGCAAATTTTCCAGGCCGTTCGGTGACGCACGTGTTTTTATCGGCGCCGCCGCCTTTGGCAGGGGACGAATAAGATCCAGCGTTGACGGCCGTTGAAAACGGAGCAATGCCAATTTTATTCTTGGCGCCGCCGGCGTTTGCCGCGAGAACCATTTTCGTGAGTTCTTTGGCTGCATTTTTAAGATCGGAGATTTTGCCGCCACCCATCGAGCCGCTAACGTCAAGCATGACCGACAGCTCAACGTCTTTAGAATCAAAGATGGCGGTCGATTGGAGTGGCATGTCGAAGCGGTCATAACTCATAAGCTTGCCAATCGTAGTTGGCAGCGCTGCTGCTACGCGCAGTGTTATGGCGCTTGTTGCATGATCGGCTGTCATGTTGAGTTCGCCCAGCGAAGCCCCATGAATGCCTTGAGTCTCGAGGTTTGCATTAAAATAATTTTTGGCGATTTCTATAAGCTGGGTGTCGTTCAGCCCTTGCAAGCGCAAGGCCTTGGCTGCTGCGAGTGCGGCCACGTCGAGAGCAGCACTCACCTGACCAGAGGTGCGGTGGGCCCTTGCTGAGTCGACAGCAAGGCCTATAGCAAATAGCAGCGGCAGTACAGCCAGCCCAAACGTTATAGCCGTCGTGCCACGGCAATCATTTTTCCATTCCGTCAGGGAAAATGGGCTTGGTGACACTGGGTCCGGCGTGCGCATTGCAAACTCGATAGAGGGGGGAAGCCATCCGGTCAGACTATGGCGGAGCAACTTAAAAATTACTTTCAATTTCAGGGTGGGTGTTAGTCAGATTGGGTGTTCCGCAAAAGATCGTTATCAATTGGTTTTGAGGAGGTCAGAAATATTATGAAAATTGAAATGGACGGATCAATCTGAGAATAGACATAGGGTGGCTGCGTAGCCAACGCGGCATTCGCCACGCGAAGCTGAAATAATGTGAATTAGCCTTGAAGAGCAGGTGCGCCGCACGGCCAAAGGAGTGGACATGCAACGTCCTCCACTCAGTTGGTCGCAACGGACAAGGGCTCTGCCGCCCCGCTACGACTTCGCGCGCACGTAGCTGCCAGGTGCATCTTCGATAACGCCCAGCGTTTCTCCCGGTTCACGCGGGATCGTCCAATTTCCCGATTGAGCCGTTAGCCATTTGGCCCAGTACGGCCACCACGAGCCTGGTACGGGCTTCGCGGATGCGATCCAATCGTCGAGCGAGCCCGAACGGTTCTTGCCGCCTGTCCAGTATTGATACTTAATCTTGTCCGGCGGGTTAACGACGCCGGCAATATGCCCGCTTCCGGCCAGAACAAATTCGACATTGCCGCCCAGCAGCTTTGAACCAATGAAGACCGATTTTGCGGGCGCGATGTGATCTTCCTTGGTTGCCAGGTGGAAAACAGGCAACTTGATTTTTGACAGGTCGAGTTCGACTCCGCCCAGCATCATCTCGCCCTTGGCAAACCGGTTCTCATTATAAAACTCGCGCAAATAGAACGCATGATTGGCCGCGCACATGCGCGTCGAATCCTGATTCCAATAGAGCAGATCGAACGGGAACGGCTTCTTGCCCAGCATGTAGTTCGAAACGATGTAGGGCCAGATCAAATCGCGCGAACGCATAATATTGAAGACGTTCGCCATGCGCGAGCCATCGAGATAGCCGCGTTCCTTCATCATTTCATCGAGGTTCCTGAGCTGCTCATTACTGGTGAACAGCAGAAGATCGCCAGCTTCCGAGAAATCGACCTGAGTGGTCAAGAAGGTGACCGACTTGAACGGCTCTTCACCGCGCGCGGCTAAATAGGCAAGCGTGCAAGCGAGCAAAGTACCGCCAACGCAATACCCTGTGACATTGATCTGGTCAGTGCCAGTCTCCTTGCGGACGGCGCCGACGGCCCTCAGCAGGCCCTCAAGCATATAGTCTTCGAAGGTTTTTGCGGCGAGGTTAGCGTCCGGGTTGACCCACGAAACCACGAACACCGTGAAGCCCTGGTCCACCGCAAACTTGATAAGACTCTTGGCTGGTGTGAGGTCGAGGACATAGTATTTGTTGATCCACGGAGGCACGATCAGCAGCGGAGTTTCGCGCACCTTGTCGGTCGTGGGTGTATACTGAATAAGCTGCAACAGCTCGTTCTGGAAAACGACTTTGCCGGGCGTGGTGGCGAGGTTGCGGCCGACTTCGAAGGCCTTTGTGTCGGTCTGACTGACCTTCAAAAGGTCTCCCGATTTTTCCATGTCGTTAACGAGCATGGTCATTCCATCGACCAGATTGGAGCCATTGCTTGCAATCGTTGCGCGCACGACTTCCGGGTTGAGCATGGGGAAGTTTGAAGGGGACATGGCGCTTGAGACTTGTCGGAAATAGAATTCCGCGCGTTTGCGGGCATCTGCATCAAGGCCCTCAGTGCCTGCGAGCATCCGCTCCGACCACTGTGTCGTCATCAGATAGGCCTGCTTCCAGAAATCGAAATAGGGATTTTCTGACCAGTCGGGATCCTTAAAGCGGTTGTCGCTGGGCTCGGGTTCAATCACCGGCTCGACTGGTTCGCCCATCATCTTGCGCAGCGTATTGTTCCACAGTTCGGCATAGGCGACGATGAGATCGCCTTGGGCTTTTGCGACACGATCAGGATGGGACAACCACAAACCAGCGATCTCGCTAATTGTGTTGGTGGCTTGCGTCATCTCACTGGCCGCTGAAAAAGGACTTACCTTGGAATCAGGGCGGTCCATAAGGCTGTTCATGGCCTTGCCGCCTTCCTCGAGGAGGCGCAGCATATTGCGCGCGAACTCTTCGGGATTGCCGATCAGCAAGGGTGGCGGAGGATTTGTCTTCTGGGTCATTGGGCTCTTTGTGCGGAAATGGGCATTAAACTGCAACGATCACTGTAACGCATCATAACCCCTCGGCAACCCAGAGGGTTCGTTAAGTCTGGTCACCAGGAGTATATTTTGGCTGTTAGTGTCCTGTCTCCTGAATGCCTTGTAGAAAATGCGGCGGAACAGGAAGGCATTTTGGAGTCAGGACACTAGAAACCCTAAAGATTCTAGTGTGGTTCTTGTCTCGCAATTGTCTCGATTGTCCAAGCCGCGAAAGGATAAGGCAATTGCGAGCCACCACACTAGTGTGGCGTCGCGCCATAGTTGACCAATGGTGCGGCAAGGCTGGTGTCAACTATGGCGCGATGAACGCCACACTAAGCCCATGATGTTGCAAGTGGCCCTTATGTTGCGCCAAATTCGGAACGGGTTGGGGCCATGATGCGATTTTGGCGCGACGGGCCACTAGCGAGCTTCACAACGCTTAACGGCTTTCTTGTTGCACTGCACCTCACAGGTCTGAAATCCGGGTGCGGCGGGTCGCCCTGCGGCGGGGTGGCCACTAACCATTGGCCTTGTGAAGGTCCCAACTTTGCCAGAGCCCAACTTTGCCAGAGCGACGCCCAACCCTCTGGACGGGGGGAGCCGCGGGCAGTTAAACAGCCCTCACAATGGAGCCTATGAGTCGATGCTGCGGAACGCATGGGCTCCCACGCCAATAACCCCACTGGGCGCGCGATCCCAGTACATGCCTGAAGAGAGAGACCGTGAGCGAAGAATTCCATCGCATCAAGCGTTTGCCGCCTTATGTCTTTGCCGAGGTCAACCGGCTAAAGGCTCAAGCGCGTGCACGCGGCGCCGATATCATCGATCTTGGCATGGGCAACCCAGATATGCCTGCGCCCGCTCACATTGTCGACAAGCTCGTCGAGACGCTCCACAAGCCGCGCACGCATCGCTATTCCGCCTCAAAGGGCATACCTGGGCTGCGTAAAGCGCAAGCCGCTTACTATGACCGCCGTTTCGGCGTGAAGCTTGATCCCGACACGCAGGTTGTGGCGACGCTGGGCTCGAAGGAGGGCTTTGCCAACATGGCCCAGGCGATCACCGCGCCCGGCGATGTGATTATCGTGCCCAATCCGACTTATCCCATTCACGAATTTGGTTTCATTATTGCTGGCGCCAATATGCGCCATGTTCCGGCCGGCACGGGCGATGAGTTTCTGCGCGCTGTCGAGCATGCCGTGAAGCACTCGATCCCGAAGCCCCTAGCGATGATTTTGTCGTATCCCTCTAACCCAACGGCCATGGTCGCCGACCTCGATTTCTACAAAGAGGCCGTGGCTCTTGCCAAGAAACTCAACCTGATCATCTTGTCGGACATCGCCTATGCCGAGCTTTACTTCGATGGCAATCCGCCGCCCTCGGTTCTGCAGGTGCCGGGCGCCATGGACATCACCGTCGAATTTACGTCGCTGTCCAAAACTTACAACATGCCCGGCTGGCGTATGGGGTTTGCCGTTGGCAACGAACGGCTGATCGGTGCGCTGGCCCGTGTCAAATCCTATCTCGACTATGGCGCCTTCACACCAATCCAGGTCGCAGCCGCAGCGGCGCTCAACGGTCCGCAGGACTGCGTCGACGAAATCCGCCAAGTCTACAAGTCCCGTCGCGATTGCCTGGTCGAAAGTTTCGAGCGCGCAGGCTGGATCATTCCGCCTCCGCCCGCCACCATGTTTGCTTGGTGCCCCATTCCTGAGCCATTCCGCGAAGGTGGGTCAGTGGAGTTCGCCAAGCTCCTGATCGAAAAAGCTGACCTCGCCGTTTCTCCGGGGTTGGGATTTGGCGAGATGGGGGAAGGCTACGTGCGCATTGCACTGGTCGAAAACGAACACAGGATCCGGCAAGCCGCCCGTTCGGTTAAGAAGTTTCTCGCAGAGGCTCCGCAAACGGGGCATAAGAAGGCGCCCAAGCCCAGGAAAGTTAGTTCCACCCCTTGACGATGGCACGCCCGCATTGAAGTGACCCCTAACCAAAAGCCCCCATTGCCCCCATGAATGAGCCTTTGACAATTGGCATTGCCGGTCTTGGAACGGTAGGCGCCGGCCTCCTGCAACTGCTCGAGGCGCACGGTCCCCGCCTAAGCGAAACACTGCAGCGCGAAATCAAAGTCGCTGGCGTTTGCGCCCGCACGAGAGGCAAAGCGCGCGGTGCGTCGCTCGAGGGGGTGCGCTGGTTTGATAGTGCGGTGGAGCTTGCCGCCGACCCGTCGATTTCCTGCTTCGTCGAATTGATAGGCGGCGACGAAGGCGTGGCGCGCGAGGCAGTCGAGGCGGCCCTCAAGGCGCGCAAGCACGTCGTGACAGCCAATAAGGCGCTTCTCGCCAAGCATGGCATTGAGTTGGCAAAAATCGCCGAGAAAAACGGCGTCGCATTGAATTTCGAGGCGGCGGTGGCGGGCGGCATTCCCGTCATCAAGACGCTGCGCGAGGCATTGGCGGCGAATGAAGTGCGTCGCGTCTATGGCATCTTAAACGGTACCTGCAATTACATGCTGACGCGCATGCAGGACGAAAAGTTGCCTTTTGCTGAAGTGCTGAAGGATGCCCAGGCGAAGGGCTATGCCGAAGCAGATCCGACATTCGACATCGGCGGGTTTGACGCCGCACACAAATTATCATTGCTGACCACGCTGGCGTTTGGAACGCGGGTGGCATTCGATCAGCTTCACGTGGAGGGCATTCAGACCATCACGGCAGCCGATATCGAGGCCGCAGCAAGTCTCGGCTATCGCATCAAGCTCTTGGGTATTGCCGAACGCACTCCCACGGGCATCGAAGCTCGCGTGCATCCGACCATGGTGCCTGAAGAGTCGACGATCGCGCGCGTTTCAGGCGTTACTAATTGTGTCGCCATCGAGGGTGATTTTTCCGGATCGCTGCTGCTTGTCGGACCCGGTGCTGGTGCCTTGCCAACGGCCTCGGCAGTTGCGAGCGATATTATCGACGTGGCGCGCGGGCTTGTGCTGCCTCCTTTCTTGCGGCCGGTCGCTCAGTTGACACCCTACAAGCGAGCCAAGATCGGAACGCACCATGGTGGCTATTACGTGCGTCTCTCGGTGCTCGATAGGCCGGGCGCGATGGCCGCCATCACCAAACGCATGGGCGATCGCAATGTGTCACTTGAGAGCATCGTTCAGCGCCGCCATCAGCCCGCTCAGGCCAGCGATGCACGGCCATCTTCCGAGTCCGCGGCTCCAGTTATCCTCATTACACACGAGACAACGGAAGAAAACATTCGCAAGGCTCTCGACGCAATCGAAGCCGATGGCAAGGTCGCGGAGCGCCCGCAAATGATCAGAATTGAAAGTTTTTGAGGGATTTATTCCTTTGCCCCATTCCGGGGCAGGGGAAGCTGACGGAGGGAATGCCATGAGCGAGGACCGGACGGCCGGGCTCGACCGCGTGCTAGTCTTGGAAGTGGCGCGGGTGACCGAAGCCGCGGCCATTGCGGCTGCACGCTTGAGGGGACGGGGCAACGAAAAGGCAGCCGACAAGGCCGCTGTTGACGCCATGCGCCGCGAACTCGCCAGTCTTGCGATCGAAGGCACGGTCGTCATCGGCGAAGGCGAAATGGACGAGGCGCCGATGCTTTACATCGGCGAAAAGGTTGGTTCTGGCAGGGGGCCGGCAGTTGATATCGCTGTTGATCCGTTAGAGGGCACAACGATCTGCGCCAAGTCTATGCCCAACGCCTTGGCCGTGCTTGCCATCTCGGAACGCGGCGGACTGCTCCATGCACCCGATATGTACATGGACAAAATTGCCATTGGGCCGGGCTATCCCGATGGGATCGTGCATCTCGATCAAGGCCATGGCGATAACATCCGCGCGCTGGCCAAGGCCAAGGGCGTTCCCGTGTCGGAAATTACCGCTTGTGTTCTCGACCGGCCGCGCCATGCCGACATCATCAAGGCCGTGCGTGACGCTGGTGCCGCCGTGCGCTTGATCCCCGATGGCGATATTGCGGGCGTGATCTGGACCACGGATGCTCAAGAGACCGGCATTGATATCTACCTGGGTTCTGGCGGCGCCCCGGAAGGCGTGCTGGCCGCAGCCGCATTACGCTGCATCGGCGGTCAGATTCAAGGACGCCTGAGGCCCTCGAACAAGGAGGAGGTCGAGCGCGCCGCCGCCATGGGCATATCCGACATTAACCGCATCTTCCGGTTGGAAGACATGGCCTCGGCGGATGTCATGTTTTCTGCCACAGGCGTAACCGACGGATCGCTTCTCGATGGCGTGCGCTTCAGAGGCGATTTTGCGGAAACAGAAACCGTTGTTATGCGGTCACGCACGGGCACGGTGCGCCGCATCAAAACGTCGTTCCGAGATATTGGCGCGCGTTTCCCTGCTTGAAACCGTTGGCGGTCAGGCCGTGTCGATAGACTATAATTGGGAGCCAGCACTTAACCGTGCTGGCTCCCATCCTTGAGTGCATCTGATTTCGTGTTACGTAGCGCCGGCAATCAGAGCCTTGCCAAATTCGAAAATGGTATCACCAAAGTGCGATAGCAGCCCACCCGCGACGGCCGCCCCTAACCACGTGCCCCACTTGATAAGCGTGCGCGTGACGTTGATGCCAATTGCAACATCTATGATCTGATCGGGCAGGGCGGTTTCTGCAGTCAAACCGTCGGTCCCCACCGTGCGTGCCGATATCACGAGTTGCAGCTTTCGCTTGCCTCGTTCTTGGGGCGTAACCGACCAGCGCCAGCTGGCATAGTCGTTCGACATCAACCCCAGCACGTTTTCGATCCACTGCGTCTCGGGTGAGGCAGTCTCGATATAGAAGCCGCCATCGGGAGCTCTGAGACGCACCGACATGGCCTTGGTGACGGTGACTTCATGGCGGAAAACTGCCCCGTCACCCTGCAGGCCGTCGGCAATCGCCTTGACCTCGGCGCGCGCAATCCGCGCTTCCACGATCACGGGAATGAAGGCGCGCATTTTGCGCGGAATGTTTTCGACCAGTTGCCCGGCCTGTACCGTTGTGGTGTTTGGAGGGCGGCGATGGGGTGCGGGCGCCGTTGGCTGAGCCGATCCAGGCGGTTGCTGAGGGCGCCTTGCATCGAGCCGGGCCATCGCGTCGTCGTAATGCGGGCCCCGCGGCGCCGGAGGTCCGCCGTGTTCCGCCCACGGAGCTGACTGCGGCGGCCCAGGGGGGCGCGCCATCGGCTGTGACGCGGGAAATTGGGGCGGAAATTGTCCAGGGCTTAGCGGCTGCTGCGCGAAGCCGCCCTGGTTCTGTCC
>JBEBJD010000040.1:0-4067 GCA_040080075.1 Hyphomicrobium sp. | reverse complement strand
GTCAAGCAAGATGAGAACGGCTTTGTCAGTGCGCGCACCAAGCGCACGCTGCAGTCGGGCGAACTGCTGGTCAGTCTGCCGGGTGAGAAGACGGCCGAGGGTTGGGAGAATTCCGATTGGCTCGTTGAGTTGTTGGACAGGGCGCGAACACTCGGCATTGAAGTCTTCGCCTGGTACCCCGTTTTTCAAGACGCCACCATGGCGCACGATTTCCCTGACCATGTTTATACTGGCAAAGATAAAGAGGCTTTTGTTGATCCGGCCATTCCCGCCGTTCGCGCCCGCCAGGAAACTCTGATCCGCAAACTGGTGTCGGCTTATCCCTTCGACGGCGTGGCCCTCGATTGGATTCGCTATAACGCGCGTACCGATGGCGGCAAAGGTCCCTTGGCGGAGCGCTTCACGGTGTTGACGGGCCAGTCCTGGACCCCAGAACTCATGGCGAAACCGCTTGAGCGTGCGATCTGGGATGATCTTCGCGCTGAAACAATTGCCAACTGGATCACAGACCTCACAGCCTCGTTCAGGCAACAGAAGCCGGCGCTGAAATGGGGCGCGTTCGTGCTCCCGTGGCAATTCAAAGAGGTGTCGCAGAGTTATCGCCGGCTAGGCAACGCAGGTCTCGATTTCCTGCAGCCGATGATCTACTGGGCGGATTGGAATGAGACGCCGGACTGGACCAAACAAGTGATGCGCGGCGGGCCATTCTGGCTTGCGGGCAGGACAGCGTTCTGGCCGACCTTTGACCTCAACGGCGACGAGAAAGATATTCTGGAAGGCGTGGGCGAACTCAGCGCTTACCGGCTCGCCGGCAACACCTGGTATCTGCACCAGGCATGGACGGAAGAGAAATTTGCCGGACTTGGCCGTATCGGCGCCAAGTGGGCGGAGGCCGGAGCTCCGGTCATTGAAACCGCCAACGACATCGTCCTTGATCCACCTTCGCCGCCCGTCAAGCGGGCGGGTCAACGCCTGGAGCCCGCAGAGTTCGCCGAAGACGCCAGCGTGTGGGCGCTTGTCTGCCTTGCCGAGCTTTATCGTTCGGGCGTGCTCGACGACACCGACAAGGTCGTTCCCGTTCTGGCGTTTCATCGCTTTGCAAAGGGCGACTATGGTTCAGGCAAGACCGTCTGGATCAATTCGACGGCGTACTTGGACGACCTGATGGGCTTCCTGAAGCAATCAGGGTTCAGCGGCGTTTCAACTTCGCAACTCGAAGCCTACATGATCTCTGAAGACCCAACGATATTGCCCAAGCGCCCCGTTACCTTGACCATTGACGACGGCTCGGCGTCAATTCTGGAACAGTTTCATCCGCGCGCTTTGAAGGCCGGTTTCCCTTATTCGATTTCACTCATCACAAGCCTTGTCAAAGATCAGGCGATTGGCGAGACCTTGGTAGACTATGAAGCGAGCGACGTAATCCTGACGGCAGCCCAGGTCCGCGATTTGATCGCGAGCGGGAAAGTGGAAATGCTGTCGCACACTCACAACCTGCACTTCTACGGACCCGAGGACGAAGACGAGAAGGAGTCGGGGCCGGCGATGACGACGCCGCTTTGGCTCAAGGATCGGGAGCGGCAAGAAACGAATGCTGAGTGGCAGCGCCGTATCTACACCGACCTTGTCAAGTCGCGCCAACAGCTTTTGATGTTCGGCGCAACTGGGCCCAACATTCTCACCTGGCCATACGGCGAGTTCAATGAAACCTCGTTGTCGCTCGCAGGCGAGGCAGGTTTCAACGCTTATCTGAGTTTCTCAAACAGCAGCTTTGCGGCCCCAAAATTCGACAATCAGACCATTGCCCGAGTTTCGGTGACACGAGCCGATGAGGCTGTGCCGTTGAAGATGCCTTCTGACGCGATTGCCAAGCAGCGCTGGTGGCTTTCGTTCTTAAGATGGTGCCGTTCGGCTGCCTCACCCGAATTGATCGAAGCTGCCCTGGGACGTCTTGAGGGTGAACAAAAATCTCATCCTGAAGCCGAAATCACGAGAGCAAGCCTGGAAGCGCTCAATGGCCTGCCCGACTCCGCCAGCACCCGAATTGAAGCCTTGAAGAAGACCTATCCGCACGACGCGGTGGTGCATAGTTCGATTGATGAGTTCCTGAAGATATACGCGCAGGTGTTCTGACAATGAACCCGTTTCTTGAAAGCTACTTGAACATCCTCAGTCGCGAAGCGACGGCGTGGCAGCAGGCCTTTGATGGTCAGTTTGCGGAGATTTTTGAATCCGTCATCGTCTACTCGTTCGCAATGAGCATTCTGTGGACGCTGACAAGTCTTGTGTACGTATTCCGCTCACACCGCCGTCCGGCACCATCGAACAGCGAAGCTGCGCGCCGCTACACAGTCTTGATCCCATTTCATGGCGAGCCGCTGGCCGCATTGCGTAGTGCGCAAAGCTTGGCTGGCGTCACGCCGCAACCCGACGAGATCATCCTTATTGATGACGGTTCGCCCCAAGGGCTGCGGCCAGACGCGGCGCTTCCGCCCAATACCCGTGTGCTGAAACTCAACGAGCGCCGCGGCAAGGCGGGCGCGCTGAATGAGGCGCTGCAATCAGTGCGCTCCGAGATCGTCGTATGTATCGATGCCGATACCCAAGTGCGCTCGCACGACTGGCGGCCGATGCTCCACAAGTTCAATGATCCGATTCTCAGCGGCGTCACCGGCAAAATCTGGCCCATCGCACAGGCCGGGCTGATTAACCGTTTCCAGCGGCTCGATTATCTAGCGGTCATTTCAGTCATCAAAGCCGCCGAAACGGTATGGGGCGGACTGCTGACTGTTTCGGGCGCGTTCGTCGCTTACCGCCGTGAAGCCTTGTGTAAGGTTGGAGGCTTCCGCGAGGACAAGGCGGCAGAAGATATTGACATCAGCTGGCGCATGCAATGTGCGGGCTGGCGCTTGGCCTATGACAACTCCTGGACGTGTTCGGTCGAAATGGCTCCAACGTTCCGGGCGCTGTGGCGTCAACGGCGGCGCTGGAGTTCGGGTCTGGGACAAGCGCTCGCAGACCATGGTCCGCAGGCTCTGATCTGCGGCGCCCGGCATTTACCGGTAGTTGTGGTTTCGGTTGCGAATCTCGTCTGGATTGCGGCCATACTGATCGTCACCGGCGCGACCGTGTACGGGCTCATGTTCAGTAAGTTTGGCGAGAGTGGCTGGCCACCGGCTGGTGATATTTTGCTGGCGGGACTAATCGGCTTGATGCTGTTTGCGATCCAATTTTTGTGCGCCACTTTGATTGATGGGCGCAAGTGGCGCGACTATGCCGGGCTGATACCCATCTTGCCGCTGTATCCTTTGTATTTCTGGTCGATCCTCGTTTCCAGCTTCATCGCTGGTTTCCCGCGCGGCGTCTTTCGCAACAGTCTGGGCATCTGGCAACCAACAATCCGCACAAATACCGCCGAACAAAAAGGAATTCTCGCATGATTTGCTCAGTGCTTCGTCAAATAGCGGCGCTCGCGCTTTTGTGCTCGGGAATGTTGCATTTGGGTATGGGCCTTAAGCTGACCGTGTTTCAAGAGACAGCTTATGGTGTACAACCACTATTCGTTGTGCCGTTGGTATTGATGGGGTTTGGCCTGTGGGCCGCGGGATGTAAGCTCGCGACAACGGGTGCCACGGCAATGATCGATTCGCCGTCGTGCGGGTCGATCTTACATTTTCCCGCATCGCGCAAAACTGAGTTAAACGAGGCATGCTCCAAAGCGGCTGCATAGAGGCGGGACGAGTGGCACACCATTATTGGCCACTGTACCCGGCTGTCGCATTGATGTTGGCTTTGTGTGCCACTCCTGCTGCCGCCGGTGATGACTTGAGTTCATGCTGCCGCGATTTGGAAAGCCGCATTGAAGAACTTGAGGCCGTGGCTGTGGCCAAGGGAACCAGCCTTGTCACATTGGAAGTGTCGGGCCATGTCCATCGCGCCTTGATGTTTTGGAACGATGAGCACGTGCGCAACACCTACATCATCGACCCTACGAACTGGGGCTCGTTTATGCAGTTTAAGGGCGAGGCTGAGTTTGAGGAGAAATGGGAAGCGGGTTTTCTCATTTC
>JBEBJD010000134.1:0-4074 GCA_040080075.1 Hyphomicrobium sp. | reverse complement strand
GCACTACGGCGGCTGGCTCGAATTGAGCTCAAAGCCCAAAGTCTGCACCTGGCCCATAAAATCACACGCACTACGTCAGCTTTTCGAGCGTATCCGCCGTGAAGCATTCGTCCGGCGCACTACGGCAAGCGCCTATTGTGCCCTACAGTGGTTCGCTCGTATTGCAATCTACCCTCCTAACGCCGATCTCACCATCCGCGACCGGTTTCGTTGGCCCGTAGGGTGCAATAGCGACTTCGCGTATTGCACCGGGACTTGGCGAGATTTGCGGCTTGAACTCCGCCGAGCATGCGCGATGCAATACGCCCGCCACAGCGGCCACTTGACGCCCTGCGGGCCGCTGCCCGCATCCCCACTTTCCCCAGCTTCGCCTTAATACTCCACTCACACTTGTATCAACCTGAAATTACTTATCATTATTCACCAATACGTAACTAATTCTTTACCCTATCTTTCGACATCGTCCCTAGTGTCCTGTCTCCGGGATGCCTTCCTGTTTCGCGGCACATTCTACAAGGCATTCCGGAGACTGAAGGACACTAGTAAACCTATGAGTCTAGTGTGGTTCTAGTCTCGCAATTGCCTTAGCCAACCAAGCCGCGGAAGGAGAAGGCAATTGCGAGACACCACACTAGTATTCCGGCCAATCCTTCCTACATCTGAGCACGACACGCTCTCTACAATCAGGAGATTGAAATGGGTATTTTAGGCGGTGGCGAAATAGTAACGATGCTGCTGGTTGGCTTGGCGGTCGCCGTTATCTGGTCGCTCGTCAAAATTGTTCCGCAAGGCTACGAATACACGGTCGAGAATTTCGGCAAATACACCCGCACGCTCAGCCCCGGCCTGCATTTCCTCATTCCAATCATGGAACGCATCGGCCATCAGGTGAATATGAAGGAACAGGTGATCGAAATCCCGAGCCAGGATGTGATCACCAAGGACAACGCCATGGTGCGCGTCGATGGCGTCGCCTTCTTCCAGGTCATCAGTGCTGCCAAGTCGGCCTACGAAGTTGAGAACCTCGAAAACGCCACCGTCAACCTGACGCTGACCAACATCCGTACTGTCATGGGTTCGATGGATCTTGACGAGCTATTGTCCAACCGCGACCGCATCAACGCCAAGCTCCTGCAGGTTGTCGATGCCGCCACCGAGGCCTGGGGCATCAAGGTCACGCGCATCGAAATCAAAGACATCGCCCCGCCGCGCGACCTCGTTGAAAGCATGGGCCGCCAGATGAAGGCGGAACGTGAAAAGCGCGCACAAATCTTGGAATCGGAGGGCTTACGCCAAGCCGCCATTCTGAAGGCTGAAGGCGCCAAGGCGGCTGTCGTTCTCGAAGCCGAAGGCCGCCGCGAAGCCGCCTTTAAGGATGCCGAAGCCCGCGAACGCGGTGCAGAGGCCGAAGCCAAGGCCACACAAATGGTATCGGATGCGATTTCGAACGGCAATGTTCAGGCTATCAACTACTTCGTCGCCAACAATTATGTAAAGGCACTCGAAAAAATCGCCAGCGCGCCCAACCAGAAGGTGATCATGATGCCGCTTGAAGCCTCCGCACTGATCGGTTCACTGGGCGGACTGGCTCAGATTGCCACTGAAGCATTTGGCGGCGGTAGTGGTGCACAGCCAGCATCGAACCCCAAGTCAGCAAGAGGAAGCGTTCCAAACGTCTAATACCGGCGCGCGAAATTTTTGACTCGTTGGCGATATGGCCGCGCGCCGGTATTCACTTTTTACTTGCGCGCAGCCGCCACACCAACCCTGCGCGCGGATACCGTGGAGCATAATTCAGAACTTATGCTCGACGGTATAAGCTGAACTGAATGAAAGTGTGCGCGGGGGCTTTGCATCAGCATCCGCGCACGCTGTTAACTGAGCCTAGAGTGCTTCCGGGAAAAGTGTGAGCGGTTTTCCCGGCAAGAAGCACGACAAAGCAAAGAGCTAGGGTCGTTCCACGATTCAACTAAGACCGGAACGACCCTAGAAAAGCTCAACGGCCATAGCGCTTGCACACAACGTCATTGAACTCAGGGAGTTCCCAATATGCCGGCTGTACTGGAATACCTCGTCACTCTCGGCACCTGGAATTGGCTGATCGCCGCCGCGGTGCTGATTGGCCTCGAGACTATTATTCCTGGCGTGCATTTCGTCTGGTTCGGCTTTGCGGCCGCATTGACGGCGGCGCTACTGTACCTACTCTCAGCCTTGGGGCTGGGCGATGCACTAAGCCTGCCCATCCAGTTGCTGGTGTTTGTCGCTCTGTCGGTCGCCAGCCTGTTTGCGGTCAGGTCGTTTGGAACATCGGCGGCAAAGGCTGCAACCGATACACCCGGCCTCAATGTCCGCGGCGCACAGTACATCGGCCGCGAAGTTGTAGTCGAACATGCGATCGTCAACGGCCGTGGCCGGGTGCGCGTCGATGACGGCGTTTGGGGCGCTCAGGGCGAAGACGCTCCGCACGGCGCCAAGGTCGTCGTCACGGGTGTCAACGGCACCGTGCTTGTAGTTGAAAACTCAACGGAATAGGTCGGTATGTTAAGGCCAGTCCCATGTGCGGATAGCATGGGCCGGCGGCTCAATCGTCCTCACCTGACAGTTCTGGGTCAATTGGATCAAGCTTCATTTCAATCTGCGGTTCTATGGGAGGCGCTGGAAGGTCGTCTAGCCCCAAAGCTTCAATTCCGGCTCCCTTCGCATGCTTTGCGAGTTGACCGTCGTTAGTGTAAATCGCTTTGGCGCCAACGACGCGGGCAATCGCGACGATCTGGCGATCAAACTTCACTTTGGCCCAGTCCGCTTCCCGCGTCGCTCCACGCTTGTCCCCGCCAGCCTTGGCTTCGCGGTGAAGCGCTGCTGCCTCGACTGCCGCGCGCTCGCCGAACTCGACAACACGGAAGAATTTCGATCTGGCCACGATCTCAAGGTACTTCGGGCCAGCATCACCGGCCTTCACCAACAACTCGCTCAGCGCAGGGGTCGGCACTACGATGCGCTCGCCAGTCTTCTGGATCGTCGCGACGAGGTGGTCAATGCTCGGGTTGCTACCGACACCGCCCTTGATCTTCGGATCGAGAAAGTAGATCAAGAAATTTGCGTCGAACACCACCATCAGTTCAAACTCTCGCCGGTCCGGAGCCGTGCGAGTTCGGCGATGGGATCATCTCCCCACTCAGCGCCGTCAATACCATGAAGTCGCTTGATCACCTCGGCCAGAGGTGCATCGTCCAGTACCTCGAAGTCTTTAATCTCGAACGATCGCATCAGCCAGGCGCCGGTAGAGAGCCGCATCCAACTGCCACTCCCTGAGACACGTAAAAGCCCAGAGTCGTAATGCTTAGCCAGCTTGCGGGCCAAGGGACGACGGGCGGAACAGTTCTTGTAAACGGTCATGCTGTCCTGCAGCCAGATCGGCACACTTGCACCCCTGCCGCCGACTTTGATCACAACGCCTTCGAGCACACTGTCCTCACGGAATGGTCCGTATTCCAATGGTTTCGGCCGGTTGCGGCCCTGGAAGGCGATAATCTCGGCACCGGCCTCATCGAGCACTTGTCCTATGGCATTGTCATTGGCGAGCATGTCTTCAATTGACTGCAGCGCCTTAACCGCGACCGAGTCGCCTAGACCACGAGAAGCGTCTGCGATACGGCGTTCGACCTTCGGAACGGCCACGTCCTCGACGCGCGCTCTCAGCACTGCGCTGCCGTCATCCACATTAACGAAGTGGACGCGCTCAGGCTCACCTAGCAGCTTGGCGAACTGCAGCATGTACTCCGCGAGACGCTCCATTGGCAGCGTCTCCGGTGTGAATACATCGATCTTGAAACGGCGCTCTATGACCATCCTCATCGTCTTACTCCACCCGCTGTTCTTATCTTGTTCTGGGCGGGGTTAACAGTCCCTTTACAACAGGTCGATTGTAAAATCAGATTTGCTGGTTTGCCGTTGAGGGCGTAACCTTCACACTCGAATTGAACAAGCGACGAACTCACGCCCCCTATAACGCCGGGGGACCAGAGGCGGGCGTTGGCGCACCTGTTGCGGCCGGCGGAACCCGAGACTCCACCG
>JBEBJD010000142.1:0-4085 GCA_040080075.1 Hyphomicrobium sp. | reverse complement strand
GGTTACCACGCAGTTGAGTTTCTGCTGTGGGGGCAGGATCTCAACGGCACCAAGCCGGGCGCTGGCGCGCGTCCGGCCAGCGATTACGATGTCAAGAACTGCACCCATGGCAACTGCGACCGCCGGGGTCAATATTTGAGCGTGGTTACCCAGTTGCTGACCAGTGATCTCGCCTGGATGGCGAAGCAGTGGGGCAAGGACGGTGCCGCGCGCGCCGCTCTCGCCAAGACGCCAGAAACGGTGGGGCTAACGGCGATCTTCACGGGCCTTGGCAGTCTTGCTTATGGGGAGCTTGCGGGCGACCGCATGAAACTTGGCCTTCTGATCCACGATCCCGAAGAAGAACACGATTGCTTCTCCGACAACACACACAATTCCCATTACTACGATGCCCTGGGTTTGCAGAATATCTACCTGGGCCGCTATTCACGGCTCGATGGGGCGGTTGTCTCCGGGCCAGGCGCTGGCGAGCTGGTCAAGGTGAAGTCTGCCACGACTGACCAGCGTATCCGCTCGGCACTCGAGATAACGATGTCCAAGATGAAGGCCATTGCTGATCGTGCCAACTCAATTGAGTCCTATGACGTGATGATTGGCGAGGGTAACGCGGATGGCAACGCACTCGTCCAAACCGCCATCGACACTCTGATTGTGCAAGCAAGGGAGTTTGAACGCGGTGCTGCCGCACTCGGACTGAAGGGGGTAGAATTCAAGGCGACCGATAATCCCAACGCGCCCGAGAAGACTGGAATTCCAGAAAAAAACGGCTAAATCTTAAGACCACTCGGTGCTTCACCTCGAACAAGGGTGAAGCGGCCAAGCCGGTCCAGGCATTTAGAATACTGATATTTCCAACAGTTTTGACGCCACCTGATCAGGCCAATGCAGTTGTCATGCAAACGTCATGTGAGTGTGACAGCCAATTTTAGTGCCCATTAACCCGAATCACCTAAGCCCGGTCTTGTGAGGTTGCGAGATTGATTTGGGCTCAAGTTGAGACACGGTTGCACTGCAAGGCATTTCTCGGTCCCGGCCGTCGTGTTGCAAGAGGTCACAGCGATGTCGAGAGTTTTACAAAAGCATTTTAACATAACCATTGGGGCGGCCTTTTTAATTGCTGCGTCCGGTATTCTTGCCCAAGGGGCGTTTGCTGCTGATGTTGAGGACAATTGTTGCATTGACCTTGAGGACCGCATCGCCGAACTCGAGCAATCGGCGGCACGCAAAGGCAACCGCAAAGTCTCGCTCACCGTTTCGGGACACATTAACAAGACGCTGCTGCTGTGGGACGATGGCCATGAAAGCAACGCTTATGCCGCCGGCAACAAGAATGATCAGACCAACTTCAGTTTTGCCGGTGACGCCAAGATTTCTTCTGAACTGACGGCCGGCTACGAGATTGTCATCCGCGTGCGCGACGACCTTTCGGACGCAGTCGATCAGGCGACGGCTGGCGGCGATGACGGATTTGATATCTGGCAATTGAATTGGTTTATCGAGAGCGCGGCATTCGGAAAAGTGACGGCCGGGAAAGCTTCGCGCGTTAGCGATACTGCACCTGAAGCCGATCTTTCGGAAGCAGGTGTGGCCGGATATGCAGGCGTGCAGGATATCGGCGGCGGTTTTCTGTTGCGCCGTGGAGACGGCACGTTGTCTGACGTTGCGTGGGGCGATATCTACAGCCACTTCAACGGCGATACCGCGAACTTAGTCCGCTACGATTCACCGTTGTTCGGCGGCTTCGTCGTTTCAGCGAGCTGGGGTGAAGACGACATCTGGGATGCCGGCATTCGTTATTCGTATGAGGGCAGCGGCATTCAATTCGAGGCTGTTGTTGCCTACACTGAAGCGACGGACGAATTCGGCGAACCCGGCCGCGTGGATGAGAATACCGTTGTTGGGTCCGCTTCGATCTTGCACGAAGCATCCGGGCTCAATCTCACCCTCTCGGCTGGCCGCAAGAGCAACAGCGTGGTGGGCACCGGTCTGGACGGCGTGGTCCGTTCGCCAGAAGATGCTACATTTTTCTATGTCAAAGCCGGCTGGATCGCGAATCTCAATGCGCTGGGTCCTACAGCCTTTTACGCCGAGTATGGCTTGTTCCAGAATTTCATTTCGGCGGGCGCCGATGCCGCGACGCTTGCTGCTGTGGCCGGTGGTGGCGTTGGCTGTGTGGCGGCTAGAGACGCCTGCCGCATTGTGGGTAATGACGCAGATGTCTGGGGTGCCGGTGTGGTTCAGCATGTCGTAGAAGCGGAGTTGCAGCTCTATATCGGCTACCGGCAGCACGGGGCCGGATTTGATCTCGCTGATCAATCCGGTGCGCCTGTTGGCGATGCTAATTTCGAAGAGTTTCATACTGTCATCTCGGGGGCCAAAATTGCCTTCTGACCAATTCCCATGGACGGTATAATAGAGCTGCTTCGCAACATGGTGTGCCGGGACCTTACATGATCTTTCGTACATCCCGCATCTATGCGCACCTCACTCATGGGCTTGTCGCATCCGCGGCCATTTCAACCGCCGTGGCCTGGGGCTTGACGGGGAGTGGCACGGGTTTGGGTAAACTCGAACCGGGTGAAGAACTCCCTGGCGGGAGCGCGACCACCAGAAAAGGCGCAGGTACGCGCGACGCCTTTTCGCAGTCCTCGGGCGGTATCGGTTTTGAGGGCGAAGCGAAATTCAAAATCGGCAATGCGATTTTCCGCAAACTGTGGGTAGCCGCTCCATCGTCGACTGACACGTCGGACGGGCTTGGTCCGTTGTACAACGCGCGCGGCTGCCAGAACTGCCATTTGAAGGACGGCCGCGGGCATCCGCCCACGGGCAACTTTCCCGATGGCGATGCGGTATCATCGCTGGTGCGCTTGTCGATCCCCCCTCAGACCGACGAGCAGCGCGACGCTCTCGCAGACGGCCGTATCAAGAGCGTCGATGAGCCGGTCTACGGTGGACAATTGCAAGATGTTGCCATTTCGGGTTTGGACGCCGAGGGGCACATTCATATCAGTTATAGCGATGTGCCGGTGACGCTTGGCGATGGCTCAGTGGTCACGCTGCGCCAACCTTCAGTATCAATCTCAGAGCCGGGATTTGGTCCGCTTCTTGCCGGAACCATGATGTCGTTGCGTGTGGCACCGCAAATGATCGGCCTGGGACTTCTGGAGGCCATACCGGATGCGGCCGTGCGCGCCAAGACCGATCCAGACGACGCAGACCACGATGGTATTTCAGGACGGGTCAATGAAGCTTGGTCAGCGCCTGACAAAAAACTCGCGCTGGGCCGTTTCGGCTGGAAAGCCGGCGCGCCCACCGTTCACTTGCAAAGTGCCGGCGCCTTCAACGGCGATATGGGCATTGCAAGTCCGTTGGTGCCCAATCCGTCAGGTGATTGTACGGTCGCGCAAGTACAATGCATGACCGCGCCCAACGGCAACAGCGAGCGGCAGGACGGCCAGGAAATTGGCCATGAACTTTTTGATCTTGTGACATTCTACGCGCAGAACCTTGCAGTGCCTGCGCGTCGCGATGCGGGCAGTGAAGTGGTGCTCCACGGCAAGGCTCTATTTCAGGCGAGTGGTTGCCAGGGTTGCCACACTCCGTCTCACACGACCGGCGATATTGGTGGGCAGCCGCATCTTTCCAACCAGAAGATATGGCCCTACACCGATCTCTTGCTGCACGATATGGGAGAGGGACTGGCTGACCACCGCCCCGAAGGACGCGCCGGCGGCAATGAGTGGCGCACGGCCCCGCTTTGGGGCATCGGCCTCACACAGACGGTGAGCGGGCACACGTTTTTCTTGCATGATGGCCGCGCCCGCAACATCGAGGAAGCGATTTTGTGGCATGGCGGGGAAGCCAAAGCCGCACGCGATGCGTATGCGGGATTGACGAAAGCGGATCGCGAGGCCCTGTTGGCCTTCGTCAACTCGCTTTAGTTCTGTTGATGGAATTCGAGAAAGTAGTAACCGGCATATGTTGACCTTATCGGCATGGTCCCGGCCTGTGCGGCTGGTACTGGTTTGCGGGGCGCTCGCGTGCTTCGATTGCGGGCTGGCGAGCGCCTCCGCCTACGATCATGA
>JBEBJD010000011.1:0-4113 GCA_040080075.1 Hyphomicrobium sp. | reverse complement strand
GCCTGACCGGCGCATGAATGTGGCTGTGGCACGTGTCACCGAAAACGGATTGCCGCTCATCTACCTCAACCAGGTGGGTGGGCAGGATGAACTGGTCTTTGATGGCGCCTCGTTTGTGCTCAATGCCGATCGCAGTCTGGCGGCGCAGTTGCCGGCGTGGCGCGAGGCGATCACACTCACCACATGGACCAAGAGCGGCGAGGGCAAGTGGACGTGTGCCCGGTCTGAAGCGGCCGCCATCGAAGCCGGATATGCCAGCGCGTACAGCGCCTGCGTACTCGGGCTTCGCGACTATACCAATAAGAATGGATTTCCAGGCGTGGTGCTAGGATTATCCGGCGGCATCGATTCCGCGCTGGTGGCCGCCATGGCTGTTGACGCACTGGGACCTGAGCGTGTGCACACGCTTATGCTGCCTTACCGGTACACTTCATCGGACAGCCTGGATGACGCCCGCGCCTGTGCCAAGGCGCTGGGTGTGCGCTATGATACCATTCCAATATCCGCTCCCGTTGAGGGATTTGAAGCCGTGTTGGCTGAGATGTTCAAAGGCAGTACCGCAGGCGTAACGGAAGAAAACCTGCAGAGCCGCGCACGCGGGACGCTGTTGATGGCGATCTCGAATAAATTCGGCGCCATGGTTCTGACAACCGGCAACAAGTCGGAGATGTCGGTCGGGTATGCCACGCTCTATGGCGATATGAACGGTGGCTTCAATCCAATTAAAGACCTCTACAAGACGGAGGTTTACAAGCTTGCGCGCTGGCGCAATGCGCATGAGCCCTGCGGCGGGCTCGGGCCCTCTGGCCGCGTCATTCCCGAACGTATATTGACCAAAGCGCCCACAGCCGAACTGCGCCCCGGACAGACCGACCAAGACAGCCTGCCGCCCTATGAAGCGCTTGATGATATCTTGAGGGGACTGGTGGAAGAGGAACTGTCGCTGGCCGGAATTGTGGCGCGCGGGCACGATATGGCAACCGTCAAGAAAGTTGAGCGGCTCTTGTACCTTGCCGAATATAAGCGCCGCCAGGCCGCACCCGGTGTCAAAATCTCAGCCAAGAACTTCGGCCGCGACCGCCGCTATCCGATTGTGAATAAGTTCAGGGAGTAGGGCGCACCCTTGAGTTCCCGTGCCCAATGAGTAGGGTGGCGGCACATTTGATTTGCGCACCATTTGGAACCCCTGATGACCGTCAAACTCCGCTTTGCGCCCAGTCCCACAGGGCGCATTCATATTGGCAATATCCGCACGGCGGTGCTGAACTATCTGTTTGCGTTGAAATCGGGTGGCGAGTTGATGCTGCGGCTCGACGATACCGACCGCGAACGCTCGACTGATGAATTCGCGCAAGGTATCCGTGATGATCTCAGTTGGCTGGGCTTCAAGTGGAGCAGCGAGGCGCGCCAGTCTGATCGCACAGAGCGCTATGATGAGGCAGCGAACCAGCTGAAAAACGCTGGGCGGCTCTATCCATGTTATGAGACAGCAGATGAACTCGATCGCAAGCGCAAGCGCCAGTTTGCGGCGGGCAAGCCGCCAGTCTATGATCGCAGTGCACTGAAGCTATCGAATGCCGAGCGCGCAAAGCTTGAAGCCGAGGGCCGCAAACCGCATTGGCGCTTCCGGTTATCGAACACCAAGAGCGCCCAGGATCTCGTACCTGAACACACCGCGATCACATGGCCCGATCTAGTGCGCGGAACTCAGACTGTCGACGCTGGCTCGCTGTCAGATCCTGTGCTGGTGCGCGAAGACGGCACGTACCTCTATACATTCACCAGCGTCGCCGATGACATTGATTTTGGCATCACGCATATCGTGCGCGGCGAAGATCATGTCACCAACACGGGCGTTCAGATCGATATTTTCAATGCGATGGGGGCTCAGCCGCCCGCCTTCGCACACCACAGCTTGTTGATCGGTGCTGATGGTCATGCCCTTTCCAAGCGTCTGGGTGCGCTGTCGGTACTGTCATTCCGCGAGGCGGGACTTGAGCCGATGGCGGTGATGAGCCACGCCGCGCTGGTTGGTACGTCGGACGCGATCGAGCCGCACGCAGATATTGCTGAACTCGTGGCGTTGTTCTCGCTCGACAAGATTTCAATGGCGCCAGGCCGCTTCGATATTGAAGATCTCAAGTCTCTCAACGCCAAGCTGCTGCACAAGCTGCCCTATGAGGCCGTGTCGAAACGGCTGGCGGAATCGGGCATTGGCGGAGGCGAAGCGTTCTGGAATGCCGTGCGTGGCAACATCGCGGTGTTTTCAGATGCCGAGGGGTGGTGGAAGACGGTTTCCGCCCCGCTCGCTCCTGTCATTGAAGACGCCGCCTTCGCCGCCAAGTCGGCCGAATTCTTGCCCAGTGAACCGTGGGACGAAGGCACATGGGCTGTCTGGACGACCGCCGTGAAAAACGCGACAGGAGCAAAAGGCAAGGCGCTATTTCATCCACTGCGCATGGCACTCACCGCCCAGGAGAGCGGCCCGGAATTGAAAACGCTGCTCCCGTTAATTGGGCGCTCGCGTGCCTTGGCACGGCTCAAGGGGGAAACGGGCTAGCGGATCACACTGAGCACAAATTGCTCTGCGCCGTGACCACGTGTTACTATTTCCGCACGTCATTCGGCTCCAGTGAGAGCTGGCAACGGGAGCTCTGCATAGTGCCTCGGGTTATATTTGCTCCAGTTCTGCAGCGCCATGTGGAATGCTCTCCGGCCGATGTGCCGGGCGGCAGTGTGCGTGCCGTTCTCGACGCCGCCTTTGCTACGAACCCACGCGCGCGCAGCTATGTGCTCGACGACCAGTCAGCCCTGCGCAAGCACATGCTGATTTTTGTCGACGGCGTCCGCATCAATGACCGCGTTCGGTTAACGGATGCCGTCGGGCCAGACAGCCAGATTTACGTCATGCAATCGCTATCGGGAGGATAACCATGGGCACGCGCGTTCTGGTGGCAACCCGCAAGGGGCTCTTTACTCTTGCCAAGTCCGAAGGGGGTAATTGGGACGTCGAGACCATTGATTTCCTCGCCGATAATGTTTCGATGGTACTGTATGACCGGCGCGATGGATCGCTTTATGCAGCGCTCGATCATGGCCATTTTGGCGCCAAGCTGCATCGGTGCACGGAAGCCAGGCGCGACTGGCAAGAGATCATCGCACCGGCTTATCCGCCAAAGCCCGATGATTGCGATGATATGGATATGTGGGGCAAGCCCCTGCCATGGTCGCTGATCAGGATCTGGGCATTGGAGACGGGTGGGTCGCAAGAGCCGGGTGTTTTGTGGTGCGGCACAATTCCGGGCGGCTTGTTCCGCTCAAGCGATCATGGCGCAAGCTGGGAGCTGATGCGAGGGCTGTGGGACCATCCCATGCGCCCGAAGTGGATGGGCGGCGGCGCCGACTTGCCGGGCCTGCATTCGATTGCCGTCGATCCCAGGAATTCGAAAATCATCAGGGCGGGCGTGTCAACGGGAGGCATGTGGCAGACCAACGATGGCGGCGAGAACTGGGAGTTGCGTGGCAAGGGACTGCGGGCGCTCTATGTTCCCCCTGAACTCGCCTATGATCCGATTGCACAGGACGTGCATCATCTCGTTCAGTGCCGCGAGGCGCCAGACACACTTTGGATTCAGCACCACAACGGCATCTTCAAAAGTGAAGACGGCGGTCTGACCTGGGCCGAGATCACGGAAAATCCGGTCTCGACATTTGGCTTTGCCGTTGCCGTTCACCCGGCCGAACCCAACACGGCGTGGTTCATTCCCGGTATCAGCGACCAGAAGCGTATACCCGTCGACGGCCGCTTCGTAGTCACACGCACGCGCGACGGCGGCAAGACATTCGACGTTTTGAGCCGCGGCTTGCCGCAAGGTCAAGCGTGGGATCTCGTCTACCGTCACGGATTTGAAATCGACACGACCGGCAACTGCCTGGCGATGGGCAGCACCACGGGCAACGTATGGATCTCTGAAAATCAGGGCGATCAATGGATCGAAGCGGCCAGCCATCTCCCGCCGGTCTATTGCGTAAGGTTTATTGAGGGGTAACCTGAAAACTAGTGTGGCGTCGCGCCATAGTTGACCAATGGTGCGGCAAGGCTGGTGTCAACTA
>JBEBJD010000306.1:0-4124 GCA_040080075.1 Hyphomicrobium sp. | reverse complement strand
ACCGGCTGGCCGAACAGCTTAAACTGGGCATCCTGATAGTAGACAGTCTGGCCAGCCTGATCGTGCGTGATCTTGCCCGCACCGATACACCAAAGCGGCGGCATGCCACTTTCGCTCTTGCAAGCCGTGAATGTCGCATTTGAGAACTGCGTGACGTTGCCTTCGCGGCGCTCAGCACGTTCGGCAGTAATGCGGCTCTCGTCTTTTGAGACGACTGAAAGCGACTGAACGAAGCCATCGCGGAAGTCATCGGTCAGCGTGTAGCGCTCGGCCCGAACGATGTTGCCGTTCTTTTCCTTGAGAACGACATTGCCCACCGCATTGAGCGTGCTGGCACCCTGGTCGTAGATGACTTCGTCGGCAGTGAGCTGATTGTCGTCGTAGAAGATTTCGACGTTGCCGCGCGCGATCACCCGGTTGCCCTTGGTGTCGTAGATCAACTGGTCGCCCTGCAGATAGAGGGGCAGCTTGTCATCGAATTTTTTCTGCGTGGTGCCGAACATCCCGCCCTTGGTCTTGGGAAAGGCGCTCTCCTCACCGCCACCAGACTTTGAGCTTTTGTTGCTGGGGTCTTGTGCGAGGGCTGAGTGCGGAGCAGCGACTGTGGCGGCAGCAAACACCAGGCATGCAAACGCGACTACCCGCCCCAATCTGGTTGCAAAGTGCAACCCGATGGAAGCGCGATGATCGCCGCATGTCCCTCGCGGTGTCCGCGCAGAACGCATCACTCAGCCGTCCTCCTGGTGCAATAGCACCGTAATAGACCCAAGAATGGTGGTGAGGATTGGCATCCACACCGAGAACCAGGGCGGCGCCAAACCGGCTACGCCAGCCTGCCGCGAAACTTCCGCGAGAAGAAAGAACCCCAACCCCCCAACCATTCCGGTCACGACCATAGTCTGGATGCCACCGGAACGGAATGACCGAAGCGACACAGTAGCCGCCAAAAGTACCATCGCCACGCACATCATTGGGCGGGATATCAGAAGTTCGTATTGAACCCGCAATCTAGTGGCAGAAAGTGCTGCTTTTTCAGTGGCTTCTATCAGTCCGGGAAGTTCCCAAAACGACACCGCTATAACGCTGCCCAAGGCATCTGTGACGCGCTCTGGCGTTAAGTAGGTCGAAAGCAGGTAAGTTCCGAACTTTTCGGGGGCCCTTCCGGATCTGGCGACGAGCGCATTTTTGATGAGCCAGAAGCCCTCTTTTAGGCGAGCCTCGTCAGCGTCGATGCGCTCTGCAAAGCTGCCATCCTTGTCGAAAATGAAGACTTTGACCTTGGTGAGCCTGATGCCCTCTTTGGAGGCATGCGCCGCATAGATGACGGATTGGCCATCCTCGCCGTCTTGCCGCAGCCAAGACCCCGCGGAACTGCTTCGCAAGAAATTCCCATCCCGGCCAAAGACTTCGGCAAAAAGCTGCTCGGATTTATCGCGAGCAGCAGCGGCCATAGGATTGTAGGCGGTTACGCTGAAGATGCCGAGCAAAAGGGCGACGATCATGCCGGCGCGTAAGAACTGCCAGACCGACATGCCGCCAGCTCGCATGACGGCTAGTTCGCTTTTGCGAGACAGCATCAGAAGGCTGCTGATGGAACCGACCAGGATAGCAAAAGACAGCAGAAATTCGGTGTAAGCGGGGAGTCGCAGAATTGTCATCCAGGCCAGCAGCCAAACCGGCACGCTGCCATGCTTGCCAGACTGCCGGAGCATTTCAATGAAGTCGATCATGAATATTAAGACGGCACATAGCAAGAATACGCCAAGTATTGAGAACAAGAACCGGCGTGCTATGTAGAATTGCAAGGTCAATGTTTTATAGCCCCTAGCGCCGCACGGCAGGTTGCGGCCAAAGCCGGGGAAGGCGCGGCAGACGGGCCAAACGGTCCTTAGCCATATCGATGAGTTCGCCCGCCTGCTGTGATCCGGGCCAGGGTCTTGGACCCCGCATCACGAGTAGGCCGCCAAACGCCGCGGTGGCAAGGGGAATAGCATACATCAAAGGGACCGCCGCGGAATTGAGAACCACGATATTGTTGATGGCCAGGCCAGACAGGCGACACACGATGGCCGCCAGAAAACCCAGTGTCAGGCTTTGCAACCGGTTTTGACGTGTGCTTTTCGCCTGGCCTGCCGCCGCCAATGCGATCATCACAAATGCAAACGGATATAACGGGTTAGAAAATCGCTCGTGAAGTTCTGCCGTAAATTGCCCGGGGCTCAGCTTAAATGCCTGGCTTGCAGGCTCGGGGGCAATGAGTTCGCTGAAATATCGCTCTCGAGGTTTGAGGTCTACGGGGCCTTGGGATTTGGCTTCGAAGTTATCGAGGTCGACCGTGTAAGTTTCAAAAGCCAAGATCTCAGCAGCCTTTTTGGGGTCATTGCGCTGTACTACGTGCCCTTCGCGCATCACCAGATAGGCCGTCCCGTCCTGCTTCACGATCACGCCATGCTCGGCCAGGTAAGACTGCGACTGGCGGCGATTGCGGCTGTCGTCCATGATCAGGCCGCGCAATTCACCGTTGGCCGCTCGTTCCCTGATGTGCAAGGTGAGGCCAGCCTCGGGGCTGGAAAACTTGCCAGGCTGGATGACCTGGGTCAGCAGGTCGGTGCGCAGCTGCATCACTGTTTCACGCAGTTGCCTCAAGCTCCACGGCATCACGGCGTGGTTCACGGCCGAGACCGCGATCATGACCATAAATGCCAGCAGTAGCAGCGGTCGGGCAGCCGTCCATACCGTGGCGCCCGACGCGGTAAGCACGATCAGTTCACTGTCGCTGTTGAGGCGGTTTAGGGTGTGGATGCATGCGATCAACAAGGCTATGGGAGCGATGATGGCAAGTAAATTTGGAAGCGCCAAAGTGGTCATGGCCAGGAGTGTCCAGCCGCTCTGACCGGAGGTTGTGACCACGTTCAACTCGCGCAACGCCAGCCCGATCCACACCACACCGCCCAGCGACGCCAGGATCAACAGCAACGCTCCTGCTGCCTGCCTGAACACGTATCGTGCAAATATGTTCATGGTTCCAGGCGGTCTTTCGTTTATTGCGGCACATACAATGCGGACGTCGAATCGTAGTGGGCGGCTTTACCTCCTAATAGAACCGGGGCCTTAGTGTGAATGCCGATCACCACCAGCGCCGCTTTGCGTAATTTGATCCTCTACATACACCATGGCCGAATTCCGCCCAACGGGGAGTGCCTCGATGGCACCAAAGTTCCCCGGAATGGCCGGCTTGCTAGCGATTGGTGAGCTTTAGTTCAATACGGCGGTTTTTCTGCAAGCTGATTTCGTCAGTCCCAGCTTCGATCGGCTGGAACTCGCCATAGCCCGCTGCTACCAGTCTTTTGGCTGGGACTCCCTTGGCGACCATGTATTTCACGACCGATGCCGCGCGTGCCGTCGAAAGTTCCCAGTTGGATGGGAAGGCGGGGCTATTGATGGGCCGGATGTCCGTATGTCCATCGACTTGCAGCGCCCAATCGATTTCCTTGGGAATTTGCCGTTCGAGATCGGCTATTGCACTTGCCAGTTGATCCATAGCGGCAAGACCCTCCGGCGCCAGCGTTGCCGATCCTGAGGGGAACAGCACTTCTGATTCAAAAACGAAGCGATCGCCGACCACCCGTATATCCTTGCGATCTTTAAGCAGGTCTCTGAGGCGGCCGAAAAAATCCGATCTATACCGCTGCAACTCTTGCACCTGGCGGGCCAGAGCCGCGTTCAGGCGTGACCCAAGTTCGTTGATGGTCTTGTCGCTATCCGTGACCTTCTTTTCCGAAGCCTCCAAAGCATCATTGAGGGCTGCGATCTGGCGCCTCAGCGACAGCAACTGCTGGTTCAGTGCATCGACTTTCGCCAGCGCTTCATTCGAAATCGTCTTTTGACCATCGAGTTCGGACGTCAATGTGCTGATCTGGGAAGCTGAAGACTTGGCACTCTCGTTGCCCTCCAGAGCAAATCCCGAAAGTTTGGCGTTGTCTTCCTTGAGGGTAGAAAGCGTGGCCTGCAATTGGGCAAGCTCATCGCCGGTGGTTTTTGACTTGCCCTTTTCGAGCGAAAGCAAGCTTGTCAACTCTGAAATCTGGCGGGTGAGGCGCTGCAGGGCCGTGTCTTTTCCAGCC
>JBEBJD010000175.1:0-4126 GCA_040080075.1 Hyphomicrobium sp. | reverse complement strand
GCGTGACAATGCGCAAGCCACGCCCATGTTCCCAATAGACCAGCGTTTGCGGCTCTGCCTTGACGAGCGATTCCGCCGTCGCCAGATTGAGGCGAAGGGCGGTGTTATCGGAATGAGCGGCACGCAATTTTTTGCGAGTGGTGTAAAGGCCAAAGCCCAGCAGAATAAACGCTAGCGATACTCCGCCCGTAACCAGAGCGGCGGCAAATAACTGCCCGGTTTGCGGCGAGGCAGCCGCATGATCCTTGGTAGCGGCGATGCCAATCGTCAACACGGCCACGCAAGAAATGCTTGCGGCAAGCAACATTGCCAGCTCGATCTTGGCTGTATGCAACCGGCGCATGACGGCGGAAGACTGCATGGGTCGAATTGAGCTCAAAAAATGCAATTGGATTGACCGCGCACGCTACTAATCCAGGACTAGGCCCGGCCAGAGCGAATCACTCATCGATTATGAGCAGCCAGAGCCGCACTGGCCAGCGTGAACGGCGCTATATGCGTGGCGCAATTGCCCCATCCATAGAAACGGCGCCCGGAGTTGCCCCCGGACGCCGCAATTGCTCAGGTCATTGCAACCGTGCCGGGGCTTAGTACCGGTAGGTATCGGGCTTGTAGGGACCCGCTTCGGGCACGCCAATATAAGTAGCCTGATCGGCACGAAGCTTGGTCAACTTGACCCCAATCTTTTCCAAATGCAGACGCGCCACCTTCTCATCGAGGTGCTTGGGCAGCGTGTAGACCTTCTTCTCGTACTTCGAGACATTGTTCCACAGCTCGATCTGAGCCAGCGTTTGGTTGGTGAATGATGCCGACATCACGAACGAGGGATGCCCCATGGCGTTGCCGAGGTTCACGAGGCGGCCTTCCGACAGCAAGATGATGCGCTTGCCATCGGGAAACTCGATCTCGTCGACCTGCGGCTTGACGTTGTGCCACTTGTAGTTTTTGAGACCCGCGACCTGGATCTCGTTGTCGAAGTGACCGATATTGCAAACAATGGCCCGGTCCTTCATGCCGCGCATGTGCTCAGCCGTGATCACGTCCTTGTTGCCGGTAGCGGTGACAAAGATATCGGCGCGGCCGATGGCGTCTTCCATGGTCGTGACTTCGTAACCTTCCATCGCCGCCTGCAGCGCGCAAATGGGGTCGACTTCGGACACCATCACGCGGCAGCCAGCCTGACGCATCGAGGCGGCAGAGCCTTTGCCCACGTCGCCGAAACCGGCAATCATTGCAACTTTGCCGGCCATCATTACGTCGGTGCCGCGGCGGATACCGTCGACCAGGCTTTCGCGGCAGCCATAAAGGTTGTCGAACTTCGACTTGGTGACAGCGTCGTTGACATTGATGGCCGGGAACAGCAGGCGGCCTTCCTTTTCCATCATGTAGAGGCGATGCACGCCGGTTGTCGTTTCTTCTGAAACACCTCGGATGCTCTTGGCAATCTCAGCAAAATATCCCTTGGGCTTCTCCTTGAGCACCTTCTTCAGGAGCGCAAAGAAGATGACCTCTTCTTCCGAACCGGGGCTATCGAGAAACGCTGTGTCACCTTGCTCGGCTCGCAGACCTAGGTGCACATACATGGTGGCGTCGCCGCCGTCGTCGAGGATCATATTGGGAACGCCACCGCCGTGCCATTCGAACATGCGGGCTGTGTAGTCCCAGTAGTCGGCCAGGCTCTCACCCTTCCAGGCAAAAACCGGAATACCAGCGGCGGCAATGGCGGCGGCTGCGTGGTCTTGTGTTGAGTAAATATTACACGACACCCACCTAACGTCGGCGCCCAGTGCTTTGAGCGTTTCGATGAGAACAGCGGTCTGAATGGTCATGTGCAGTGAACCGGCGATGCGCGCGCCTTTGAGCGGCTGCTGCTTACCGTACTCGGCCCGGGTTGCCATCAGGCCCGGCATTTCCTTCTCGGCGATGGCGATCTCCTTGCGGCCCCAGGCGGCAAGCGAAATGTCTTTTACAATGTAATCGGGTGTCGAGGTCATGGGTCTCTCTTGTCTCGCTGACGATGGTCTTGATCAGGATGTTCATGGTGTCAGTGGCGGCCACTAAGGCGATGTCCGCAATTGCGCCAGACCAGTGCTCGCGAAGCCGGATCCAGACGGTAGGTGTCTTAATGCGACGCGGGGCCAAGGGCAACAAGATATAAGCAAGTCTTTATCTGTGTAGCCGACTCCAGATTTTGCTTGACATTTCGAAGTATTTTATGTAATATTTCCAAGTGTTCTGACATTAGTGAAGACGTTTCACAGTCTATAACACTAACAGAAAGTTAATTTTGACAATAAAATTTTATATAAATCGCGAATTTACTGATTTTTTTACGCAGTTTGCACGATTTATCGATTGAATTGCCGTTTTTACTTCTCGTAAAGTCATCCAGAATACTGTCGTCTCCATCGGTTATTTCGATTAGGAGGCGTACCATGTCTACTCCAGTGGCTTCGTGCCGCACGGAAGGGTCCCGGTCGCGGCAGGTGCGTCAGGGGCAGTTCGGTGTCCTTGGCTCGCTCGTGTCGGGGCTAAGAAAGTTCAAAGACGACCGCAAGGGCGACGTCGCCATGATGTTCGGCCTCATGGCCCTCATCATGATGCTGTTCGTCGGCGGTGCGGTCGATTTCGGCCGCTGGCTGCACGCGAGCAAGCAGACCAAGAACGCTATCGACGCGGCCGTGCTGGCAGGCGGGCGCGTACTTCAGCTTGAAGGCAATTCAGCCGCTGCCGTCACCGCTGCCAAGGCTGCGGCAATGAAGTACTACACGGAAAACGTCAGAACCCGCATCGCGGTCATCAATGACACCGTCGCATTTGACGTGACGCCGGCTGGTACCGGCTTCACGGCTTCGGGCAATGCGTACCTCAGGACCCCCATACTTGCGCTGGCAAACATCTCTCAGTTGCCCTTGCTGCGTGCTGGCGCTGCTGACTTTTCCATCGCCAAGCTGGCGACTGGCGGCAATGCGCAAAACGATCTGGAAATCTCGGTAATGCTCGATACCTCTGGTTCGATGAGCGGTACCAAGATCTCGGACATGAAGCTTGCTGCTAAGGATCTTGTCGATATCGTCGTGTGGGACAACCAGTCGACGTACACTTCGAAGGTGGCGATTGCTCCCTTCTCGGCCGACGTGATCCTGCCGGCTTCAATGAATCTCGCGGCTCGCGGCAATCCGGCTGCCACTAAGACATTCTCCTATACCTGCAGTGGCGGTAATGGCGGCGGCAACAATAATAAGTCCAGCTCCAGTTCCAGTTCTAGCTCCAATGCCAAGTCGAATGACGACGATGACGACGACGACGACGACGATGAGGACGAAGGCGGAGACACGCCGCAAGTTTGCAGCGTCACCTATCAGCGGACACCATGTGTTGTCGAACGCAAGGATGCTGAGCGCTACACCGACGCTGCTCCGGGCGATGGCACCTACGTGATGACTGAGTACACGTCGAACGGCAACTGCAGCCAGCCTCTGGTGAATGCCGTGGTTCCCTTGAGCAACGACAAGACTGCGCTCAAGGCTTCGATCGACGGCTTGGTCATTGCAGGCGCTACGGCTGGGCACCTTGGCACGGCATGGGCTTGGTATACTCTGTCGCCGAACTGGGCCAACGTGTTCCCTGCAAGCAGCCAGCCCAAAGCTTACGGCGCAGCGAAGTTGCAGAAGATCGCGATCTTGATGACGGACGGCGAATATAACACGCAGTATACCGTCGAAGGTATCAGGCCGGGTCTTCAGGAAGCGGGCGTGCTGGCAAATGGTTCATCGGTAACTCAGGCCAAAGCTCTGTGCGATGGCATGAAGCAAAGCGGGATTACGGTCTACACCGTAGGCTTCGATCTCGGCGGCAACCAGACGGCGATCAATACCCTGAACTACTGCGCGTCGTCGGCAGGCCATGCTTACAACGCAGACGGTGGAGCCGAGTTGCGCCAGGCCTTCCGCGACATCGCCCTCAAGATCTCAACGCTCTACCTGAGCCAGTGATCTCGAAGTAACTCTACAAGTCACGAAAAAGAGCGGCAGAAATGCCGCTCTCTTTTGCTTTGCACATTGTGGCTCTCTTTTCAGGGAGCCGGTCACAGCTCGCCGCGCCGTACCAGTCAGCCACCCAGGGT
>JBEBJD010000097.1:0-18083 GCA_040080075.1 Hyphomicrobium sp. | reverse complement strand
AATGACCCGGCGAACATTGAGTTGGGTGGTTTCATTGAGGTCACTGAGTGGTTTGTGCGCCAGAATATCCATCGGGCACTGCTCCCGAAGGGCTTGAAAGCCTGAATGCATTTCAGCCGACACCGAACGTGCGATGGCGCGGGCGCCAGGATCGTGCGGCCAGATTGCCATGGCTGGGTGGCGATCGGCCAGCGTGTCGATAATGGCCAGACTGTCCCACACCGCCAGATCGCCCGCATACAGCACCGGCACCTTGCCGGCCGCTGAATGGGCCAGGATTGATGTTTTGGACTGGGGCTGGCGCAGACCGACACTTACTTCTTCAAACGGCAACCCAAACCGTTTCAGCACCAGCCAGGGCCGCAGGCTCCAGCTCGACCAAGTTTTATTCCCAATTACCAGGCGATAGGGCGCCTCAATCTCTTGCCTTTGCATCCCGTATCCTTCACCCGCTGGTAGACTCTAAGAGCGGGCCAGGGGCGCGCTTCCCAAGTCCCCGGTTGTGTTACCCGAATCCTTGCTATTAATGCCTTTGAGACGTCCCGCCCGGCAAGCATAGTGACGCGCGCCCACAACAAAGTTCGATCCGTCCTTATGAAAAAATCCCAAGCCTCGCCTGCTACCAAAGCCTCCGCCGTAGGGCCGTCAAAGCTCACGCCAGCCGACGTTTTCGGGCCCGCATCACCCGGTGCTGACCACCAGCCCACGGCCAAGATCTGGCTTGTACCTGAAGCAAGCACCCTCGACACCATTCCCGGACTGGGCTCGGAAGCCCGCCAATGGCTGAGCGCAGTGAGGTTCTCCGGCGCGGCCCGCAAACAAGCGCTAATCCCGGGCGGCGCGGGCCGCTTGGCTGGTGCTGCGCTTGGACTTGGCAACGGAAATGCGGGCGACCCGTGTGGACCCTCCGAGTTGCTGATGGGACAGTTGGCCCAAAGCCTGCCGCCCGAAACCTATGAAATTGCCAATGCGTGTGCGCACCCCAATCTGGCGGCACTGGCGTGGGGCTTAGGCGCCTATCGTTTTCGCCGCTACAAGAGCGCGGCTGGCGAGGCGCCGGCCCGGCTGACCATCCCGGCAACCGTAGACCGCAAAGTGCTGATCAACACGCTGGAAGCCATTTGGCTGGGCCGCGATCTCATCAACACACCGGCCTCGGACCTTGGACCGCAAGACATTGAAGACGCCGCTCGCGCGTTAGCCACATCTCATGGCGCCAGTATTTCGGTGATCACCGGCGATGAACTTTTGCGCCAAAACTTTCCCATGATCCACGCGGTTGGCCGCGCCAGTCCGCGCCCGCCGCGTCTCATCGATATGGCGTGGCAGAAGCCCGGCGGCCGTAAAACGGCACGCACGGTGACGCTTGTGGGCAAAGGCATCACATTCGATACCGGCGGCCTCGACATCAAGCCGTCTTCCGCCATGCTGATCATGAAAAAGGATATGGGCGGCGCCGCCACGGTTCTCGCGCTCGCCCACATGATCATGGGACAGGGCCTCGACGTTCGCTTGCGCGTCCTGATTGCGGCGGCTGAAAACAGTATTTCAGGAGATGCCTTCCGGCCCGGTGACGTGCTGCAAAGCCGCGCTGGAAAAACCGTGGAAATTGGCAATACCGACGCTGAAGGCCGCCTCGTCCTGGCCGATGCCCTGGCATTGGCAGACAGCGACAAGCCCGATCTGCTGATGACGTTTGCCACGCTGACGGGAGCAGCCCGGGTGGCCCTGGGCCCCGACCTGCCAGCCTTATTCACCGATGACTCCAAATTTGCCGGGGCGGTTGTAGAGGCCGGTCTTGGCACAGGCGATCCGGTCTGGCGGCTCCCATTCTGGCCGGGTTATGAACGCCATCTCGACAGCGATGTAGCCGATATGAACAACGTCTGGGAGGCGCCGTTTGCCGGCGCCATTACGGCGGCGCTATTTTTACGCCGCTTTGTGAAGTCCGCCAGAACGTTTGCCCATTTTGACCTCTATGGCTGGCGATCCGCCGCCCGGCCCCTCGGCCCAAAGGGCGGCGATCCGCAGACCGCGCGCGCCGTGTTCGAGGTCTTGAAACAGGAGTGTGGTCCCGCGTGACCCGAGACACCCAAAACTCTAATCGGCTGTTGGCCAGCCCCGCACCTGATCCGCGCCGCCATGCCTATCGCGAGGACTTGGCTGCCCAGAGCCTTGAAGGCCAGGTGGAGGCCGCTCATTTTGCGCCCGGCGTCGTGCGCCAGATTGCACGCCCTGCTGTGCCGATGCGGCGTAAGCCCGAATTCGCAGCCAGTCTCGATACCGAACTGTTGTTTGGCGAAACCGTTACGCTCTACGACGTTGCCGAGGGCTGGGCCTGGGTGCAAGCCCAGAGAGACGGTTATGTCGGTTATATTCCTTCCGACGTCCTGACATCTGATGTGTTGCCACCAACGCATCGAGTTCAGGCTTCAGGCACCTTCGTCTATCCCGTGCCCGATATGAAGGCGCCGCCGCTCATGCACCTGAGCCTCAACTCACAGCTCCACATCAACGAAACGGGCGACAAGTTTTGCCGCCTCGCCAGTGGTGGATTTGTTGTGACACGGCATATTTCGTCGAACGATCGCTTTGCGCGTGATTTTGTCGAGGTGGCCGAACAACTGATTGGCACTCCCTACCTATGGGGCGGGCGCACGCGCATCGGACTCGATTGCTCGGGCCTCGTTCAATTGTCGCTGCAAGCCGCAGGCGTGGCGGCACCGCGCGACAGCGACATGCAGCAGAGCGAAGTCGGCGAGCCACTCCCCATAACTGATGATCTGGAGGGGTTGCAGCGCGGAGACTTGATTTTCTGGAAGGGGCACGTTGGTATGATGACCGATGGCATCATGCTGTTGCACGCAAATGCCCACCATATGGCAGTGGTCATGGAAACGCTGCCAGAAGCGGTGGACCGTATCCGCAGATCGGGCTCTGAAATTGCGGCGATAAAGCGGATTGCAAAGGCCTCAGCCCAGAAGTTGGCACAGAGTGCTTCCGGAAAAGTGTGAAGCGGTTTTCCGAAGAGAAGCATGGCAAAACCTGAGTGCTTTCCGGAAAAGTGTGAAGCGGTTTTCCGGATTGAAGCACGGCATTACAACGAGCTAGGGACTGTCCACGAATTAATCGAAACCGGACCAACCGGACCCGACCCTTTGAGAAGGCCGGGCTAGCGCCGGTAGGGAAGAAAGTGCCGGTCTTCGCGGCGCAACTTGTCTTCCTGGCCGCACACGCCCTTCATGCCCGATCCGTCTTGCCAGATCGATCCCTTGGGTAGCGTGACAATCGTTTCCCGCCCGATCTTGGCGCCTGTCGAGAGGCTGAACCACGTGCGTTCCAAGACCAGTCCAGCTGAAATCGCTTCCATCAGCGGAACGAACAGCTCCAGAGAAGTGATCTCGCGGTCTTCGTAGGTTTCGCTGCCGATCATCACATCATAGCGCTGCGTGCCATGTAGTATCAGTTCAACCGGACAGGCGCCGTGGGTCAGCGGCGTCATCGAAACCTTCCAGAAGCCACTGGACGAATTCTCTTCGCTGCGGGCAACGTCAGCGACGGACGGCACGAAATAGCGCAAGCTCTCGATGGTTGCCAGCAAGCGGGAGCGGAAAACGTCATCGGACAGCATGCGGCCCTGCAGGAATGAGTGAAAACATGGCTCTCTAACTGCCGCCAATTGCCTGCCAAATCAAGACTTACTCTGTCTTTGCACGCCCCAATGCGCGGGGGCCTTGCTGGCAGTGCCGCGGCTACGACCGGTTCATCCCACAGCCTGCTGGGCGGTAAAGGCCTCATCCATCGCCATCGCGCGCTGCAAGGCCGGACGAGCCGAAAGCCGCTCGACGTAGCTCGTAAACTCGGGCCGGTCAGGGAGCAACTTGAACATCAGCATCCATCGCACGCCCGAGCCGATGATGACGTCGGCGGCTGAAAAAGCATCACCCAGGATGTAGGGACCCTTGGCCAAGGCACCAGCTAGCGCATCGATTGTGGTGGCGGCATCACCATATGGCAGCATCGACGGGCTGCCACCCTCTCGCTTCAGCGCCCGGTCAATCAAAGCCGGTTCGACACAAGATGAATTGAATACCAGCCAGCGCAAGTAAGTTCCGCGCGCGGTATCCATGACATCTGGCGCGAGCTTGGCTTCGGGCAAGGCATCGGCCAGATACATGGCGATGGCAGGCGCTTCGGTCACTGGCACGCCGCCATGGGTGATGGCCGGCACCTTGCCCATCGGATTGATCGCGAGATACCAGGGCTCTTTGTGTTCGGCTTTTTTTAAATTGAGAAGGTGCGTTTTGCGCTTGGCGCCAAGCTCTTCCAAGAGCCACAGTATGGACGAAGAGCGCGTCTGCGGGGCATGATAGTGAATGAGCTCTGGCATGTGCGGCTCCTCAACTTGCCACTTGAGTTTTATGCGCGACCTTGAGGTCGAAAGCCGCCGCCATAAGCGCGCGCGTGTAATTTTCCTTGGGCGCGTTGAATACGTCTTCCGCCGCGCCCTCTTCCACGACCTTGCCGCTTTTCATCACGATCACGTAGTTGCATAGCGCCCGCACTACCTTGAGATCGTGCGAAATGAAAAGATAAGCGAGATTGCGCTTCTCCTGCAACTCGCGCAGGAGATCGACAATTTGGGCTTGCACGCTCATATCAAGCGCACTCGTCGGCTCATCGAGCATGACGAACTTGGGTTCCAGAACCATGGCACGCGCAATGGCGATGCGCTGGCGCTGACCACCCGAGAACTCGTGCGGATAGCGATCAAGAGAGCCGGGATCGAGCCCAACTTCGGTCAGCGCCTGGGCAACGCGCTCGCGCCGGGCATCATAGTCCATCTCCGGCTTTTGGATGATGAGCCCTTCCTCAATGATCTCGAAGACCGACAGACGTGGAGACAGCGAGCCGTAGGGGTCCTGGAACACGACTTGCATTTCTTTGCGCAGTGGCCGCATGTCCTTCGACGAGTATCCATCAATGCGATTGCCCACATAGGCAATAGGCCCCTCTGATGAGATCAGCCGCAAAAGGGCCAATCCGAGCGTGGTCTTGCCTGAACCCGATTCCCCCACGACACCGAGTGTTTGGCCGCTGCGCAGCTTGAGACTGAGACCGTCCACGGCTTTGACGTGATCGACCGTCTTGCGCAACAGCCCGCGCTTTATAGGGAACCAAACTTTGAGGTTTTCGGTTTCGACCACGACAGGGGCTGACGCATCAAATACCGGCGGTTTGCCCTTGGGCTCGGCCGCCAGAAGATGCTTGGTGTAGGCGTGCCGGGGCTTAGTAAAAATCTCTTCCGTGGCGCCATCTTCGACAATCGTGCCGTGCTGCATGACGTAGACGCGGCCGGCCATACGCCGCACAATGCCCAGATCATGGGTAATGAGACGCATAGCCATGCCCATTTCCCGCTGCAGATCTTGGAGCAATTCCAGGATCTGCGCCTGGATGGTGACGTCGAGCGCGGTTGTGGGCTCATCGGCGATCAGCAGATCGGGCTCGTTAGCGAGCGCCATGGCAATCATGACACGCTGGCGCTGGCCGCCCGAGAGCTGATGGGGATACGATGGCAACCGCCCTTCCGGGTTGGGAATCCCCACCTTGTGCAACAGCTCGATGACGCGTGTGCGTGCGCTGGCTTCGTCGAGCCCGCGATGCACCCGCAGAATTTCTCCCACCTGCTGCTCGATGGTGTGCAGCGGATTGAGCGACGTCATGGGCTCTTGGAAAATGATCGAGATCTTATCGCCGCGAATCTTTTGCATCTCATCTTCGGATGCCTTGAGCAGATCCTGCCCCCCAAACCGGATTTCTCCCGATGGGTGCGAGGCGCCAGGATAGGGCAGCAGCTTCAAGACCGACAGCGCCGATACGGATTTCCCCGAACCAGACTCTCCCACCAGCGCCACCGTTTCGCCTTTGCCAATGGCGAACGAGACGTTTTTGACGGCGACCGTCTGGGTCTTACCCGACTTAAATGCAACCGACAGATTTTTGACTTCGACGAGAGGTGTGCTGGACACGCGCGGTTTCCTATTTGAAGGTCTTGCGCGGGTCGAGCGCATCGCGCACGGCCTCGAAGACGAAAATCAACAGCGACAGCGTGATGGCAATGGCGAAGAACCCCGACATGCCGAGCCATGGCGCTTCGAGATACTTCTTGCCTTGCAGCAGCAATTCGCCCAGCGACGGCGATCCCGGCGGCAAGCCAACGCCCAGGAAGTCAAGCGACGTCAACGTCGTGATCGAACCCGAAAGCTGGAAGGGCAGGAACGTCAATGTGGCGACGGTGGCATTGGGCAACAGGTGCTTGCGCATGATTGTTGCGTCAGACAATCCCAACGCACGGGCGGCCCGCACATACTCGAAATTGCGGCCACGCAGAAATTCGGCGCGCACCACGCCCACAAGCGCGGTCCAGTTGAAGGCAAGCAGCACCAGAAGCAGCGTCCAGAACCCAGGGACCAGCACCGCCGCAATAATAATGAGCACGTAGAGCGTCGGAATGTTCGACCAGATTTCCAGAAACCTCTGCATCAGCAGGTCCGTCCAGCCGCCATAGTAGCCTTGGATAGCACCTGCGATGATGCCGGCGATGCTCGAAAGGATGGTGAGTATGAGACCAAACAGCACCGAAATGCGGAACCCATAAATCACGCGCGCCAGCACATCGCGCCCCTGATCGTCGAGCCCCAGCCAGTTCATGTTGCCTATCTGCGTAAAGCGCGCGATCTGCTCTGGCGGCGCATCGCAGAGTGGCACGCTGGACGCCCACTGTGGCGGAGCCGGAAATCCCAAACCCGACGGCAATATCTTGCCGTCCTTCTCGATTGTGCATTTGCCCTCAGCGTTCTGACGCGTCGGGTAATCCTTGTTGATGGTGTCATAGGAAAAGCGCACCGGCGGCCACAGCATCCAGCCGTTGCTCCCGATCTCATTCAAGATCATGGGATCCTTGTAGTCGGTGACAGCAAGGAAGCCGCCGAATTTTTCCTCCGGGTAGTCCGTCAAAACCGGAAAAAGGATTTCACCCTTGTAGCTCGCGATCAATGGCCGGTCATTTGCGATCACTTCCGCAACGAGGGTCACGCCGAAGAGGGCGAGAAACACCCACAGGCTCCAGTAACCACGGCGGTTGGTCTTGAAGGTGTCCCAACGCCGTTGATTAATGGGTGAAAGCTCAAAGCCCTGGCGCCAGCGCTCAATGAAGCCGGGCTTGACCTTGGCATCCTTAACCACCACGGCCGCTGTTGCGGGAGCTGTCATCGGCTAGACCTCCCGGCTTTCAAAGTCGATACGTGGATCGACCAGGGTGTAGGTGAAGTCGGAGATGATGTTCACAACGAGCCCCATCAGCGCGAAGATGTAGAGGGTCGCAAACACCACCGGATAGTCGCGCTTGATGACCGATTCGAAGCCCAGCAGCCCCAGTCCATCGAGTGAGAAAATCGTCTCGATCAGCAATGCGTTGGAAAAGAAGGCGCCGATGAATGCAGCCGGAAAACCGGCGATGATGAGTAACATGGCGTTACGGAACACATGCCCATAAAGCACCTCGCGCTCGTTGAGCCCCTTGGCGCGCGCCGTCACCACATACTGCTTGCGGATTTCATCGAGAAAGCAATTCTTAGTCAGGAAGGCGAGCGTGGTGAACGAACCGATCGCCATGGCGATAAGCGGCAGCGTGATATGCCAGAGATAGTCTTTAACCTGGCCAAAAGTTGACATCTGGTCCCAGTTGTCCGACGTCAGCCCGCGCGTGGGGAACCACTGAAAGAACGATGAACCGGCAAACAGGATGAGCAGCAGCACGGCCACCAGAAATCCCGGCAGCGCGTAACCAATAACAAGAACCGCGCTCGACCAGGCATCGAACGGCTCGCCGTCACGCACAGCCTTGCGGATACCAAGCGGGATCGACAGCAGGTAGGTGATGAGCGTGATCCAAATACCGAGCGAGATCGAAACCGGCATCTTCTCCTTGATCAACTGCAGCACCGGGACATCGCGGAAGTAACTCTTGCCGAAATCGAACATGAAGTAGCTCTTCATCATCATGAAGAAGCGCTCGTGCGCCGGTTTATCGAATCCGAACTGCTTCTCCAAGCTTTTGATGAATTCGGGATCGAGCCCCTGTGCACCGCGATATTTCGAGCCGCCCGCGTCCGCACCACCCTGGCCCATTTGGGACTGCGAGCCGCCAGACATCCCATCGCCCGAACTGCCGCCGGGATTCACCGATGTATCCATGCCCGACAGCTTGGCGATGATCTGTTCGACCGGCCCACCGGGAGCAAATTGCACAATGATAAAGCTGATCAGCATGATCCCAATCATGGTTGGGATGATGAGGAGCAGTCGTTTCAAGAGATATGCTGCCATGGATTTGAAACGGCTCCGTTACGGTTTGGCCGCCAGCTTGGCAGCTTTTTCAGCGTCATACCACCAGGTGGTGAGCGCGCCGCGATCATATTTTGGCTTGACGGTTGGCCAAGAAAACCTGTCCCAGAAGGCCAAATTGTGCGCAGCCTTATACCAGTGTGGAACCCAATAGTGCCCTGCCCGCAACACACGATCAACTGCCCGTGTGCCCGCCACCACCTCATCGCGCGAACGGGCCGACATGATTTTCTCGGCCAAGGCATCGACAACGGGATCTGATATGCCAGCAAGGTTCAAGCTGCCCACTATCTTGGCGGCCTCCGAGCCCCAGTAGTTTTTGAGTTCAACACCCGGCGTCAGTCGCAGACTGTAGCGCTGAATGACAAAATCGAAATCGAATGACTCGGTGCGCCGCTCGTATTGCGCCGGATCGACGCGGCGGATGGAAGCTTCAACGCCGATCTGCGCCAGATTCTTGATGTAGGGGCCGATAATCCGCTCAAAGCCCTCTTCGTAGGTCAGGAACTCTATCGTAAGCTGTTCGCCCGAGGCGTTGCGCAACACATTCTGTACGGGCTTTGATTGCAAACCAACCGAGCGCATGAGGCCGCAAAATAATCCGCAACTTGGATCGTCTTTCACCTCTTGCTTCAGCGACCAGCCTGCCTCCGCCAGCAATTGTCCCGCTACACGCAAATGATCACGATTTTTTCCCGAGCCATCCGTCACCGGCGGCAATTCGGGTTCGCCAAAAACCACCGCTGGCAACTTATCGCGGTAAGGCTCGAGAAGGGCGAGTTCGGCTGGCGATGGCAGCCCCACCGCCTTCATATCCGAGTTATCGAAATAGCTTTCCGTGCGCGTATAGAGTCCGAAGAACAGATTGCGATTGCTCCATTCGAAATCAAAAGCCAGTCCCAGCGCCTTGCGCACGCGCGGATCGGCAAATTTTGTCCGCCGCGTATTGATGAAAAAGCCCTGTGCTCCCGATGGCAACTCATCGGCAATCGTCTGGCGCAGGATTTTGCCCGAGGTCACGTTGGCGTTGTTATAGCCGTTAGCCCAATCTTTGGATGTGAACTCCTCGCGAAAGTCGAAGTTGCCTGAGAAAAGATTTTCGAGTTCCAGCGTCCGGTCGCGGAAGTAGTCGTAGCGGACTTCATCGAAGTTGAAGCGGCCGCGATTGACGGCAAGATCTTTGGCCCAGTAGTCCGCACGGCGCTCGTAGCTCACGAATGTGCCGGCCTTGTGCGCCTTGATCTTATAGGGCCCAGATCCCAGAGGATAGTCGAGGGTCGTTTCATCGAACGGCCGTTTGGCGTAGTAGGCCTTCGATAGCACCGGCAATTGCGCCACCAGCAGTGGCAGATCTCGCGTCAGCGTGCCCTTGAATGTGTAGCGGACAGTTGCCGTATCGATGGCCTCGGCCTTGACCACATCGCGCAGGCTCAACCTGTATCCGGGATCGCCTTTCTCCTTCAAAACGTCGAATGAGAACACGCAATCATCCGCGGTGATGGGCGAGCTATCGGAAAACTTGGCTTCGTGCCTGAGCGCAAAAGTGACCGACAACTTGTCATCGGCAACGTCTGCCGTTTCAGCCACCAGCCCATATACGGCATCGGGCTCATCGAGCGCCCGGGTCATCAGCGTGTCGAACACGAGTTCGAGCCCCTGGGCTGCGTCGCCCTTCAGTATGAAGGCATTGAAACTGTCGAAGGTGGTGCGCCCAGAAGGGCCGATTTGTGCGACCTTCCCGCCTGTGGGCGCATCTGGATTGACATAATCGAAATGCTTGAAGTCTGGCGCATATTTCAACTCGCCAAATGGCGACAATCCATGGCGAGGTGCCGCGGTGGAGGGGGTGGCGAGAGCCATTGCTACGGCCAATGCCGCGACGCCAGCTTGGGCTACTTTTTTCATCACCCCCGAAACTCCAATTGCCATTCAGACCTCTGTCACTTGAAAACAACTGGAGCACTTTCCATCCCGTCGCGCTCGTTGAGCCGCGAACAGGGAGGGGACGAAGATCGACGGCTCACATCTTTGCCTTGGATTGCAGGGCTGCGTCCTTGGTTGCGTCGTGCCACCAGATCGTGGGAAAGCCGGACGTCTGGGAAGGAAGTTTGCCGGGGCGGCCGAACCGGTCCCAATAGGCGATCCATTCGGAAGGGTTGTGCCAGTTGGGGATGAGATAGAAGCCCCACAGCAATGTGCGATCAAGCGCCCTGGTGGCGGCGACCAATTCGGCGCGGTCCTTGGCAAAAACGATTTTGTCCACCAAGGCATCGATGACGGGGTTCTTCAGACCCATTAGATTACGGCTGCCATCGACATCGGCAGACGCCGAGCCCCAGAATTCCCGCTGTTCGTTGCCGGGCGAAAGTGACTGGGCAAAGCTTTCGATCATTATGTCGAAATCCTTGCCGTTGCGGCGTTTGACGTACTGCGATTCATCCACGACGCGGATGGTGCCCTTGATTCCGATGAGTTCAAGATTGCCGATAAAGAACGACAGATGCCGGTTGAACATTTCTCCTGGAACGAGAAACTCGATATCGAAGGCTTCGCCGTTGGCATTGCGCATCACCTTGCCCGTCTTGGCCGGCGATAACCCAACCGCCCGCATTGATTTGCAGACCATGCCGCATGAAGGGTCGTCGACCTCTTCCTCGCGCAGCTCCCAGCCCGCCTCCTTCATCAGTTTCAAGGCGTCACTCAAATGCCCGCGCACATCATCGCGCGTGACATTGACCGGGTTTTTCCACTCCTGCGTGAACAGCTCGGGCGGCAAGTCCTCCTCGAAACCCTTGAGAATTTCGAGTTCGCGGCCTTCGGGTTTACCCGATGCCTTCAATTCCGAATTGTCGAAGTAGCTGCCCACCCGCGTATAAAGACCAAACATCACCTGCTTGTTCAGATCTTCGAAATTAAACGCGAGATTGAGCGCGCGCCTTACCCGCACATCCTGAAACTTCGGCCGTCTCAGATTGAAGACCATACCTTGCATGCGCGAGACGGTATTGCTAAGCGGCACAGCTTCCTTCTTTACCAACTCCTTTTTGATGGCATCGAAGCCATACTGGTTGGCCCAGGCACTGGAGGTATTCTCGCGCCAGAAATCTACCTTGCCGCTCTTGAACTCTTCGAAGGCGGGTGTGCGGTCGCGGAAGTAAGTGTAGCGGATCTCGTCAAAATTCGATGTGCCCTTGGCAACAGGCAAGTCCTGGGCCCAATAATCTTTGACGCGCTCGTAAACGATGCTGCGCCCCGTATCGATGGATCTGATCTTGTAGGCACCTGATCCGAGCGGTGGCTCAAGCGTGGTCTTTTCCAGATCGCGTGTCTCGCCGTTGGTGGCTTTGCCCTCCCAATAGTGTTTGGGAAGCACCGCAAGCTGACCCAGGATAAAGGGTAGCTCCCGGTTGCCAGGCGCATCGAAGGTGAAGGTTACTTCGCGCTGTCCGGTCTTTGCCGCCTTAACCACATTCTTGAAGTACTTGGCGAGGAACGGGTTGACCTTCTTCAAGGTATCAAAACTGAAAACCACATCGTCCGGCGTGATTGCTTTGCCGTCATGAAATTTTGCTTCTTGGCGAATGCCGAACGTCGCGCTGGCGTAATCTGCCGGGTGTGAGACCCACTCAGCCACCAAGCCATACGCGGTAGAGGGCTCATCGAGACTATCGCGCATCAGCGTATCGTTGATGAGCCCCAGTCCTTCGGCCTCGACACCCTTGATAGTGAAGGGATTGAGGTTGTCGAAACTTCCGTCGGCCCAAAGATGCAGGGTGCCACCTTTGGGAGCATCCGGATTGACCCAATCGAAATTCTTAAAATCAGCCTTGAATTCTGGCTCGCCGATGAGCGACAGGGCGTGCCGGCGAATGGGGGAAGGCGCGTCACGCGCTTCTTGAGCTTCAGCGCCGTCCGTAAATGTAAACCCGGATGAAAAGGCCAGAAAGGCTGGGAGGAGGATTGTCAACGCGATGCGGCGGATCTTCATGAGGCAGCTGACCCTATATTTTATCCGGGATATTTTATCCGGGCGCAGCGCCGCAAGCGCGCTCCCTTCATTGCACGTCTGACCCCGATTACCACGGCTCGCCGGTGCCCTTGAATTAAAGATCGGCAAGATGCGAAAACGGCCCTGCCAGGGCTGGCAGGGCCGTAGAAAACTGGGATTTAGAGGGCTGTAGGGAAAGTCCTCAGGGCAAGGCCGCGGGGCATCAGACAGCGTGCGCAGGTAGGCCAGCAAATCAGCAAGTTCTGCGGCGTCGGAAACATTGATATTCATCTTGGTTCCCGGCATCCACTCTTTCGAGTTGTGCAGGAAAGCCGCGAGATCAGCGAAGGTCCAGTCTCCGCCTTTGGTCTTGATGGCATCCGAATAGCCGCCAAAATCGGCTTGCGTGCCCTTCTTGCGCCCCACCAGGCCCCACAGATTAGGCCCACTCGCGCTCTTGGCGCCCTTGGCACTGGAGTGGCAGGAGGCGCAGCGCTTGAAAACACCTTCGCCATTCTCGGGCTTGGCGGCCGCCAAAAGCTTCACCACTGCCGCTGGATCGAAAGCAGCCGCCGCCGGAGCAGCGCCGCCTGCCACTGCCTTAGCATCACCCGCAGAGGGAATTGGCATCGCGTAGCCTGCCAGCGCCGGGCCATGGCTCTGCCCGTGTCCGCCGCCGATCATATCCGACAGCGCCTTAGGGGCGACGACGAGGAGCACAGCCGTCAGCAAAGCTCCCGAAATTTTGGTCAGCTCAAAGCTATCCATCATGCACAATCCTGTTTTTCGGGGCAGCGCCATCTTTTAAGATCGCGCCGGGGGGCGACTCGAACTCAAAACGGCCCGGTTCTAATTGCGGTTCTAAGCGAAGTCTGCGACAGACTGCAACTTGGCCGGTGTCGCGCCGTGCGCCACCCAGCCGAGACGTATTGTCACCGGGTTTCGCCGTTTGGCCCTAACCCCCTCAAGTTGCGCGCATCCTCATGGCAAAGACCCTTATCTTGATCCCCGCCCGCATGCAGGCCACGCGCCTGCCGGGCAAGCCTATGGCGCTCATCCATGGCCAACCCATGATCGTTCACGTCTGGAGGCAGGCGTGTGCAGCCGAAGCCGGCCGTGTGGTGGTGGCAACCGATGCCGAAGAAATCTGCGCCTGTGTGCGCCAGGCAGGCGGCGAGGCTGTGATGACCCGCGCTGATCATGTATCGGGCTCTGACCGCATCTACGAGGCCGTCAGCCACATCGATCCTGACGGTGATGCTGAAATCATCGTCAATCTGCAGGGCGATCTGCCGGCGCTGGAGCCGCACCTGGTCACCCGTGCCATTGCACCGCTACTCAGCCACGGCGCGGGCAAGGGACCTGACGTGAAAGGTCCAGACATCGCGACACTCGCCGCGCTGATCAGCGAACCGGACGAGCGCACCAACCCCAATGTGGTCAAGGTTATCGGGACACCACTCAGCGAGCCGGACCGCCTGCGTGCGCTCTATTTCACCCGGGCGACCGCACCGGGCGGGGAGGGACCGCTCTATCACCATATCGGTATCTATGCGTACCGCCGGTCCGCACTTGAGCGCTTCGTTTCGCTGCGCCCAACCCCCTTGGAACTGCGCGAGAAACTCGAACAGCTGCGCGCGCTGGAAAGCGGTATGCGCATTGATGTCAGCATCGTTGACACTGTTCCGCTGGGTGTCGATACTCCCGCCGACCTCGAACGGGCGCGCCGGCTGATCAAACCCGCAAAAATCCGCTAACTCGCCACGCCACCCCAATCCTCCTTTCAGCACAGGCCCTTGCATATCCCACATGCCGATCCCCAAACGAATTGCCTATCAGGGCGAACCGGGTGCCAATTCTCATCTCGCCTGCACCGAGGCATTTCCAGATTATGAGGCGGTTGCCTGCGCCACGTTCGAAGATGCGCTCGCCGCGGTGGCCTCGGGTGACGTGGGACTGGCCATGATCCCCATCGAAAATTCGGTTGCCGGGCGCGTGGCGGATATTCACCATCTGCTGCCAGATGCGGGCCTCTATATCGTGGCCGAACACTTCCTGCGCGTGCACCACCAGTTGATGGCCCTCAAGGGTGCCAAGCTCACGGACATCAAATCTGTGTTGAGCCACACGCAGGCGCTAGGTCAATGCCGCAACACCTTACGCAAATTGGGTATCAAGCCAGTGCCCGAAGCCGATACGGCCGGCTCAGCCCGCATCGTCTCGCAAGGCAGCGACAAGACGATGGCTGCGCTCGCTTCGCGGCTCGCTGCTGAAATTTATGGCCTCGAAATCTTGAAGTCCGATATCGAAGATGAGGCCCACAATACCACGCGCTTTGTCGTTCTGGCGCGTGAGCCCGATGACGCGGATGCTGACACCGGTCCCGTAATCACCACATTCATCTTCCGCGTACGCAACGTACCGGCCGCGCTCTACAAGGCGCTTGGCGGTTTTGCCACCAACGGCGTCAACATGACCAAAATTGAGAGCTATCAGAACGAAGGCACGTTCAACGCCTCGATGTTCTTTGCCGACATCGAAGGCCACATGAGCGAAACTCGCGTGCGCCTGGCGCTGGAGGAGCTATCGTTTTTCTCAAGCGAACTGAAAATTCTTGGCACATATCCCGCTAGTAGTTATCGCGCGGAAGCGGCCGCGCGCCTTCTGCATCCGGGGCAAGCGCCGGCATGAGATTAGAGGGCAAGGTTGCCATCATAACGGGAGCGGCATCGGGCTTCGGCCGCGGCATCGCCAAGGCTTTCGCCCAAGAAGGCGCCCGGGTTGTCATCGCCGATATCAACACCAATGGTGCGGCCCAAGTGGCAAGCGGCATTGGCGCAGCGGCCGTGCCGTTCACCTGCGACGTGACTGTTAAGCCCGATGTAGAAGCCATGATTAAGGCGGCCGTTCTGGCCTTTGGTGGATTGGATATTCTCGTCAATAATGCCGGCACCACGCATCGCAATCAACCCTTGATGGGGGTCACCGAAGCCGAGTTTGACCGCATCTATGCGGTCAACGTGAAGTCGATCTATCTCACCACCCTGGCCTCTGTACCGGAATTGCAAAAACGCGGCGGCGGATCGATCATCAACGTGGCCTCTACGGCAGGCCTGCGCCCGCGCCCTGGCCTGACCTGGTACAATGGATCAAAGGGCGCGGCGCTGACGTTGAGCAAATCCATGGCGGCGGAGCTAGCGCCCCTCAATATTCGCGTCAACGCCATCAATCCGGTGATCGGCGAAACGGGAATGATCGAGCAATTCATGGGCATGCCCGACACGCCGGAAAATCGCGCCAAGTTTTTGGGCGGAATTCCACTTGGGCGTTTTTCCAAGCCGTCCGACATTGCCAATGCGGCCGTGTTCTTTGCCGATCCCGCTTCGTCGTTCGTCACCGGCGCAGCACTCGAAGTCGACGGTGGGCGGTGTATTTGATTGGTACATGGCGAATTCTGCATCGTGGCGCCGGCCGCCATACACGGTGCACGCCAGCTAAAAACTTACCGCATGATTGTCGAAGGCGAGTCCATCGATTTGGCGCACCGTGACGGCAGCGGATTGATGAATTGGATCGCGCTCGGCCACGCCGCCCATGCCGGTCGTCAGCACGAAACCTTCGCCCCTGTGGCGCGAAGCCACGCCGCACACATCGCGGATTGCCGCCTCGCCAATGAGCCGCCGGCTTGTAACATCAAAAAATAGGACGTGGCCGCCGCGCGGAGATGTCGCCGAGACAATGCTGCCGGACGTATCGGCTGCAATCGAGCCGACATAGTTTTTCATGGCGCTGTAACTCTCATCGGGCGCTTCGAACAGGACCGGATTGGAGCCCCTCTTGTGCCAGCCAACGAGCGCGGGACTGCCGTCCCCTTCGTGCTGGCATCCAAATATCACAACATCTCCCGCTGCCACCGCAAGATGCCGGATCGACAACTGATGCAGTTCCGGCGCCAGCATCTGCTGTTCGATGATATCGCCCGAACGCAGGTCAATATAAGCCAGCGACGGCTGCATGGTGTCGAGGTTCAGAGGTGCCCGGCCCGATTCCGGATTGGTCTCGATGCCGCCATTGGCGGTCACAAGCGTCTGCCCGTCAGAAAGCAACGCAATATCGTGCGGGCCGATGCCGCCGGAGGCAAACTCGCCAATCTGTCGATAACGGTCCGTTGCGTCGCGCACACCGATCATGCCACGTTCGCCGGCAAAGTCGTTCTCTGTTGAATACAGCAAACGCCCGTCAGCGGAAAAAACGCCATGACCAAAGAAATGGCGATCCGCGTGCGCGGCAAAACTCTGCGGCGGTAGCTGCCCAGCGGCATCGAAGGCGATAGCAAAGGTGCCGGGGCGGCGGGCAAAGACCACGCATTCCGAAGTTCCAGGGCGCAACGCAATATCATGCCCGCGTGCGGGCAAAGCGATCCTGGTGCCGGTCTTGCCCTCAGGCGTGAACGCGACGGCGGCGTAGCGGTCCGTGCCCTCGCGGCAGCTTGCGATGTAGTGCACACCCAATGCACCGCTGCGTGAGGCAACCGCTTGAGACCTCGCCGGACCAAACAATGCCATCGCTGCGGCGCCCGCCGTGACGCTCAAGAACTGCCGCCGGTCAAACTTGTGGGGATCAATCGCCATCGAGAGAACTGAATCCCAAGGTAATGCCAGCCTCGCCGGCAATGGTCCGCGCGCCGGTTGTGTAGGCGTTCTTCAATGGAAATCCCATGCTGATGAGCTTTTCGCGAGCCGCACTGTCCTTGAAGGGCGTGGGCGAAATCCTTTCCGCGCTTCCAGCCGCTTCAGCGGCGCGTGTCAGCTCTTCGGCAATGGAGCCGAGCACGGTCATTTCTTGACGGCTGGGGTCGGTGATAGGGGGTGCGGCTTGGCGCGCGACAAACCCGCCCTCGCGAAGAAGCGACCTCACTCCTTCGATGTTGGCGCGCAGAAACGGCACCGCCAAGCCGCTGTTGGGCAGCATCGGCTCAAGTGCTTTTGCACCCACTTTTTGAATACCAAGCGGCCCCTTCAATCGCTGATCGCGCAACAATTCGATGCCCAAGACGTAAGACTGCAACAGGGCCTGCGTCGTTTCCTTGGACGTTATATAGGTGCTGTTGCTCTCGCCGGGCTGTAGCCACAGTTTTTCATACGCGCTTCCCGCCGCCCAGCCATCCGAGGCCGCCTTGGCGATGGAAGCAATATTCGCACTCAACGCCATCGCATACTTGCAGCGCGAAGACCCTTGTGCAGGACTGGCATCAAGGTCTTTGGAACCGCCGCCAAACAGAACGATGTCAAGGGCCGTGAACCCCTGGACGGCTATGCTTTTTCCCGCCAAACGGTGGTCGAGAGCTGATTCCTCACCCGTTTCAATGATGGCTGCCACTTGGCGGCGCGCAACACCTTTGGGGTCAGGCCAGAACAAAAGCCTTTCGTTGCGCTTGTCGTCTGTCACCGGGCCAAATCGCAGATGCTCGACACGGCCCCACGAGAGCACCGCGTCCTTGAAAGCTGAGCGGGCGCGCACCAATCCTGCGGCAGATGGCGTTTTGCATAGCTCCGTCACGGCCCCGGCAAGGCCTTCCGCCGATGTTTGAAACGCGGTGTAACCTGGCCGGATATGATGCTCGAGCGCCTCGCGCGCCAAACCCTCATGATCGTAGGCGGAGGCGCTCGCCAGCCCGCCACTGAAG
>JBEBJD010000147.1:0-4147 GCA_040080075.1 Hyphomicrobium sp. | reverse complement strand
GTGCCAGGGAAGGTAGCGGGCGCGGCGGTGGGGCGCTGTTCCGCCAGAAACAGAGATAAGTCAGGCGGATGGGGATGTGGGGCCCGCGCGGGGCGGTGCCTGCTCGCGCGTTTCAACCCTTTTTGGGGGCTGGCTCTGAGTGCGGCCAGGAAATGTGGATGGATTGAAGCTGGCGGGGCGGCATTCTCCGGCCCATTCGAACAAAGGCAGGTTAATCGCGGCTCACTTTTTTCTCGCCGCTCTTTTCGTTTTCTGTCACCGCGTTTGATCTGTCTTTTTGCGGCGCCTTGGCCGCCGGATTGACGGCGGCTTTGCCGGCTACTTTTTCGAGTGGTGTGCCAGCCTTGGTCTTTCCACTGCCAGATTTTGGCGTGTCAGCCTTAACCGCTTTTGGGTCTTTGGCGGGAGCCTTGAGGACAACCGGCTTGGGCAGGACGCGTTTGACGGGGGGCACGATAACGTCGATCGTGGCCGCCACCGGAGCCGCTGCAGGCGCTGGCGCGGCATTGGCAGATGTCGCAGCGGTGGCTTTGCCGCCGGAAGATGGTGCCGTGGTGAGTTCAGCTTTGGCAGCCGGTGCTGCAATGCCTTCGGCAATTGCCTGCGCCGAATTGCCCGCCGATGCTGGGGACGCATGAGCGGTCATCGTCACTGCGGCCAATATGGTTACGGCAATGGGAGTTATGCGTTGCAGCATGTTCATGACCCTCGTGCCACATCCTACGCCTGCGGACGATGATTTGGAAAGGACCGTCTCAGGATTGTGCGTCAGCAGCAAGCTTTAGGCCATTTGAAGGACCATTGGCCAAAAAAAGAAGAGCCAGAGCAGCGGCTGCTCCAGCTCTTCTCCAGGCTATTGAAGGGGTGCTCGAAACCGGTTGCTCAGACCGCCAGGAGCCTCCCTTTGAAAACGCGTACATTGAAATTAAGAAACACACGCAACTAGGACCGTCCCACCGCCAGTGCGCCATGGTCCGGCCGTCTCGCGCCCGTTGTCTGTCTCCTTAGTTTCGAAGCGTGAGACACGCGGCACTGGCTTTGTGCATATCTGCGTCGTCAGGTTCTGCCAAACGAATAACCGGCGAGTTGGCTTGCTCAGGCGTCAAGCGCCTCCTATGACAGACGCACAACGGCAACAGACGGTCGGCGTTGCTGATGCATCTTAATTTATTGCGGCGGTCATGTCACACAACACGTTCGGTCACCTCTTCCGCGTCACCACTTGGGGGGAAAGCCATGGCGAGGCCATCGGCTGCGTGGTGGATGGCTGCCCGCCGGGCGTGCCCATCGACAGGGACGTGATTCAAGCCTTCCTGGACCAGCGCAAGCCCGGCACATCGCGCTTTACGACGCAACGCCGCGAGCCTGATGAAGTCGAAATTCTTTCGGGCGTGTTCCCCAATGAAGCGGGCAAACTGGTGGCGACCGGCGCACCCATTTCGTTGCTTATTCGCAACGTCGATCAGCGCTCCAAAGACTACGGCGATATCAAAGAAAAGTTCCGGCCCGGTCATGCCGATATCACCTATTGGCAGAAGTACGGCATCCGCGACTACCGCGGTGGCGGGCGCTCATCGGCGCGCGAAACGGCCATGCGCGTGGCAGCGGGCGCCATTGCACGCGAAGTGCTGGGAGTTGGCATCACCATTCGCGGCGCCATGGTGCAACTGGGCACCCATTGCGTCGATCGCTCGCGCTGGGACTGGGACACCGTGGGTGAAAATCCGTTCTTTTGTCCTGATCCCGGATCGGTGCCGGAGTGGACCCGCTACCTCGATGACATCCGCAAGTGCGGATCGTCGATCGGGGCGGTGGTCGAGGTTGTCGCCGAGGGCGTGCCAGCAGGATGGGGCGCGCCACTTTATAGCAAACTCGATCAGGATCTGGCTTCGGCCATGATGAGCATCAACGCCGTCAAGGGCGTCGAGATTGGCGCGGGCATGGGCGCGGCCGAACTTTCCGGCGAGGCCAACGCCGATGAAATTCGCATGGGAGTTGATGGCAAGCCGCGGTATTTATCCAACCATGCAGGCGGCATTCTAGGTGGCATCTCAACCGGGCAGCCCGTGGTTTGCCGCTTCGCGGTCAAGCCCACATCGTCGATCTTGTCATCGCGCCAGACCATCGACACGCATGGCACTGAGACCGATATCATCACCAAAGGCCGTCACGATCCTTGTGTCGGGATACGTGCGGTGCCAGTGGGTGAAGCGATGATGGCAATTGTTCTCGCCGATCATATGTTGCGCCACAGGGGCCAGTGCGGAACGTAAGTAAACTTGAAAATTGAGGAGCGCGCGTGCACAGGATGTTTATCGTTCGGGCGATGCTCGCGTATGCCGTTTTGGCTCTGCCGGCGTTCGCTGCAGACATTACGGATCAACGCTTGAAAGCGTCCAGCTCAGAGCGCGGCAGTTGGCTGTCTCATGGGCGCGACTATTCCAATCAGCGCTTTTCGCCATTGACGGGTATTAGGGCAGACAACGTCAAGCACCTGGTGCCGAAGTGGATTTATCAGACCGGCACCGCCCAGACGTTTCAGACGACGCCACTCGTCGCTGATGGTGTGATGTATCTATCGGCGCCCGGTGCCCACGTGATGGCCGTTGATGCCAAAACTGGACGCGAGCGATGGCGTTACGAGCATAAGAGCAAGGCGGCAAAGCTTTGCTGTGGCCCCGCCAACCGCGGCGTGGCGCTTGGCTATGGTAAGGTATTTGTAGCCAGCGTCGATGCGCGCTTGATTGCACTCGATCAGGCGACTGGCCAAGTTGTCTGGGATCAAGCCATGGCCGATACGGCAGGCGATCCAACCGAAGACAAGGCAAGCCTGGGCAAAGGCGACACCGCGCTCAAGGGCAATGTCACGGGATCAACCGGCGTCGGCGCCGTGGCGGCTCCGCTTGTTTATGATGGCAAGGTCATTGTTGGCATCACCGGTGTTGGCTATGGACTGCACCTCGACAGTGACCGGCCCGGAGCGCCGCTCGGCACCGTGGTTGGCGTGGCTGGCCGCTATGGGCGGCCTGGTTTTCTTGCGGCCTATGATGCGGCAACCGGCAAACAGATCTGGCAGTTTGATACGACGCAAGAAGGCTGGGAAGGCGTGTTCTCGGCCGCCGCCGCAGACGGCGTGACGTTGCCGCGCGATATCGCGGCCGAGAAGGCGGCGTTACCGAAGTTCAAGGACGCATGGAAATTCGGCGGCGGATCGGTCTGGCATTCGCCCGCCGTCGACCCGGCTTTGGGGTTGATCTATCTGGGGATCGGCAATCCCTCGCCGCAGGCAGCGGGGGAAAGCCGGCCGGGGGACAATCTCTATACCGTGTCTCTGGTGGCGCTCGACGTGGCGACCGGCAAGGTGCGCTGGCACTATCAGCAGGTGCCGCATGACATGTGGGGTTACGATGTGGCGAGCCCGCCATCTCTGTTTGATGTGAGCATCAACGGCAAAGTGATCCCGGCTGTTGGGCAGGCGTCCAAACTCGGCTGGTATTTCGTGCACGACCGGCGCGATGGCAAATTGCTCTACAAGTCTGAAGCCTTCGTACCGCAAGAAAATATGTTCAAAGCCCCGGCCAAAGAGGGCGTGATCATCGCGCCGGGAGTTGGCGGCGGAGCCAACTGGTCGCCGGCATCAGTCGATGAAAAACACGGTGTCGTTTTCGTCGCCGCCATGCACATGCCGACGCGCTATCACACGCAGGATTTACCGGCGTCGGGTGAAAAGCCTGCCATTACATATTACACATTTGAACCGGCCAAGGGGCCAACTTGGGGCACATTGTCGGCCATCGATTTGGCTGCACGCGGCAAGATCCTGTGGCAGATCAAGACCAACGAGCCCTTAGTGGGCGGCGTGCTGGCGACGGCTGGCGGCTTGGTATTTTCGGGCGAAGGCAATGGCGATTTTTCAGCGTTCGATGCCAAGTCCGGTGCGCGCTTGTGGCAGTTCAACTGTGGTGCGGGTGTCAATGCTCCGCCCATCAGCTACGAGATCGATGGCCGCCAATATGTGGCCGTTGCCGCAGGCGGCAGTCAGATCTGGGGTTTCCGTCAGGGCGGGGCGGTGATCGTATTTGGGCTTACTGACTAGGGCCTGTCGTCAGTTATGGTTTGGAGCTGGATGAGGCCAAGAGCCGCCGGA
>JBEBJD010000182.1:0-18341 GCA_040080075.1 Hyphomicrobium sp. | reverse complement strand
GAACATGTCACGCCCGTCGAACGTTGCCCCCTTTGCATTGATCTTCCAAATCTTGGCGGGCGTGAGTTTGCCTCGTACCTCAATGCGCGACACCACGTTCAAAGAAAAATCGGGAAAGTAGAATTCGCGGACTTCGTTGCTTTCATCGACTGATAGCCATCCCTCGATGGCCACATTGTCACCAGCCACCTTGAAATTCTGCAGCTCGATAGAATCGGACTTGCCCTTTGCGACATCAAATTGCGCGAACGCAGCGCGCCCAGCGGGCTTCTTCCACGCAATATCGCGCAGTCCTACCTCGGCGCTGTTCAGATCGGCATGAACCTGAACCTTTGGCGATCCGTCGGCGAGCTGCGAGACCGTGACCTCGATAGGAATGTCTCCCTGAACCAGATGATTGACATCAAGGCCAAGTTGCGTCCGGTCGGCGTTGTCGAGAGTGGTGGTAATACGCAGTGGCGGCTGCTTATCGGGCTCCGCACCGGCAATCTGCTGCCCTTCGAGCTTCATCTGAACGCCATTGACCAGCACATCGCCCTTTGCCTGCACCGATGCCTGTGAAGCCTCGATGGTGACACTACCGCCGGTCACATCGAGCCCTTTGATTTTTTGTTTGAACTTGACATCGCTGAGCAGAACTTTGCCCGCGATGATGGAGTTGCTGAGATTTAAGTTGGCAATGAGAGGGAACTTGATATCGGCTTGGGCATCCGCCTTGCCATCCAGGGCTTCAACTGGCACGTCGCCAGCCATTTTGGGTAGCACACCTGCCTTAACCAGGATTTCCACCACAGGCCCGAGAGCAGTTTGAGATTTCAGTTGAATTCCGCCCTGTGGGACTGCATTGCCAAGTCCGGAAACAGTAAAACGGCCGGCCTTAAAACCAATTTTCTTGCCCGATGGAGCCTCGAGCGTTGCCTCGGGCATGGAAATTTCCAGCTCATCGTTTTCAAGTCTCACCAGAGCCCTTGGAACGTCAACGGGGCGAATGCCTTGCGCGGTTTTGATTTGCAGAGCCGCCGCCTCCAGCGCAAACGTGAACCGGCTGCGTCCGGCGCCAGAAGCGACTGCCTGCCCTTCATCAAGATAACGGCCGCTGGTTAGCGACAAGGTTCCAGCGCCTGGTTCGCCCTTGATGATATTGGCTGTCACCCACTGCCGCGCCTGCGGCGCGACCGCACTCGGCCACAGTGCTTTCAATACTGGCAACGGCAATGGGCTAATCTGGCCGGTCAACTGGGCGCTCGATGGGCCGGCTCCTGCCGTCATCTCTCCTTGCAACTGGATGTGCCCGCCGCCAGCTGAAAAGTCGAAGGCCGACAATGGCAGCAATCCATGGTGAGGCACCAAGCGGCCGGACGCTGTCCATGAATCAATCGGCACCAGGGAATCGATCGCAGCCCCGCCCTGCTCCGGTTGCTGGACGGCAAGACTGCCAGCCGTCGAGCGTACCGCAAAACGCCACTCCAGCGGCCCATCGGGCGGCTGAGTTGCCGACATATCGCCAGCCACCGTCATGTGGCTCCCGCCCCATTTCACAGTGGACGGCGAAAGGGTGAAGACGCGGCGTTCGGCATCATAGCTGACCTGCATCAAGCCCGCTTCGAGTAGTAACGGCGCAGACAGTGCTGGCCAGATGATTTCGCCCTTGCCGAGTTCCAATGCGAGTGTCGCCGATTTCAAAATTCCGGCCGTCGAAACTTCGACAGAGGCGTCACCAGAAACCGGCAAATTCAGTGTTTGCAGCCAGCCGAATTCCGGCAATGCCTGACCCAATGCACTGGGCACCAGATCACGCAACGAGGCCTTGATTTTAATGTCTTTGGTCTTGTCGGAGTCATCGGTGACGAACGTCAAGACCCAGGGACCGCGGGCGCTGTCTATGCGCGCCATTCCGGAGATCACACTGCGTTGCGTCAGATGCTCAAGATCGATGTCGAGTTCTTGTACTTTCCATTGTGTCAGCTTGCCCGAGTAGTCGAGGCTAACGGTGGCGTCGCGCAGCCCGACTTGGCGCAGAAACGAGGACGCATCGTCACCGCGCCGCGCCAAAGCCGCCCGCTTTGCCAGAATTCGCGCGAGATCAATACGGCGCAGACCTGTCGGCAAAATGGGGCGTGTTGCAGGCACTGGCACGGGAACCGCCGTTGCGGTTTTGACTTCGCTGGCATCAGTTGCTTCGCCGCCAGGGGCAGCGGTACTGGCCGGTTGGCCAGATACAGCATCGAAGGGCAGCGGCGCCTGTACCAACCCTTTGAACGCGCTCCCCGTCACCGGCTGGACCGCTGGCGTGTCACTATGGGGCAAGGGAGCGGCGGCGTTCGCCGCCTCGTTCCGGTCGGTGGCAAGACTTAGCGACACACCCGTTTCGCGCGAATAGAACAATGCCAAATGCGGCTCGATCAGATCGATGCGCTCGGGAACCATGCGAAACTTTCGCAACGCCGATCCGCTCAGTTCAATGGCAGCCATGGGTGCCGAAGCAACCGTTTCCCCGTCAGCCCCCGTCAGCCGCACGTTGATGATGCGAAATTCGAAGCCGCCTTGTTTGGTGAAGGTCAGCTGAACGTCTCCGACTTCGGCGGTCATGTCGCCAAGTTCGGCGGATATTCCCCGCTCCACCATGCCGGCAAACACTTTGAGTGACATCGGGCCTTGCAGCAGGCGGACATAAACGATGCCAATTGCGAAGGCTGAAAGGATGAGGACCGGCAGCACGACATAAATTAGTGGTTTAAGCAGGCGCCCGGCAGGCACAGAAGACAAGCCGGTCCACATCGCTTGAGCCTTGGACGGCCATACCGCCGGCACGCGCACGCGCTCTGTCATGGCGCGCAATGACGCGCCAAAGTTCCGTGCCGGTTTATTGCCCGGCGGGAACGGTGATCGTGTTGGCGTTTCAGCCACGCGTATCTCTCAACTCGATCGCCTCGATCTGTTCCCACGGCCCTCAATCGGCCAGGCCAAAGGTCCGCCTGAAAACTCGATAGTCTGAGCTTTCCAGCCTTGCCCCAACAAAACGTCCAAAACCCGGTTACTCCCCGCCGCCCCTGCCCCTCAACCCGGTCATCCTTAACCGGCGAGTCCTGCCGTGCTTCGGGGCTTGGCTACGCGACGCGCAACGCCTACTAACTATCGAGAAGCGTTCTGAAAAGCGACAAAAGAAAGGCACTGGCTATGCTCGACGACGGAAACAAAGCTCCCAGTATTGAAATGCCATGCGACGATGGTTCCAAGATCAAGCTTTCGGGACGCAAAGGGCGCGTCATCGTGCTCTACTTTTACCCCAAAGACGACACACCCGGCTGCACCACCGAAGCCAAGGACTTCAGTTGCCTTGCCGCACAATTCAAGGCTGCTGGCGCAGACGTCATTGGTGTATCGCCCGATAGCGTCGAAAGTCATAAGAAATTCAAGACTAAGCATGACCTAAACATTGTTCTAGCCGCCGACGAAGATCGCGCGGCGGCAACCGCGTTCGGTGTCTGGGTGGAAAAATCGATGTATGGCCGCAAATATATGGGCGTGGAACGCTCAACTTTTTTGATCAGCAAGAGCGGAACCATCCTCAAGAGCTGGCGTAATGTGAAAGTACCAGGCCACGCGGAAGAGGTCCTGGCCGTGGTTAAGGCCCTCAAAGACAGCTGAGACCCTAGCTCTTTGTTATGCCGTGGCTCTTGTCAGAAAGCCGCGTCAAACCTTTCCGGCCGCACTCTAACCCAACTATTGTTTGTACGCAGAAGCATTGTCCTGCAGCCAATGTACACATGACGTTTTATGGTAGTGTAGTGACCGGCCCCTGGAAACGTGATAGGCCCTAGCCCGGCCCTTTAGAGGGGCCGGATTTACGGCCAATCCGCGGGAATCCTGGTTTGATATTTGGGCTTGATGCAGCCTGGTTGAATGTCCCACGCGTGTGGCGGCGCTTGTAGATGCCATTGTTAGTGACTTGTAATGCGGAGTCTCAGCATGTTGCCGAATTTCAAAAAGACGGAATCTGACTCACAGCGCCCAACTATTCCGGGCCCGTCAGCTGCCGTGACACCGGCCTTGGGAACCCGCCCCTCAAACGCCGTTCTGCGGTCAGGCGTTCAGTCCGCACCTTCCGTAATCGGCCCCGATTTGCTGGTGACAGGAAACCTGATTTCGAACGGTCAGTTGCAGGTCGATGGCGAGGTTCAAGGCGACATCCATTCGACCCATGTTGTTGTTGGCGAACGTGCCCGCGTCACCGGCGGAATTATTGCGGACGAGGTCGTTATTCGCGGGCATGTACTAGGCTCAGTACGTGGCAAACGCGTGCTGTTACAAACGTCCAGTCATGTCGAGGGTGACGTCTATCACCAGACCCTGGCCATTGAGCAGGGCGCCTTTTTCGAAGGCAAATCGCGGCGCACAAGCGATCCGACGGCGGGCATCATCCGTCCATCGGCTGGCGGAATGCCCGCAGGGCGGGCCGGGGAAGCAGCAAGCGATGCGCTGGTTCCCGAATTGGTCGTGGGCGGCACCAGCACTTTCGGAACAGCGCCTGACCAGGGCTGACGGTTTTTTCAAACCTTGGAAGAAGGCGCAAATGCCGGCAAGCGTGAGTGTGCCATCGCGTGCGCTCTATGCACCGTCCCCTGCTTCACTGGCTTCGTCATTTCCCCGGTCGGGCCGGTTTCCCGACACGCCGATAATGCGTTCGATCTCGAACGACAAATCCCCGTGGGCGCGCTGAACCGAACGAATCAGATCGGCGCGCTTTTTCCACAGTGCTTCGTGGGTTTTCCGTTCCTTGGCGTCGAGTTCGGTCATGTCCTCACTATTGACCGCAATCGATGACAGCAGTTGTCCGCACTGATCGGACATTATGAATGAATAGAGCGCCGCCGTTTTCTGCGACCGGGCCTCGTTGCTGAGCCGTAGCGTAGCTGTCTGCACCACATGACGGCGCAGTAGACTTGCAATCACGCCAACTCGTTGCGGGGAGACGACCAGCACGCCATCCATGGTGTGCAGTTCCTTGACACCCGACGGGAACGACTTGGTACATAGAACGGCATGATCGGCTTTGGCTTCCGATTGGTCGGCCCGTAATTTTGAGACATAATCATTGCGCCACGCACTCGAATTCTTGCTGTCATAAACAATACGCCCGCAAGACCGCCCGTTGTGATAAACATCGTGCACGACGTCTGCACCGGCCGCACCTTTTTCGACGCGCGTAATGCGATCTTCGGGGAACTCTCCCTTGAGCAATTCGAACAGGTCAACTTCCGGCCCATAACCCAGATCTTGCGCGGTCTTGTTTTCAAGCTGACGCTGCAGATCCGCCATTTTGCCTTGCAGCTTCTGCTTATCTTCGAAGGCTTTGGTTTCGGCAGCCTGAACGGCTGCAATCTTGTCGCGCTCAAGTTGTTCACGCTGTGCAGCCAATCGCTCTTGCTCGCGTGCATCTTGCCCAGCGCGCAGGGCTGTGATTCTTTGTTCGGCAGCAACGCGGGCGGATTCGAGCTCGGCCAAGCGTGCCGCCATCTTGTCTTCCGCCATGCGAGCCGCCTCGGCGCGCGCAGCGGCGATCTCATTGCGCGCCACCGCTACGGCCGCGTCCGCGCACTTCTGAGCGGCTTCTATGGCCGCCTTTGACTTCAATTCTGCCGCCGCAATGCCCGCCGCCAGGCGCTGCTCAATCTTCAATGCCTGATCGAGTTCGCCTGCCGCTATGCGCTGACGTACGGCCTCGGACTGTTCGTGCGGAATGGCCTGTTCGCACAAAGGGCAGTGCCCCTCTTTGCCGAACGCCTCGCCATGCCCGGTCATCGTTTCTGCGGTGGCTGTACGAAAACCTGCCATGCCACATCCTTCCCTTAAGTCTGGTGTGAGGGTCGTTTCTCATGCGTTCGGGCACGCCGTCCCTGGCGCGTCACGCTAGCTAGTCGCTCATCACGGATTATAGTGTTCTCTTTTTGTTCGCTGCACAAGGGTTGCCACTGCGAGAGGTGTGGAAAAAAACCCGTGGCATGGCATCTAAACGCCTCCCGTACGCCGTCTAGACCGCTCCAACGCCAGGATCGCCAGAAAGCCGCCAACAATCAGAGCCGAGAGCGCGGCAACAAAGCCGCCAACGGGGGCAATGGACATGGCCGCGCCGGTCACCGTGGGACCGGCCATCCCCCCCACTTGGTACAGCACCAGAAAGGCCGCGTTGGCGCTTGTCAAATCGCGAACAGGCACGCCATCCCCGATGATCGTCAGCCCAACCGTATAAAAGCCAAGAACAACCCCACCCAGCAAAAATGCCGAAGCCGAAGCCATCAGAGTGGAACCCAGCACCCATGGCAGTGCACACGTTAAAATGACGAAGGCAACACACAACCCCAGTAGCATCTGCAAGCGGCCGATTGTGTCCGTGAGCCAGCCGACGCCAAATTGTAGAAAGCTGCCCCCGATCGTCAGCAAGGCGATCAGCCTCAAGGCTGCGCCCGGCTCCATGCCCGCTGCCAATCCGACATTAGCCAGCAACGAAAAATAACTCATCTCCACAACGCCACTGAGAAAGCCGCCGAACATGCCCAGTGGCGCCAGCCGAGCAGCCAGCCAGATGCTGACTGTCTCTTCTTCCTGCGTTAGATCGGGCGCAAAGCGGCCCGCTATTACAATGGGAACACAGGCCAGTACAGAGCCAGCGGCACCCGCAAAAAAGGGCCAGAAACCGGTAATGCCCGTAACGTCCAGCAACAACGGCCCCGCCGCAAATCCGAGGAAAAACGAGATGGCATAGAGTGCGATGACCCGGCCCCGCATGGCAGACAGCGAGACCGCATTCATCCACGTCTCGCCGACGAGCCAAGGCAATGCCAGCCCCGCACTCATAAGGAAGCGAATGACAAGCCAGGCCTCAGGTGTTTGAAAAAGGTACAGGGCGAAGAAGCCCGCGCCCGTCACAAGACACCCGCTGACAATGGCGGTCACCGCACCAAGCTTGGAGGCCCATCCCGGCCCAAACGGCAGAACGCACAGAACCGCAAAGGATGGCACAGCGCCCGCGACGCCAATCAGCCAGTTGGGTTGTTGCCAAGCTTCAAACGTCATCGACGTCAGCGGCGCACCGATGCCAAAAGCCAGCCCCACGCCAAAGCCTGCCGCGATGATTGCAGCCAAGCTCATGAGGCGCTGAGCCGCCGTCAATTCAGGGCTAGGTTGGGGCCCTTGCGCTTTTGAATAGCGAAGGAAGTGCGGAAGGTTTGCATTACCGGGACCCGGCATTTAGCCTCCGCTCCAGTTGTGCCGAATAGCGGCTCATGGCGAACGAAAATGCCCAGAAGATGAAACCCGCAAAGACATAGCCCGTCATCGCCGTCTGCGGTGAGAACCACTTCGTATCAGATTGAACAGACTGTTGCACGATGCCGAGCAGATCGAACATGCCAATAATCATGACGAGGCTGGTATCCTTGAACAAGGAAATGAACGAGTTGACCAGTCCAGGGATCACGAGTTTCAAGGCTTGCGGCAACACTATGAGCCCCATCTTACGCCCATAGCTCAAACCTAGCGCATCGGCGGCCTCATATTGTCCGCGCGGAATCGCCTGCAATCCGCCCCGGATGACTTCCGCCAGATAAGCAGCCGAAAAGAGCGCCACCCCGATCAGGGCACGCAACAACTTGTCGATGGTGGCATCGGGCGGAAGGAACAGCGGCAGCATGACCGACGCCATGAATAGAATTGTAATCAGCGGCACACCGCGCACGACCTCAATATAGCCGGTCGATAGCCAGCGTACGATGGGGAGTTCCGACCGGCGGCCCAAAGCAAGCAGTATGCCAAGCGGGAAGGATGCCGATATACCCGCACTTGCAACGACCAGCGTCACCAGCAATCCGCCCCACAGCTGGGTTTTAACAACGGGCAAGCCAAAGTAGCCGCCGCTCAACAACACGAGCGCTATGCCCGGAAAGACAGCTAATAAATACACGATCGCGCGCAGCTTGCCGGTCGAGCCCGGCCGCATGAGCGGCACCAAACCGGCCAGTGCCAGCGCATAAGTGAGTAGCACCCGCCAGCGCTCGGAATCTGGATAGCGGCCAAACATGAACAGGCCGAACTTGGCACGGATGAAGGGCCAGCATGCGCCCGCGCCCGCCGTCTCACAAGCGGTTCCATCGCTGCCTTCAAACACGGCGCGCACGATGGCCCAATCGATAGCGGCAAGGACCAGTGTCACGGCAAACCAGCCACCCGCCAACGTCAGAAGTGTGTTGCCCCACGTCGAAAACATGTTGCCGCGCAGCCATCCCAAGGCTCGCCGCAATGTGCCTGGTAGTGGGAAAGCCATGTTCATCGCTCCACCAAAGCCATACGGGCGTTGATTGTGTTCATGGCGAGCGAGGTCAGAAGACTGATCGTCAAATAGACGGCCATCGTGATGAGGATTACTTCAACCGCTTGGTTGGACAGATTGAGCACGGTGCCGGAAAACACCGAGACCAGATCTGGATATCCAATGGCTACCGCCAGAGACGAATTCTTGGTTAGGTTCAAATATTGGTTGGTCAGTGGCGGAATGATGATGCGCAGGGCCTGGGGGATGACGACCAGCCTCAGCGTTTGCGCAGGCGACAGTCCCAGCGCTGTGGCCGCTTCGCGCTGACCTTTGGGTACACCCAGAATGCCCGAACGCACTATTTCTCCTATGAAGGCGGCCGTGTACACCACCAGCCCCACAAGCAGAGCGGCAAATTCAGGCTGTATGACCAAGCCGCCTTCGACATTAAAGCGCCCGAGGTGCGGCACGCTTCCGTCAAACGGCGAGGGAAAATAAAAACCGCGCCGGTTGAGGAAGACACCGCTCAACAGCTCATGACTTTCCATCGGCATGGGCAGCGCGCGCAGCACCGCGAAATACCAAAACAGAAGCTGCAGCAGCAGTGGAACGTTACGGATGATCTCGACATAGACCGTCGCCAGTCTTGCCACCAGCCAATTGGATGAAAGACGCGCCAACCCCAATGCAAACCCCAGAAGTGTAGCCAGCACGATACCGAGGGCTGCAACCAGAAGCGTGTTGGCAAGCCCCACCCAAAAGGCCCTGCCAAATGTAGACGTGTTTTCGTAGGCGATCAGCTTCTGCGAAATATCAAAGCCCGAAGTGCGGCCAAGGAAGTCAAATCCCGACGCGACGTTCTGGCGGGCAAGATTGGCGGCGGTATTGGAGGCGATGATATAAAACATTGCCATAAGGCCCAGCATCAGCAGGACCTGCAGCACTACCCCGCGAAACTTCGCGTCGTAAAAACGGTCAATTATGCGTTGCAAATTTAACAACAACAGATGGCCTTTCATCAGCGGATGGGAGCGGCGTAATGCAATCCGCCGTTCTTCCACAGCGCATTCAATCCGCGCTCTATGCCAAGCCTTGAGCCCCGGCCCAGATTACGCTCGAAACTCTCGCCGTAATTGCCCACTTGGCTGACGATCTGAAAGGCCCAATCGTCACTGACGCCGAGACCCTTTCCAAAGGAACCCTCCTGGCCCAAGAGCCGCTTAATATCGGGGCGCGGCGAGGCCAGCATCTCCTTCGCGTTCGCCTGCGTGACCCCCATTTCTTCAGCATTGAGCATGGCATTCAGGGTCCAGCGCACGACATTGAGCCACTGCGCGTCGCCCTGCCGGACAGCGGGCCCAAGCGGTTCCTTGGAAATAACGTCTGAGAAAATCACATGCCCGGCAACGCGGCCCAGTTTCAAACGCTCGGCATAAAGCCCAGCCTTGTCGGTGGTGTAGGCATCGCAGCGGCCCGTGTTATATGCGGCAACGGCCTCGTCATTTTTTTCGAATACGACCGGATAATAGGCCAGACCATTGGAGCGAAAAAAATCGGCCAGATTTAATTCATTTGTCGTACCCGTCTGAACGCAGATGCTGGCACCTGCCAAATCCTTGACTTCTTTGACGCCGAGCGCGGCTTTTACAAGAAAGCTCTGGCCATCGTAGTAGGTCACGCCAGCAAAGCTCAGACCCAGCGTCGTATCGCGGCTCATGGTCCAGGTGGTATTGCGCGACAAGAGATCGACCTCGCCTGACTGCAGAGCCGTAAAGCGCTCTTTGGCAGTAAGGGGCACGAACTTGACTTTGGTCGCGTCCTTGAAAATCGCCGCCGCAATGGCACGGCAAACGTCGACATCAAGGCCCTGCCAGTCGCCTTTATCGTTGGGCTGCGAAAAGCCGGCGAGACCGGTGTTGACGCCGCAGTTCAGTTGACCGCGCGCTTTGACTAGGTCCAGCGTTTTTTGCTGGGCGGTAGCTGGCACCACTGCATCGAGCATGAACAGTGACAGCACAGCCAGGAGCTTCTCCAATAAGCGGCACGTCGTCATTGCGCGACTCCTCAATGATTCAAAATTTGTTTGAGGAATGTGCGCGTGCGCTCGTGTTTGGGTGCTGTAAAAAATTGCGCTGGCGGCCCTTGCTCAACAATTTCACCGGCATCCATAAAAATTACTCGATTGGAGACCGCTCGGGCAAACGCCATTTCGTGCGTCACAACCAGCATGGTCATGCCGCCAGTAGCCAATTCGATCATCACGTCGAGCACCTCTTTGACCATTTCCGGATCAAGTGCGCTCGTTGGCTCGTCAAACAGCATGAGCTTTGGAGACATGGCGAGCGCACGCGCGATGGCTACACGCTGCTGTTGACCACCAGACAACTGCGCTGGAAATTTTTGAGCCTGTTCGGCGATGCGAACCCGTGCCAGCAATTCAAGCCCAGCTTTCTCTGCTTCCACACGGCCCATACCTTTCACCCATTGAGGCGCCAGACACACATTTTCCAGAACCGTCAGGTGCGGAAACAAATTGAAACTTTGAAACACCATGCCGGTTTGGGTCCGCACTTTGGCAAGGTGGCGCAGATCCGCCGTCAATTCGATGCCATCAACCACAATGCGGCCACTGTCGTGGCGCTCCAAACCGTTGACGCAACGTATGAGGGTGGACTTGCCAGAGCCAGATGGCCCGCAAATCACAATGCGTTCCCCCCGTTCGACGTTGAGGTCAACGCCCTTAAGCGCCTGGAAAGCCGCAAAGCGCTTGACGACGCCAGTCATTTCGAGCGCGAGCGGGCTAACCGGCGAGCGCGTTGCCGGGTCCGGCTTTGAACTAATCATACCGTCCCCATGAAAACCGCGCCTGCTTCCTGTCCGGCCAGCTTGAAACACCCGTCTAACACGCCCCGGCGCCCCGTTCAGCCGGCGGTGAGGCCAGCCGGATTGGCTTCCATCAGGTTAGCATGCAAACCGTCGCCGGAAACCCTTACGCCAATCTCTAGTTTTTTAAGTCCGTTCGTTCATCAGTAGAACGCTTGTTTTCGCCGCACTTGCACCCCAAGTACAGGCACGGCTTTGGACATTACAGACCATCGCGACACAAGGGAGCCTAAGTATATGGTTACTGGAATAGTCGTTTGGGGCATCACAGCCATGACGAGCGCCATCCTGGCGGCATTCCTGGCAATGTGGAAGAACCGCGATTATTCAACTTGGGCGGCTTGGTGTTTCCTGCTGCCTCCCCTTTTGATCGCTCTGTTGCTGACACCCCGGAACACTGGCCCCGCCCCACGGCGCCCCACGCTCGACCAACTTGATGGACGCGACGACCGTATGTTGTAACGGCGCTGCTTAATTGGTCCGTCCCTGCCGTTTGGCACGGATTGCCGCCTGCGCTGCCGCTAGCCGGGCGATGGGAACCCGGTAAGATGAACACGAGACATAATCAAGCCCGGCCTGTTCAAAAAATCCGATCGACGCCGGATCGCCCCCGTGCTCCCCGCATACACCGATCTTGAGGCCAGGCTTGGCGGCGCGCCCCCTGTCAACGCCCAGGCGCACCAGTTCTCCCACGCCGGATTGATCGATAGAGACGAAAGGATCGCGTTCGAAAATTCCCCTTCCAGAATAATTCGAAAGAATTGGGGCTGCATCGTCGCGGCTGAGACCCAATACCGTTTGCGTCAGGTCATTGGTGCCAAATGAAAAGAAATCGGCGCCACGGCTTCCAGCAGCAATCTCACCGGCCTGCACTACGGCGCGTGGCAGTTCGATCATACAGCCAATCTGATAGCTTAGAGACGTCCCACTCTTGGCTTCAATCTTGGCGGCGGTTGCACGAATGACATCGGCCATCAGGTCGAATTCGCGCCGGAAGGCGACGAACGGCACAAGGATCTCGGGAACCGGACTCTTGCCAGCCGTTTTCGGGACGGCCACGCAGGCCTCGAAAATGGCTTCGGCCTGCATCTCGATGATCTCGGGATAGCGCACACCCAGCCGGCATCCTCTAAACCCCAGCATGGGGTTAAACTCCGACAGCTCCGCAACGCGCGTCTTGAGCTTGGACACCGGCATCTTCAGCGCCAACGCCACACTCTCAAGTTCACTGTCGAGGCGCGGAAGGAATTCATGAAGCGGAGGATCGAGTAACCGGATCGTAACGGGCAGATCACCCATGATCTCGAACAGCTCTATGAAGTCCTTCCGCTGCATGGGCAATATCTTCGCCAAAGCCCCCCGGCGCCCGGCTTCATCTTGGGCACAAATCATTTCGCGCATCGCCAGAATTCGATCAGGCTCGAAGAACATATGTTCGGTGCGGCACAGTCCAATGCCCTCGGCACCAAATTCACGCGCCTGCCGCGCATCCCGGGGCGTGTCTGCATTGGCACGCACCTGCAAGCGCCGGGCTGCGTCAGCCCACCCGATGAGGGTCGCGAAGTCAGCCGACAGTTTGGGCTGCCGCATCGGCACACGTCCCTCGAGTACCTGCCCCGTCGAGCCATCGATGGTGAGAACATCACCCGCCTTGTAGAGCCGCGATCCAACCCGCATCTCGCCGGCTTTGGCGTCGATCCTGAGTGCCCCCGCACCCGAAACGCAAGGCAACCCCATGCCGCGCGCTACAACGGCGGCATGGCTCGTCATACCGCCGCGCGCCGTCAACACCCCAGCTGAGGCGAACATGCCCTGAATGTCTTCGGGACTGGTCTCGACTCGCACGAGGATGCCGCGGCGGCCCTGGACCTTCAAGGCCTCGGCCGCCGATGGATCGAAGACAATCTCGCCCGATGCTGCGCCCGGCGATGCGGGCAACCCCGTCGCGATCAGCACCTTTTCGGCATAGGGATCGAGGGCGGGATGCAAAAGCTGACCCAGCGCTGCCGGCTCGACGGAAAGAACTGCATCGTCGTGCGATAAAATTCCTTCTTTGGCCATATCTGCCGCAATCTTGATCGAGGCTTCTGCCGTGCGCTTGCCCGAGCGCGTCTGCAGCATGAACACCTTTCCGTCCTGGATGGTGAATTCGATATCTTGCATGTCGCGGTAACGGCGCTCGAGGGCCTTGAAGATCGAGACCAGTTCGGCGAACGCGGCGGGCATCAACGTCTCGAGTGAGGGATTGATTTCACCCAGCGCAACGCGTGCAGATTCGGTCAAAGGCTGCGGGGTGCGAATGCCCGCTACCACGTCCTCTCCTTGCGCGTTGGCGAGGAACTCACCGTAGATCTCGTGGGCACCTGTCGAGGGATTGCGCGTGAACGCCACGCCGGTAGCACTGGTTTCGCCCATGTTGCCAAACACCATGGCCTGCACATTAACGGCGGTGCCCCAATCGTCAGGAATGTCGTGATTCTGGCGATAGGCGACGGCACGCGGCGTGCTCCACGAACGGAATACGGCGGCAATCGCACCCCACAATTGCTCGGTGGTATCTTCGGGGAACGGCTGGCCTAGGCTGGTGCGGATCGCCTCCTTGTAATCCTCGATGATGGCCTTCCAGTCGGCTGGCGAAAGATCGGTATCGAAGGCAATACCATTCAGGTTTTTGTAGTTGTCGAGCAGATCCTCGAACACATAACTGTCGAGCCCCAGCACGACACTTGAGTACATCTGAATGAAACGGCGGTAGCTGTCATAGGCAAACCGCTCGTTGCCCGACCGTGCGGCCAGCCCCTTCACCGTTCTATCGTTGAGACCTAGATTGAGGATGGTATCCATCATGCCAGGCATGGAGGCCTGTGCTCCCGAGCGCACAGCCAGCAGCAGAGGGTTCTTGTCGTCTCCAAAACTCATGCCCATGGCTTTGCCAACGGCCGCGAGAGCGGCGTCGACCTCAGGCCGTAAGCTGGCGGGCACTTGCGAGCCGCCGGCGAGATACGCCGCACAAACTTCCGTCGTGATGGTAAAGCCGGGCGGCACCGGCAAACCAATACTTGCCATCTCGGCCAGGTTGGCGCCCTTACCGCCAAGCAGTGCCGTCATGTCTGCACGGCCGTCGGTGCGCCCGGCTGTAAACAGATAAACCTGCTTGTTGAGCGACGAGGTGGGCGGCGCTGGCCGGACCATGCTGTGAGGCTCCCTGACGGACCGAGACTATGCTCCCTGCGTCTACCAGTCTTGGACCGGCCTTGAAAGCCATCAGGGCATGGTCATTTGACTGTTAACTTTGGGCCCCGCCACAAAACGGCCATGCCGCGCGCGCGATCTAACTTCTTAACATCCTTTCATAACTACAGTCAGTTGCGGCCACGGGAGAGCGTAATGCGTGCTGTATTTGCTGCGTGTGCCGCGCTGCTCGCTCTGTCGCATCCCGTACAGGCTGCAACCAAGCCCATTCCAGCCAAGGCGCCGCCACCCTTTACCAAGAGCGAACAGCTGCTGTCGTGGATGAACGCGTACCGGCAGACGTCCGAGCCCAAGCGCTTGCCCGAGGCGGTCAAGGCGATGGTGGCAACGGGGGCTACAAAAGATCTGGACCAGGCCGGCGTTTACATTGGCTTTACGGCAGGCGTCATCGGCTCCAACCCGGAGATCGCCGAAAAGCTTATCAGCGCCATGTTCCCGCTCGATCCGCAAGATCAGGTGCTCTTGATCCGCGCCATCGCCTATTCGGGCTTGCCAGAGTGGAAAGAACTGTTGGGTAAGTTCGTAGAGCGTATGCCGGCCCGCCAAGTGCTGATCGAAAAATATCTGTTTGCTGGCAAGCCCGCACTTACCGATTTGCCTTTCGAGGACAACCCGGCCGCCATCGACATCAACTGGGGTTACTATTTTGCAACCGGATCGGAGCAACCCATCCGGCGCATATTGCGCGCTCTGGCTTGGTCGCTCGATCGTGATGACGTAGAAAAACTCACCGTTGGCGCCATGGCCAAATGGACATTAGCGCAAAACGCTTCACACGATTCCGAGTTGCTTGGCCTGCTCAAAGGGCTAGCGGGCCAAGAAGGCCCGGCCGTGCGCGCGCCACTCCACGAAGTCATCGAGGCGGCAGAAACATTGGAACTGGGGAAGATCCGCAAGGAAGCCATGGCCTCAATCGACGAATTGAGAGCAAAGGGCCCTGAAAAAGTGCGCACCTATAACCAGTGGGGACAGGCGGGGCAAACGGCGTTGGCTTTGGGTTGCGTTGCCGCTAGCGTCATGGGTCAAGTTCAGCTTGGCATTCCGTGTGTCGTCGGTGGCGCACTGTCATCTGCCGCGCTCAAGTATCTCATTCCCGAAAAGTAGTTCTTCACGACTTATCCGCGCAGCATCTCGCCGCATTCACCTCGCGCGGCAATCCGATCGCTGGATCGCCATCAAAGAAGCCAGACGGCATGAGCCTGCACCCGATCACTCCGCCGTGCCGCCGGGGGCACCGGCGGCATTGTCTCACTTGAAGTGGTAGTTCAAGCCGATGCGGGCGATGTGCCCCTTGGTTTCGAACTCAGGTTCGAAAAAGACGGGGGATGGAGCACCGCTGAAAAACAGCTGCGCCCTGAGTTTATCGTCCCCAAGATCGAAATAAAGGTATTCACCTTTCAGTGACCACGCGCCCAGTGCCAGCTCTGCGCCACCACCTGCCGTCCAGCCCGCACTCCATTGTGAGGCCTGGCCGCTGGCAACCGCATCGTCGGTTGGGTAGACGGCATCATATTGGAACGTGGAGCGGCCATAGGCGAGTCCGGCTGTGGCGTAGACCAGGACATTACCCGTTACAACGCCGAGCCTGCCGCGCACCGTGCCAAACCATTCGAGATCCTGTGCGAGGTAGCGCGCTCCCGGAGAGCCGTTGAATAGGTTTCCAGAACCAGTGTCGGAGCCCTCGATGGCGCTGCGCGACAGATCCATTTCCAGACCTGTCACAATATTACCCATACGGAAATTGTAACCGGTCTGAGCACCTCCGAGCCAGCCATCAGGCGATAGCGAGTAGCTCTGTTCTAGCCCTCCCGAGGCATATGAAAGCGCGCAATTGGCCACGACCGTATCGACGATCCCAAACGGATCCCGGCACGCTGTTGGTGTATCGCCTGGACCACCACCGCCGCCAAAGCTGACGCCAACGTAGGGACCACTCCAGCTTACTCCGATCAGCGAAGTCGAGGGCGATCCCGGTTCTACTTGCGCTTGCTGGACTGGCTGCGGTGAAGGTGCTGATGCCGGTGCGACGCTGCGCGGTGCAGGCTCTAAAACATTGGCGTGGCGGGCCTTGGGCGGCTGCAAGTTGGATTTGTTACACGTGCCAGTTTCGACCGATGCGCGCGTGAACCGTGGCTCGGAATCGAATTCAGGCGGGTTCACAACGAACGGGAACGCCACGTCGAAAGCGATTTCGCTGACGTCTGGCTGCCGGTTCCAGGTCGCCGCCTCGGACAGTACACCGCCCGGGCCGACGCGGACCATGCCGCATGTATTGCTCACAGTCTTACACTGACCTGCGCTGTTGCAAACTTCAATCGAACCCTCATGAAGCAGGACCCACATCGTGCCATTGGCATCGACATAAACGTCGAACACAGTCCCGCGCACAGTAATAGCCGCGTTGGGGCTGCGGATGACATAGGAAGATTTCTTGGCAGCACCAGTGATGAATCGGAAGGCACCCTTGACAAGATCTACGGCGATGGTGCCGCTAGCTTTGTCAGGATCGTAGACAAACTTATCCAGTTTGAGTTTTGAGCCGGGGCCTAGCGCCACTTTGGTCTGGTCAATCAAACGCAATTCGCCCAATGACTCGGCCGCCACGTCGATGGTCTCGTTTTGACGCACACCATCGCCTTGCGCGAGCGGATGCACGCTCTGTTCAGCTTCAGCCGTCACCTTATTGACGATGCGCACGGCCGAGCCGATTGGATCAGCGGCCACTGCGGGCAATGACCCTATGACGGTGATCAAACTTAAGAGAACAACTGAAGTGAAGCGATTCATGCGCACGTCCCAATATGAGGTTGCCGTGGGCTCGAAGAATTCTAACTTCGACAATGTGCCGTGTCTTTTGGCTGGTAACCCGATTCGGTGCGCGATCAGAACTTCAATTCTCTCCTGTGGCCATTCTGCTTCAGGTAAATGATAGCGGCGAGGCTGTAACGCACGGCCCGAGAACAGGCACGTTGCTGTAAAAGGGCCCGTGCTGCTAACCTGAGTTTTTTAAACTCGCCCCTCATTTGATGTCCTCGGAGGACCCATGCCCAGTCTCTCTAATTTTGCATCATTTGCGGGCGCTTTCATTATTACGATGGGAGCCGTTACGAACATTTGCGCCCAGAGCAGTCCAAACGCCCCACTTGTGTACTACGCTGCATCGACTGGCCATCAAACACTGGACCAGGGCGAAGGCGGCGGGAATCCGTTCGCAAGCGCACTCATTGAGCTATTAGACCGGACAGATCTCAGTCTAGATGTCTTTACGCAACAGCTGAAGGAAATGACTGCAAAGAAAAGCCATGGCCGCCAATTGCCAGACGTGCCGGTTCATCCTGAACCAGCAGGTTGGCGGTTCTCTCCGAAAATCCATGGTGAACGGCGCCAAGCCCTCGTGCTTGTCTACTCAGATTACTCCGCGTCTGGTGGGGCAAAATCGTTGCCAGGCGCCAAGCACGACGCCGAGCGCATAACCGCGGCACTAAAACGAGCGGGGTTTGAGACAGAAAGCGTGATCGATCCCAAGCGCTCCAATCTCAAACCGGTGTTGGCCAGCTTCGCAACACGGTCGTCAGATGCAGACGTAGCGCTCGTGTACACCACTGGTCACGGCGTCGAGGTTGACGGAACCGTCTATCTTCTTCCTGGCGACTATCCAGTTGCCCGGCAAAGCGAGGCACTGGCAGACGACGCCATTGCAATTCCAACAATTTCGGCAAATGTGCGCGCGCGTCACGCCAACTTCGTATTTTATGGCGGCTGCCGCGACAACCCGTTCCAACGCCGGTAAGGCGCTCGGCAATAGAGGCACTTTCAGTCGCCTGTGATTGCGAGCATTTAATAGCCTGTTTGCGTAGTCAGCTTACCGCTTCACGCGCCGTCTCGGCAGCTCGCCGGC
>JBEBJD010000088.1:0-18460 GCA_040080075.1 Hyphomicrobium sp. | reverse complement strand
GGGATCGTGGGCATGCGCAAGGATCTTGCCGCGCAAGCCGATCCCGACGGCACCTTGAAAGCCGTCGACGCCGATCTGCGTTCACTGCTGCAAACATGGTTCAATCGTGGATTTCTTGTTCTCAAGAGAATCGACTGGCAAACCCCGGCCGCAATTCTGGAAAAGATCATCGCCTATGAGGCGGTTCATGAAATCAAGGGTTGGGACGATCTTCGCCGCCGCTTGGATCCCGTCGACCGGCGCTGCTTTGCGTTTTTCCATCCCTCGCTCGTCGATGAGCCGCTAATTTTTGTCGAAGTGGCACTGGTCAATGCAATGCCTAGCTCCATCGCGCCTTTGATTTCATCGGGCCGCGCGACAGCACCTAACAACAGTGAGCCAACGACAGCGGTGTTTTATTCGATTAGTAACTGCCAAGAGGGCCTTAAAGGGATCTCTTTTGGCAATTTTCTTCTGAAGCAAGTGGTGGAAGACTTGGTTCGGGAAAATCCGAGCCTCAAAACATTTGTGACACTATCTCCCGTGCCTCACTTCGCGCGCTGGCTCGACCAGGCGGTCGCCGCGGCCAACGTTACTCCCGGCACGGTGACCGATGCCGATCGCAAAAACTTGGCGCTTTTGAACGATCCGCGCTGGACGAGAGATGAGACATTGCATGCCGAACTCAAGTCCAGCCTTATGGCCTTATCCGCCCATTATCTGATGTCGGCTAAATCCGATGATAACCGGCCGGTTGATCCTGTGGCGCGGTTCCATCTGGGAAATGGAGCGCGGCTTGAACGCATTAATTGGCTTGCCGATACGTCTGAAAAAGGCCTGCGAGAGGGGCATGGGTTGATGGTCAACTATCGCTATGAAATCAAGGATATCGAGAAAAATCACGAGGCTTATGCCAACGACGGCACGGTAGCGGTGTCCAAGGCCGCACGCGCTTGGTTGCGGGCTACAGAAGTGCCCAAGCCTGTCAACGCCGCCAAGACAATGCTAGCCCTGCCGGGTGTGACGGGGCGGCGGTCTCAGGCCCCAGGTTGACAGGCCTGTTGGCCATTCGTGGAGCCCCTTGTCTCGCACTGCCTGCCATGCACTATGGGTGCGGGAAATATAGGACGGCCCCCAGGGTGCCAGGAAAATACAGACATTTGAAAAGTCGAGACCACCACCATGCGTTATGATGAAAATGATCGCGAAAGCAAAAACGTGGAAGACCGCCGAGGTCAAGGCGGTGGAGGCTTCGGTTTTCCTGGCGGCGGTATTCAGATCCCCATTGGCGGCAAGGGTGGTTTCAGCCTAACGACCTTGCTGATCCTGGGTGCCATCATGCTGTTGTTCGGCATTAATCCTCTCGATGTTCTGCTTGGTGGCCAGGGCGGTAACTTTCCGCAGGTGCCACAGATGCCGTCGCAAGAGCGCCAGGTTGAACGCCGCGATACGGGCGCGAGCGACAATCCTTTCAATATTCCGGGACTTCCTGGTAGCCGCGAGCAGAAGCAAGGCGATGCAGGAACTCAAGGTCCTAAGCATCCCACTGGGGATGACGCGGGTGTATTCGTCAAGCGCGTACTGGCCGACACCGAAGATGTCTGGGGCCGGGTGTTTCAGTCGTTTGGTCAGAGATACAAGGAGCCGCAGCTGGTCATGTTCACCGGTGGTACGCGTACAGGCTGTGGTACCGGCATGACACAGATGGGACCTTTCTACTGCCCGCTTGATCAAAAAATCTACATCGATACCGCCTTTTATGACGAGTTGGCGCGCCGCTTTAATGCACCGGGCGATTTTGCACAGGCCTACGTTGTGGCTCATGAAGTCGGCCATCACGTTCAGACACTTCTGGGGATCGCCGGTAAGGTGCAAGAACTCAAAGAACAATCGGACGAACGCACCAGCAATCAGATTCAAGTGCGCATGGAATTACAGGCCGATTGTCTAGCTGGCGTCTGGGCCAACATCACCGACCAGATGAAAAGCCGGCTGCAAGAGGGAGATATTGATGAGGGCTTGCGCGCAGCCAACGCCATTGGCGATGACATGATCCAGAAGAAAACCCAGGGACATGTTGTTCCCGATGCCTTCACGCACGGGACGGCCGCTCAGCGCATGCGTTGGTTCACAACAGGATTCAAATCCGGTGAGATGGGGCAGTGCGATACGTTCAATGCCCGCAGCTTGTAAGAGCCTCTGGACAGTTATTAAGAGAGGGGCCAGCGGCAGCAGCCGGGTCCCCGGCCGCCGGGCAAAAGCAGGCGGATTGGACGAGCCTTTCCCGCACTATTAAGACCGGCTATGATGATGAGGACGGGGGCACGAGTTTGAGGAGGCATTCTCGCAAGCGCAGGCCGCACACTTCGTCACGGTGAATGACGTCGAGCACTCCTAGATCCAGCAATTGGCAACGGAGTTGTGGCGTACAGACTTCGAGTACAATTGCCAGAGGGCAACTCAAACCAGCCTTGCGGATATCAAGCACAAGCCCAGCGAACCAGTCGCGCCGGTTATGAACATCATCAAGTATAAAGACGATCTGCGGCTGGGGCTGGTTCATATTCCGTAGCGCCCCGGTCAGATCCGCAGCCACTAATATTTCAACTTCATAACCGACTACGGCCCGCAAAGCAGATTGAAGAAGATCGCCGTTGGTTCGCTGCAGCGCTAAAATCTGGATGCAACCTATCCGTGGTAATTGAGCACGCTGACGCGCCAGTTCACTTAAATGGGCTAAGAGATCTGCGCCTGAATAGGGCATTGCACCGTCACTTCTCGTGAATCAGTAATGGACCTTCTTCAATCACGATAACCCAACATGCCAAAATTATTGCGCTGCGATGTGGCAGAACAGTTTTTTGCGTGAAGACCAGGAGTTCCAAAAAGATAATCCGCCTACATAGCGTTTCTTCGGAGCCTTAGTCTCTTTGAAAGGCGGCATCACCGCTGGTTTGTTTTTTTCAATTGTCGCGAAGCTGGTATCGCCACAACTGGCTCACTACGGGCATCATGCCCGAATCCCTCGTCAAAGTTGTTTGTCACCAAAATAAGCTTCAACAGCTTCCATGGCGAGAAAGGGTGTTGAGAACACGAAGCCTCAGCCGCACCAGGTCGTTTAGCGAACAAGTCCAAACGCCGCGGGTACATTGTGTGCGGTGGCTAGGCCCTTGACAGTGCTCAGACCCTTCGCACCCGTCAACGTTGCGCCGTCGAGATCGGCATTTGAGACATCGGCGCCGGTGAGATCAGCGCCAGTGAGATCAGCGTGGGCAAGATCAGCCCGCTTGAGAAGCGCGCCGCGCAGATTGGCGCCGCGTAAGTCGGCAAAGCGCAGCATGACATAAGTAAGATCTGCATTCTCAAGGATGGTGGCGCTCAAATTGGCGCTCATTAAATCGGCGCGCCACAAATTCTCGATAAAACCTGTGGTGCTCGTCGGTGCAAAACTCGATTTAGTTAAGTCGGCGCCGCTGAAGTCGACGTTGCGAAAGCGTCCGAAAATTTTCGAGCCTGACATATTGGCACCTTTGAAGCTCGGCGGTTCCAGGGTGACTTCATCAAGGTTGGGGGACGTGGTCGGTCGCAGCATCGAGATGCCCGACAGGTCAGCACCATTGAGATTGGCGCCGATGATGACAGCTCGATCGAGATTGGCACCGCGGAGGTCGGTGTGAGCCAGGTTGGTGCGCGTTAGGTCCGTGCCAAACAGTTTTGTGCCGGCCAGATTTGCACGCTTGAAATCTATCCCCGACAGATCGAGTTCGCGTAAATCTCTTTGATGGAAGTCAGCCACAGTGCCGGCTTCCATTTGGAACAGCCGCGCCGTGACATCGCGCGCCGAGAATTCAGCTGCATGGACTGGCGGGCAGTTAACACCACTAAATGCCAGTGCACACGCACTTAACAGTGGCGCTGCGATCCGGACCCGCATCGAAGTTGCTGTGAGCGTGTATTGATTATGTTTCATCACACCAGTATGCCGCCGCCGGGCGAGACCTGCAAAGTACTTTTGCCGCCAGCGGGCTGCTATTGCGAGGCCCTTTGCGCGCGGCAAGCCATTTGCGCCAGTTGCAGCGCCGTCTCGATTGTCTTGAGCCGTATCGGCGCGCGGCCAATATTGCCGAGCCTGAGTTCGTGTGCCGCAGTTGGTTGACCCGCAATAGCGACGCCGATGTAAACGAGCCCAACCGGCTTTGCCTCACTGCCACCTCCAGGACCCGCAACGCCCGTTATAGCTATGGCAAGGGTGCTGGCCGAGTGCGTGCGCGCGCCCTCGGCCATCGCAACCGCCACTTCGCGGCTGACGGCGCCATAACACTCCAGGAGCCCGGCTGGCACACCCAACAAATCAGTTTTTGCAGGGTTCGAGTAGGTGACGAAACCGAAGTTGAAAACATCTGAGGCGCCAGACACTTCGGTCAGCACACCACTTAGAAGGCCACCCGTGCAGCTCTCAGCCGTGGCAATCGTGGACTTGCTCTGCCGCAATTGTTCGATGAGGCGTGCAGCTTCGTCTACCAATTTTGAGGTGAAAACCAGATCAGTTGCGCACATGGGGGATCGATCCCGCCTTAGATGGTGAAGTCCACCTAAACAATTAAAAAGCGCACATGCGAAGGTGCGCTTTTTATGGTGGCGTTCCGGACATGAAACCACAAGGGCTGAAGGCGTATTTAATGCACCTTATTCAGCAATGAGTTTGGCCGCCAAATGCAGCAATTCGTCGAGCTTGGCGCGGCTGTCCGCACCCAGCGCTGTATTTGCCTTTGTCTGAGCACCTTGCCAGATGGGGAAGGCGTCCTTGAGTACTGCCTGCCCCTTTGGGGTCAGATGGAGACCCCGGCCACGACGGCCAGCGGGTGGATCCATGACCAAGTGCCCGAGCGCCAGCAAGCGCTTCAGATTGCGTGACAGTGTCGACTTTTCAATGTCGAGATCGCCACCGATTTCAACGGCTGTAATGCCGTCACGCGAAGCGAGTTGAGCCAGTAGCGTGTATTGGCTGCCGGTGATGCCCAGTGGCCGCAGCGCATCGTCATAGACGCGCGTGACGATGCGGGACAACTGGCGTACACGCGTGGCCAAGCAGGCCGACGATGTGCTCTCTGCAATCTCTAAGATGCTGGCCGGCGGGGCGGCTGCGCGATCGAGCGTATTTGTCATCATGTTCATCGATTGCCCTCGGAATATTTTGTGGCCATACAACTACCATGTGATGTAGTTGCCGCGATTCTGCAATGCCGGTCAACTTGCTTCGATCACAATCGTCGCAGTGACCGGGGCAATAGGGCCATGAATACATCCGTCTTGGCGCGGTTTTGCGGCGGAGTGAGGCGGGTGTCAGGCCAGTGTTTTCAACGGATTAAGCTATTTTCATTCGCACTGAAGCGGTCGCCATGGCAGCAATTCCCTCGCGGCGGCCAGTGAAGCCCAGCCCCTCGGTGGTGGTGGCTTTGACCCCCACACGGCTGATTTCAATGGCCAGGATCTCTGCGATAGCCCGCTGCATCGCTGAGCGATGAGGACCGATGCGCGGGGCCTCGCACAGCAGTGTAATATCCACATTGACGATGACGCCGCCGTGAGCGGCTACGCGACGGGCAGCATCAGCTAGAAACAGGTGTGAGGCCGCGCCCCGCCACGTTTCATCCGAAGGAGGAAAGTGCTGGCCAATGTCGCCCTCGCCAATAGCGCCCAACAGGGCGTCGGTCAGGGCGTGCAGAGCAACGTCGGCATCGGAATGCCCCTCAAGTTTTTTATCGTGGGGAATTTTTACACCGCACAGCCAGACATGATCACCGTCCGTGAAGCGATGCACGTCAAAGCCCGTGCCAGTGCGGGTTTCAGATGGCTCGAATGCTGGCACACGTCCCGGCAAATAGCGCAACCCGGCAACCATCAAATCCTCCGCCGTCGTGATTTTTGTATTGGCTTCACTGCCTAACACCAGAGCAACAGCGATGCCTGCCCACTCAGCAATGCCCGCGTCATCTGTAAAATCATAGCGGCCATCTTTTGCCGCCTGTTCGTGCGCCGCCAGGATTTTAGGGAATGAAAAGCCTTGGGGAGTCTGGGCGCGCCATAATTGGGTTCGTTCGACCGTCGCAACAATCGTTCCGTTGAGTGATGCCTTTTTCAGTGTGTCCGCGACAGGTATGGCGGCAATGGCCCCCGATGAGATATCCAAGGCATCAAGCACACGCGAAATGACACCGGCATCGACGAATGGCCGTGCCGCATCATGGATCAACACGCAACGAGGGGCGATCTCAGCCAGCGCGCGCAATCCGAGCCGAACCGACTCCTGGCGCGTTGCTCCACCTGTCACCGGCGGCAATAGTTTCCCCTGGTCTGCCCGAACGGCAGTTGCGTAAGCCTGTGTATCCTCGGGGTGAATAACAACTTGGATAAGATCGATGGCCGCATGGGTAATAAATGCGTCGAGCGTACTGCACAGGAGCGGCCGGTCAGCCAATGGGGCATATTGCTTGGCAATGGCGCCCGGCGATCCGGCGGCTCGCGTGCCGCGACCGGCTGCAACAATTAGAGCGGCAACCGTCAAGAGTAGGCTCCCTGGCTGTATAGGATCGTTGGATCGTGTCTAGCGGTGCCGGGCAAGGCGCGCAATTGACCCCTGCCGTGTTCGCACTTGCGAAATCAAGAAACTTTTCCTATGCTGCTCAAACGAGAGGCAATGCCCACCTATGCCCAATAATAGTGCAGATCAATCCGAGAGGGTGCCGTCAGCTTCACTGACGGTTGGGGGCGTGACTCTGCAGAACTCAGTCATTATGGCTCCGATGACCGGAGTTTCGGATTTGCCCTTCCGTCAAGTGACCCAGGAATTGGGTGCGGGCTTGGTCGTTTCCGAAATGGTGGCCAGTGCCGAACTGGTCGCCGAGCGCGCAGATGTTGTGCGCCGTGCGGAGGGCGCTGGACTTAAACCGTTCGTTATACAACTTGTTGGTTGCGAGCCGCAGTGGATGGCGGAGGGTGCGCGCATTGCTGAGAGTCAAGGCGCGGACATCATCGATATCAATATGGGCTGCCCCTCCCGAGAAGTGACGGGTAAGGCGTCGGGCAGCGCGCTTATGCGTGATCTCGACCAGGCGCTGATGCTCATCGAGGCAACGGTGGGCGCTGTCAAAGTTCCGGTCACCTTAAAAATGCGTTTGGGCTGGGATGATCAGAGCCGCAATGCCGCAGGCTTGGCGCGGCGAGCCGAGGCGGCCGGTGTTCAGATGATCACAGTTCATGGGCGCACACGCCAACAGTTTTTCAAGGGCGCAGCTGATTGGGCTTACGTGCGTCATGTCAAAGATGCGGTTGGCATTCCTGTCATCGTCAACGGCGATATTAAATCCGTTGAGGATGCGCGTGCGGCGCTCGAAGTCTCTGGTGCCGATGGCGTCATGATTGGCCGCGGGGCCTACGGCGCACCCTGGCTACCCGGACTGATAGCCCGGTCACTGGCAGCAGGCCACTCTGTACGTGCTCCAGATCTCACCGCCCAGCGCACCATCGCGCTAGGCCATGTGGAGGCGATGTTTGCCCATTACGGCCCCGCACTTGGCAACCGCAACGCGAGAAAGCACATTGGCTGGTATTTGGAAGCGAGCCGCAGGCCGGCAGCCGAGGTTAAGGCGTGGCGCCAGCGATTGTGCACACTAGAAAGCAATGCACAGGTGATCGCGGGACTAGAAGAGTTTTACGACCGGGCCATCGACCTGGAGTGCTGCGAGCGCGAACGGTGCGAGGCCGCAGCATGAGCGCAGCGTCTGCCAACCGCCCGGTCGAACTGCCCGCCGGAATGCGGCGAGTGGTTGAGTTCGATCTGCTGCTTGCAGCTTTACCCCACCCTATTCTGGTGCTGGGCCCTAACAATGCGGTCGTCTACGTCAATGCCGCGGCAGAGTCGTTCCTTTCCACAAGCGCATCCGTTTTGAAGCGTGCCCGGCTCGATGACGTGTTGGCGTTCGGGTGTCCACTGCTGTCACTTCTCGATCAGGTGCGCCACACCGCCTCGACCGTCAACGAATACGGCATAGAGTTGGCTTCACCCAAGTTTGCGGTGCCCAAACTGATCGACGTCTATGCCGGGCAGTTTCCTGACCATCCTGACTTAATCATTCTTATTTTGCAGCAACGCACGATGGCTCAGATGATTGAGCGCCAGTTGACCCATCGTGCGGCGGCACGCTCCGTCTCCAGCATGGCAGCGGTGTTGGCTCACGAAATCAAGAACCCACTGTCGGGTATCCGTGGCGCCGCCCAGCTCTTGGAACAGAACCTGTCAGATGAAGACCGGGTCTTTTCACAGCTCATCGTTTCGGAAACCGAGCGTATCCGCAATCTTGTCGATCGGATGGAGGTGTTTGGCGACGAGCGGCCCTTGAGCAAGGATGCTGTCAACATTCATGACGTTCTCGATCACGTGCGGCGGCTAGCTGAAAACGGATTTGCCAAGGGCGTACGTTTCGTTGAGGACTATGACCCATCACTGCCGCCGGTGCCGGGCAACCGCGATAAATTAGTTCAGGCCCTGCTCAACCTCATCAAGAATGCGGCAGAGTCTATCGGCGAAAACGATGAACAGGGCCGCATCCTAATTCAGACGGCCTTCCGGCCCGGTGTGCGCCTGACAGTTCCAGGTTCGGATCATCGTATCAGCCTGCCCCTGATGATCCACATTGAAGATAACGGGCCGGGCGTGCCCGAAAGCATGAAGCCGCATCTGTTTGATCCGTTCGTCACCACCAAGAGAACGGGGTCGGGGCTGGGGTTGGCGCTGGTTGCCAAGATCATCGGCGATCATGGCGGCATTATTGAGTGTGACAGTGAGCCTAAGCGGACGGTTTTCCGGGTGCTCTTGCCATTGCAGGAACGGGGGATCGGACCCTTGAAACGTTAGTGGTACGGCGAAAGATCTAATTCTAAAGGAGCGGCCCCATCCCATGGCCCGAGGTACAATCCTAATTGCCGACGACGATACTGCGATCCGCACGGTATTGAACCAAGCCCTCGCGCGCGCGGGCTATGCGCCGCGCGCGACCGGCAATGCTGCCACGCTTTGGCGCTGGGTCAGTGCCGGGGAGGGCGACGTTGTGATCACGGATGTGGTCATGCCGGATGAAAACGCATTCGACCTCATTCCACGCATGAAGAAGTTGCGCCCAGATCTGCCGATTATCGTTATGAGCGCGCAAAACACTCTTATGACAGCGCTCACGGCCACAGAGAAAGGCGCCTACGAATATCTGCCCAAGCCTTTCGATCTGTCCGAATTGGTTGCTGTTGTCGGCCGGGCGCTGGCCGGTCAAACCCGTAAGCCCCGGACTGTCAATACGGAGACGGATGCAGAGGAGTTGCCGCTCATTGGCCGCTCTGCAGCCATGCAGGATATTTATCGCTCGCTGGCGCGGCTGACGCAGACCGATCTGACTGTCACCATCAACGGAGAAAGTGGAACCGGCAAAGAGCTGGTGGCCCGTGTCCTCCACGATTTCGGCAAACGCCGCCATGGTCCGTTCGTGGCCATTAACATGGCAGCCATTCCGCGCGAGTTGATAGAGAGCGAGTTGTTTGGGCATGAGAAAGGCGCCTTCACCGGAGCGCAAATGCGCACGCAAGGCCGCTTTGAACAGGCCGAGGGCGGTACGCTGTTCCTTGATGAGATCGGCGATATGCCGCTCGATGCCCAGACACGTTTGCTGCGTGTCCTGCAACAAGGCGAGTACACGACGGTGGGCGGCCGCACGCCGATCAAGACGAATGTGCGCATCATTGCCGCCACCCACAGGGATCTGAAATCGCAAATCCAACAGGGCTTGTTCCGCGAGGATCTTTTTTACCGGCTCAATGTCGTGCCCGTGCGGATTCCGCCGCTGCGCGAACGTACGGAGGATATCGGCGATCTGGTGCGCCACTTCCTGCGCCTTGCTGCGCGCGAAGGTCTCGGACAGAAGTCGATTGAGACTTCCGCCATTGACCGGCTTAAATCCCACCCTTGGCCTGGCAACGTGCGCGAACTCGAAAATTTTGTGCGCCGTGTGGCGGCTCTCAACGCACAGGACACCATCACCGCGCAGATCATTGAACAAGCCCTCGCGCAGTCTGCACCCTCACCGGGAACGCCTTCAGGCGGCGAGGTCGTGGGGCTTTCGGAAATGGTTGAACGCCACCTGGCAGACCACTTTGCCACCTTTGGTAAGGACCTACCTCCACCCGGACTCTATGACCGTATTATTCGCGAGGTCGAACGGCCGCTGCTTTCTGCAGCCCTCGCAGCAACCCGGGGAAACCAGATCAAAGCCGCAGAAATGCTGGGCCTCAACCGGAATACGCTGCGCTCGCGCATTCGGACACTCGACATCCGGGTCTTCCGCAGTCCATTGGAATGACGTCTGCCAATGGCGGATTGGATGCTCATCCGCGCGTCCGCCCACACATTCTTCCATCTGTTGACTTGACCTTTGTCGCAAGAATGTCACAGTTGCCGTGTTGCTAGTGTTCGAGGCGCTGCACTTGGCCTCCCAAAGTGTCGCGCGGGCAACATGCTTCAGGTGACGTGACATGGCGGCACTCCGCTATGTCTCGGCTTCGGTCCCGTTGCCACAATGCAACGAGCGGCAGCAAGCCTAGCTTCGATGGGTCCTGGGTTCTGAAGGAGCCTGGGTTACGTCGTAGCGGATTGGCAAGTTTTGAGTAGGTGAATGCAACCACTTTCCAGCGCCGATCAGTCTAAAAAAGGGTTCGACCAGGCAGCGTCGCCACTGCTCGATCCTAGCGACCGGTTGTTCTGGACCGGTTTGGTGGTTGTCGTGCTATCGCTGATCTCGGCGCTGGCCACCTTTCTTATTCTTACCGGCCTAACCCCCATCGTGCCCAGAAACGAAGTCGTTCAGGTGGCGTTGATCGTCAACGTAATCCTGATCGTTGCCATGATCGCCGTGATCGCCAGGCAGAGCTATGGGCTGTGGCGCGCGTGGCGCGAAAAAATTGCTGGTGCCCGGCTTCATGTCCGCATCGTTGTGCTGTTCTCTCTGATAGCGGCGTTGCCAGCTATGCTCCTGGCTATCGCCGCTACAACGACTTTTTCCCGGGCGCTCGATGGGTGGTTCTCAAGCCGGACATTGGCCATCATCAACAACTCACTCGATGTCGCCAAATCCTACGTTGAAGAGCATGGGCAGGTAATCCGCACCGACATCGCCAACATGGCGCGTGACGTTGACGCAAGTGCCAGCGAGGCGAACAAAGATCCCAAACTGCTCCAGCGCCTCATTTTCGCGCAAGCAGGATTGCGCGACCTGCCATCCGCATATGCCGTCGACGAAGCTGGCAACATTTTTGTGACAGGCATCGAAGATGCCAACATGCCCTATATCAAGCCGACCCCATCGATGATCAGGAAAGCGGAATCAGGTCAAACGCCTGTCGTGACACCTCGGGGGTCCTCACGCATCACGGCTATGACCAAGCTGTCGCGGTTTCCGAAACTCTATCTTTATGTCGGACGCGCCGTCAGTGCCAAGGCGCTGGGATCGCTTGAGCGAACCGAAGAAACCGTCGATGAATACAAGAGCTTGCGCGACAAACGCGGCGGTTTGAAACTTGCGCACGGGCTCATGTATACCATGATCTCGATGACTGCACTTTTGGCTGCCATCTGGGCTGGGTTATGGTTTGCTGGCCGCTTTGTGGCCCCTATCCGGCGTCTCATCGCAGGTGCTCACGAGGTTTCGCAGGGCAATTTGCAGGTCGAATTGCCTGAACGGCGCGGTGAAGGCGATCTACGGCGCCTGTCGCAAACCTTCAATACGATGACACGGGAATTGAAAAGTCAGCGCGACGCATTGGTGATGGCCAACGAGCAATTGACCGACCGGCGCCGCTTCATGGAAGCGGTTCTGTCAGGCGTGTCGGCAGGCGTCATCGGTCTTGATCCGCACGACCGGATCACCCTTCTGTCGCGAGCCGCAGGACAATTGCTGGGCATCAGCGAGAGCAATGCCGTTGGGCAGAGGCTAGCCGATGTACTGCCGGATCTGGCTCCCATTCTGGAGCGGCGCGAGGAGCCAGGGCCAAAGTCGCGCAGCCCCATCGAAATCAATACCAATATCGCGGGCGACGACCGCACCTTCTCGGTGCGCATTACGCGCGAAACTGCGGGGCCGGGGGAGGTCGGATCGGTGGTCACGCTGGACGACATCACAGAACTAGTATCGGCCCAGCGCACATCGGCCTGGGCTGATGTGGCGCGCCGAATTGCCCATGAAATCAAGAACCCGCTAACGCCGATCATTCTTTCGGCAGAGCGTATTCGCAAGAAATACGGAAAATCCATCACCGAAGACCGCGAGACTTTCGACAAACTCACCGCGACCATCGAACGCCAGGCTGGTGACATCAAGACGATGGTCGATGAGTTTGCATCCTTTGCCCGAGTTCCAAAACCGGTCATGGACACCGGCGATTTGCGCGACTGCCTGCAGGAGCCTATGCTTCTGTTTCGCGAGAGCCATCCCAAAATCGTATATACCCAAACTATGCCGGAAACCGCGGTCGCCGCGCTGTTTGACCGGCGCCTTCTCACACAGGCGCTGACCAACCTCGTCAAGAACGCAACCGAGGGTGTCGATGCGGCGAGCGAGACAGCAGAGGCCGGTTGGGTTCCGGCCGTCGAAGGTGTGCTACGCCTGACGGGCGAAGCCATCGTGATCGAAGTGATTGACAACGGCATCGGCTTGCCGAAAAGCAATCGCACGCGCCTGCTTGAGCCGTACGTGACGACTAAGGGCCATAAGGGGACGGGGCTTGGTTTGGCCATCGTCCAGAAGATCACCGAACAGCACGGAGGGACGTTGATGCTCGATGACGCGCCAGCCGCGCCTGGCCGCACACGCGGCGCGTGTGTGCGCATGACGCTGCCGCTGCGCCTGCTACAGCCAGCAATGCCGCCTTCTGCGGGAGCGTCCGATGCACCGCCGGCAGCACGAGCGGCACCTATAGCGAGTTGAATAGTTTTGATCTGTTGAGCCTAAGGAGCGACCGATGGCAGCTGATATTCTGATTGTCGATGACGAGGCCGACATCCGCGAACTCGTTGCCGGCATTCTGCAGGACGAGGGGCACCGGACCCGGCTGGCGCGCGATAGCGATGAAGCCCTGCGGGCCATTGAGGACCGGCGGCCCCATTTAGTTATACTCGACATCTGGCTGCAAGGCAGCCGCCTGGATGGCTTGGAAGTTCTTTCAGTCATCAAGCGCACTTACCCGGATTTGCCGGTGGTCATTATTTCGGGTCATGGCAACATCGAGACGGCTGTTACGGCCATCAAGCGCGGCGCCTATGACTATATTGAAAAGCCGTTCAAGAGTGACCGTCTCATCCTCGTAACTCTGCGTGCGCTTGAAGCGTCGAACCTGAAGCGTGAAGTCAAGGAACTCAAGGAACGATCGACGGTTTCCGCCGAGATGGTCGGCAAGTCGGCAGCGATAAATCACTTGAAAAGCGGTCTCGACCGCGTGGCCCCTACCAACAGCCGCATTCTGATCCGCGGCTCTTCGGGGACGGGCAAGGAACTGGCAGCTCGCGTCATCCACCAGAAATCACAGCGCGCCGACGCCCCCTTCGTCGTCTTGAACGCGGCAGCTATGGCGCCTGACCGCGTCGAGGAAGAACTCTTTGGCACCGAAGACCGCACGGGCGGGCCGCGCAAGGTTGGCGCGCTGGAGGAAGCTCATGGCGGCACACTCTACATCGACGAAGTCGCCGATATGCCACTTGAGACACAGGGCAAGGTGTTGCGCGTGCTCGTCGAGCAGAAGTTCCTGCGCCTTGGCGGCTCACAAAAGGTGGCGGTTGATGTTCGCATCATCTCCTCGACCAGCCGTGACCTCGAGCGGGAGATGGCTGAGGGCCGGTTCCGCGAAGACCTCTACCATCGCCTCAATGTGGTGCCCCTGCGGGTGCCAAGTCTCGCCGAGCGGCGGGAGGATATTCCCGATCTGATCGCCTTCTTCGTCAACCAGTTGTCATCGGCGTCGGGCCTGTCCCCGCGCCGGATTGGCGAGGATGCAACGGCGGTTCTGCAAGCACATGATTGGCCGGGCAACGTGCGCGAATTGCGCAACAACATCGAGCGGCTTCTGATTTTGGCCGGTGGTGATCCCAATGCCATCATCACCGCCGATATGCTGCCTGACGAGATCGGTTCCAACGTGCCACTTCCCGTCAACGGGGGGGCCGAGCATCTGATGTCTCTGCCGTTGCGCGAAGCGCGCGAAATTTTCGAGCGTGAATACCTGCTGGCCCAAATCAATCGCTTTGGTGGCAATATTTCACGCACGGCAGAGTTCGTTGGCATGGAGCGCTCCGCGCTGCACCGGAAATTGCGGGCACTTGGTGTGTCGTCCGATCAACGTGGTCCCGATGCGCGCCCCGTCTAGTGTCCTGATCGCGAAGTGCGTCCCATTTACCGGCCCACTCACAACGAACTTTGCGATCAAGTGGGCACTAGAATACTAATGAAAACTGGTGTGATTCAGGTCGAGAAGTCTGCCCAAGCAAGCGCCGCAAGAATGAAGCGGACTTCTCGATCATCACACGAGTTATGCTGCGATAAATAAAACGTGAGCGCCTCGTCATGACCCGTGTCGTCTACGTCAATGGCCGTTATGTGCCCTACGCCGATGCAGCCATTCATGCGGAAGATCGCGGTTTCCAATTCGCCGACGCGGTCTATGAGGTGTGCGAAGTAAGAGGCGGGCGGCTTGTCGATGAGGCCCGGCACATAACCAGGCTGTGGCGCTCGCTGGGAGAAATTGGGATTGAGCACCCGATGAGTGCTGGAGCCCTCGGTCTCGTCATGCGCCAGACCATCCGACGCAATCGGGTTTCGAATGGGCTGGTTTATTTGCAGGTGACGCGGGGCGAGGCGCGGCGCGATTTTCTATTCCCCGATCCAGCCGTTACCCCGCCCACATTGGTGTGCCTGGCGCGGCGGCTCGACCCAGATAAAATAGCGGCACGCGCCAGCGCGGGGATAGGCGTCAAGACGATGCCCGACAATCGATGGGGCCGGTGCGATCTTAAAACGGTGATGCTCCTGCCAGCCTGTCTTGCCAAGGATGCGGCCAGGCAGGAGGGCGCGGCTGAGGCCTGGTTCGTTGATGGCAAAGGGCTGGTCACCGAAGGTGCGGCCAGCAACGCATGGATCATTGATTCCAAGGGCATGCTTATTACCAGGCCTGCCAATAACGGCATCCTGGCGGGCGTGACCCGAGCGGCGGTCATGGATGCGATCAAGGTCTTGGATATTTCCTTGGAAGAGCGAGGATTTACCGTCGCCGAGGCGCACGGGGCGGTGGAAGCCTTCATTACCTCAGCTTCGGGCACTGTAATGCCGGTTGTCACCATTGACGGCCGCCCCATAGGGAACGGCAAGCCAGGGCCAAGGACACTGCAGTTGCGCGACAAATTCCATCAGTTTGCGCAACTTTCGAACAATTAGTGCATTGATCAAATCTCTGTGTAGCGGCACAAACGGCAAGTGCTTAAATGATATATGCTAGCCTGCCGCATATTCTGTAAGGGGATTAGCCTTAAAGGCAAGCCAGTCGATTTCGGAGTTCCACGAAACAATTCTGCCGCCAGGGTGCACATTAATAAGGCCCGGCTGCCAAGAAGAGGCAAAAACACATGGCCCAAGAAAAAACTCAGAACCTTCAAGATACATTCCTCAATCATGTTCGCAAAACGAAGACGCCGCTTACGATTTTTTTGATTAATGGTGTCAAACTGCAGGGCATCGTCACCTGGTTTGATAATTTTTGTGTGTTGTTGCGCCGCGACGGCCACTCACAATTGGTCTATAAGCACGCCATATCCACGATCATGCCGGGTGCGCCCGTGCACCTGATGGACGGCGAGACGGCGGACTGAACCGGAATCAATTTCAGCTGAAACGGGACGTCACCAATCAAAGATCGTGAACACAACGGCGCTGTGGATAGCGAAGGCGCCAACATTGCCGCGCCTATCAAGCGCGCGCCAAGGCGCTCACGCACGGAAGATACACGCGCCGAACGTGCTAGGGCGCTGGTCCTCGTGCCGGTTTTCAAAAGCGATAAATGGAAGACGGCTCCTGCCAGCACCACGTTAGCACGCCATGTGCCTGATATTCATTCCCCTGGAGACAGGCTCGCAGAAGCTACTGGGCTGGCTCAGGCCATTGACCTTGATGTGGTGGATAGCCTGATCATACCGATTGGCGCGCCGCGCCCTTCAACGCTGATAGGCTCTGGAAAGGTAGAGGAAATCAAAGGCCGCGTTGCGGATGAAAAAATCGATCTCGTGATCGTCGATCACGCCATCACTCCGGGCCAGCAAAAATCACTGGAGAAAACTTGGAACGCCAAGGTGCTTGATCGCACTGGTCTCATTCTCGAAATCTTCGGCAGCCGTGCCAAAACCAAAGAAGGCGTGTTGCAAGTTGAGTTGGCGCATCTGACCTATCAGAAAAGCCGCTTGGTGCGCGCCTGGACCCATTTGGAGCGCCAGCGCGGTGGTGCAGGATTTCTGGGTGGTCCTGGCGAGGCCCAGATCGAACTTGACCGGCGCATGCTGCAAGATCGTATCGATGCCATCAAAAAGGATCTGGTGGATGTGGTACGCACGCGCGAATTGCACCGCGCAGGACGCCGCAAGATCCCGTTCCCGATTGTCGCAATCGTCGGGTACACCAACGCCGGCAAATCGACACTTTTTAACAAAGTGACCGGGGCCAATGTCCTTGCTAAGGATCAGGTGTTTGCGACGCTCGATCCGACCATGCGCGAGCTGAAGTTATCGAGCGGGCGCCGGATCATTCTGTCCGATACTGTTGGTTTCATTTCGGATTTGCCTACAACTCTCGTCGCCGCTTTCCGTGCCACACTCGAAGAAGTCATCGAAGCGGATCTCATCTTGCATGTCCGCGATATCGCTCACCGGGAGACCGAAGCGCAGGCACGCGACGTCGACAAGGTATTGGGTGATCTCGGCATCGACATGCAAAAAGCCGATGGGCATATCCTGGAAGTCTGGAACAAGATCGATTTGTTTGAGCCGGAACAATTGGAAGAAGCGCTCAAGGCCGCACGCTTTGAAGAACGCCGCCCGGCGCTCGTGTCGGCGATCACCGGGGAGGGGCTGGAGCTTCTTTCTGCGCTCATCGATCAGCGGTTGGGCATTTCCGATGAGATCTTGAACCTCGTCATCCCGGCGCGTGAAGGCCGTTTGATTAGCTGGCTGCACGAAAATGCCGATGTCTTGGAGCGGTCTTCCGATGCTGAGGGCGACGTGGTCATGCGTGTGCGAGTCGCCACTGAAAAGAAAGACCGCCTGGAAGCCGCGATGAAGAAGGCGGGGTTATAGGCGAGGCGATGACGCGCCCTCCCAAAGGTGTCATCCTCGGGCCAAGTGCGAGGCACGTCTTTGACATGGCTCCCAAGGATGAAAGTGTCTGCTATTTGCGCCAGAGCGACATGCTTCATCGATTAGGTTACGCCGCTTTGCGCCTAACCCGACGATTTCCACGCTTTACTTTCCCTTCTCAATCGCCTTCGCCTCGTCCCAGAGCGCATCCATTTCTTCGAGGGTCGACTGAGCGGGTGCTCGGCCTTGTTCGGAGAGGCGCTTTTCAATGTGCTGGAAGCGTCGCGTGAACTTGGCGTTTGCTGCGCGCAAGGCGGCTTCGGGGTCAAGTTCTAAGTGCCGCGCCACGTTGGCTACGACGAACAGCAGATCGCCGAATTCTTCTTCAATGAATTGTTTATTCGCGCCTTCCGGCCGGCTCCCGGAACGGGAGTCGGAAGGCGCAAGTGACAAGCCGGAAGGCGCATTTGTCTTCGCCACTTCCGCTTCCAGCTCCGCCAACTCTTCGCGCATCTTGTCGAACACAGGCGCCAGCGAGGGCCAATCGAAGCCCACACGCGCCGCCTTGTTCTGCAACTTGATGGCGCGCGTAAGTGCGGGAAGCCCAAGCGGCGTGTCGTCGAGGAGTGACGGAGTCTCCGCTGCAGTGTGCGGCGATGAGCTTCCAGCAAGCGCCGCTCGTTCCGTTGCCTTTTCCGCTTTCTCCTCTGCCTTCAGACGTTCCCAAAATCCTGGCTCGGCACCTGCCGCGCGTTCTTCTGAGGTGCCAAATACGTGGGGATGACGGCGGATCATTTTGCGGGCCACCGCATCCGCCACATCGTCGAATGTAAAGGCCCCCTGCTCTTCGGCCATGCGGGAATGATAGACAACCTGAAGTAAGAGATCGCCGAGCTCGTCTTTCAAGTCAGCGAGATCGCCGCGCTGAATGGCGTCGGCCACCTCGTAGGCCTCTTCAATGGTGTAGGGCGCAATGGTCGCGAAGCTTTGCTCCAAATCCCACGGGCAGCCCGGGCCCGGCGTGCGCAGGGCCTTCATGATGGCGCGCAGCGTCTCAAT
>JBEBJD010000083.1:0-18504 GCA_040080075.1 Hyphomicrobium sp. | reverse complement strand
ACGCCGCCGCGCGATTGGAGCCAAGGGCTGACGAAGCCTAGTGCCCCTAATCCGAAGTTCGCATAAACCTCGAGGCTGGCAAGGTTGCGAACTTCGGCTTCAAAAGGGATACTAGAATCAACGGTTGCCGAGTGTGGCTTTGGTTCAGAAGTTCCCATGACGGTTCGCTGCAAGTGAGAGGGAACTTCTAAACCGCCACACTAGTGCAAGTTGATGACACACGCCGCAATTTGCCGCTCATCCGGCTAAAGAGTTTTGACCCCGCCATGACGGCCCTTATCTATCCCAACACCGCCTTTGCCGCTGAAGCGGAGGCGTTTCTTTCGGCCTATCCGCAAACGCAAAACCTGGACACGCTTTTTGCCGATATCAACGGCATTTTGCGCGGCAAGCAGATGCCCGCGGCGAGCCTCGTCAAGCTCGGGTCCAAGGGCGTCAACTATCCCCTCTCGACGCTGGTGCTCGATTGTCAGGGGCGCATGATCGCAGAGGCGCTCGAAGACGGGCTCGATGGCGATCCAGACCGCACCTATTATCCGGTTAGTGGTTCGTTGCGGCCTGTGCCGTGGGCGGACAAGCCCACCGCCCAAGTCATGATGGCAGCGGCGGAACCAGATGGGCGGCCCTTGTTTTGCGATCCGCGTGCCGTGCTGCAGCGGGCCGCTCAGCCTCTGGCGGATCTGGGCCTCACGCCTGTCATGGCGCTCGAACTTGAATTCTATCTGTTCGATCCATCAAATCTGCCGCCCAAGCCTGTGGGTCCGCTGAACGGCTTTCCCGCTATGACCGGGCCACAATGCCTGAGTTCCGATGGGCTTGCCGATTTTGCCTGCTTCATGCGCGAAGTTGACGACGTGACGGCCGCGCAGGGCATCCCCATGACTTCAATCCTGTGTGAATACGGAGATGGACAGTTTGAAGCCAATTTGAAACACGTTGCCGATCCAGTGGCGGCCTGCGATGACGCCGTGGCTTTGAAGCGGGCTGTTCGCGCCATCGCCCGCAAAAGAGGATTGATTGCCAGCTTTATGGCCAAGCCGCGGTCCGATCAAACGGGCAGTGGACTGCACATCCACATGAGCCTTCTCGATCGCGACGGGCGCAATATGTTTTCGGGCAGCGAGGGTCAGAAACGATTGCGCCACGCGATTGGCGGCACGCTGGCGGCGATGCCTGAATCTGTGGCGCTGATGGCGCCGGCTGCCAATTCGTACCGGCGCTTTCAGCCGGGTGCCTTTGCCCCTGTGAGCCCCATCTGGGGTGTCAATCATCGCGCCGTGTCTGTGCGCGTGCCTCTTTCGGCAGATGCAGACTCGCGCTTTGAACATCGCCCGGCAGGGGCGGACGCCTGCCCCTATCTGGTGGCCGCAGTGCTTCTCGCCAGCGCGCACTATGGACTTGTCAACAATTGCGACCCGGGGCCCATGGTGGAAGAAGGGGCGCGCGCACAATTGGGCCAGCCGTTCCCCAATCGCTGGGGGGAGGCACTTTCGACTTTGGCGCAAGGAAAAATATTGAAACCCTACTTGGGCGAAAAATTCGTCGAGGTGTTCCTTGGTGTGAAGCGCGATGAGGAAGCGCGTTTCCACTCGGAAGTATCCGACCGCGACTACGCCTGGTATTTGAGAGTCATGTAATGGGTCAAGCGCACATCAATTCGTACTATGCGGCAACCCGCAACGATAAAACCACCTTTGCGGCGCTCGCCGGTGCGGTGCAAGCCGACGTATGTGTCGTGGGGGGCGGGTTTTCCGGCGTTGCAACCGCATTGACCATGGCCGAGCGCGGCTATTCCGTCGTGCTGCTCGAAGCCAATAAGATTGGTTGGGGAGCATCTGGCCGCAATGGCGGGCAAGTGATTGCGGGTCTCAGCGGCGAAGCGGCAATCAAACGTCAGCTTGGCGCTGCAGGACGGCAACTGCTGAAAGACATACGCTACCGTGGCAACGACATCATCAAGGAGCGCATCGCCAAATACGCGATCGACTGCGATTATAAGAGTGGCTGGATGGAGGCCGCGGCGCGTCAAAAGCATATGGTAGATTTGCGAGACTACCATGCAGAGAGGCTCGCCGATGGCGACGGTGAGCATCTGGAACTCGTTGAGCCCGAAGACATGCCGGCGCTACTTGGCACCAATCTCTACTTTGGCGGTTTAGTCGACCGGCGCAGCGGGCATTTGCATCCACTCAATTTGTTGATGGGCGAGGCGCGTGCCGCGGCGAGCCTGGGCGTACGGCTGTTCGAAGACACATCGGCGATCGAGATCCAGGGTGGACAGAAGCCGTTCGCCCGCACCGCCAACGGCCGCGTCGACGCCAAGTTCATCGTTCTGGCTGGCGATACAGATCACAAGTTCAATCGCGGACGCTTGCGCGGCATGCTGTTTCCCACGGGCAGCTACATCATCACCACCGAGCCGCTGGGCGCCGCCACAGCCGCAGCCATCAATCCGCAGGATCTGGCGGTGGCCGACAGCAACATCGTACTCGACTACTTCAGGCTGACTGGCGACAAGCGCATGTTGTTTGGAGGACGGTGCAATTATTCGAATCGAGATCCGGGCGATCTGACACAAGCTCTGAGGCCGCGCATGGCCGAGATCTATCCGCAGCTGGCCAAGACAAAAATAGAATTTTCCTGGGGCGGACGCATTGGCATCGTGCTCAATCGTGTGCCGGCCATTGGGCGGCTGGAGCCCAACCTCTACTACATGCAGGGGTATTGCGGGCACGGCGTGAACGCCACGCATATTGCGGCCGATATCGTTTCAGATGCGATCTGCGGCACAACGGAAAAATTCGAACTGTTCGATAGTATCAAACACTGGCAGCTGCCTGTCGGGCGTTGGGCTGGTAACCAGATGCTGGCGCTCGGCATGCTCTATTTCCGGCTCAAGGACCGGCTATAACAAACACCCTCTCAATGCCCAGCTTCTTTTCCCCACAAGGCCTTTAGGCGGGCATCGCGGCCGCAGCCCTGCCGGTAGAAGTTATATTTGATGGAATGCGCCTTGTAGTAGTCCTGGTGGTAGGTCTCGGCGGGGTAGAATGTTGTCGCATCTGTGATCTCCACGGCCACGGGAGCTGGCAGTACACCGCTCTTGTCAAGCGCCTCCTTGCTGGCTTGAGCAATACGCCTTTGTTCCGCATCAATCGGGAAAATCGCCGGGCGGTATTGGTTGCCGCGGTCACAGAATTGGCCGCCGCCATCGACAACGTCGGTATGGCGCCAATAGTAGCCGACGAGAGACTGATAGCTGACCTTGGCGGCGTCGAATTTCACTTCGACTGCTTCGGTGTGTCCTGTTTCGCCAGCGCCGACTTGCTCATACTTGGGGTTCTTGAGTTGCCCGCCGGTATAACCCGACACAACTGACACGACACCCGGCACCTTTTCGAAGTCGGACTCCGAGCACCAGAAGCATCCGCTGGCAAAGATCGCGGTTTCGAGCTTGCCGGGCGCTTCTGTGATGGTAGCCGTAGGCTCTGCGCGTGCGGAAAGTTGCGCGGCGCAAAAACCAAAAGCTGCCAGGGCCACGGCCGCGAGACCAGCAAGGGAAGATTGTCTGTAGTTCAGCGTCATCACAACATGCCTTCAGATTCGACTAACGGGAACGCGGCCCCGCTTCAAGGCTTCGGCACAAACTTCATGGCGACGCCATTCATGCAATAGCGCTTGCCGGTGGGTTTTGGGCCGTCATCGAATACATGCCCGAGATGACCACCGCAGCGGCGGCAGTGAACTTCCGTGCGCGAGTAGATCAACTTCCAATCGGTCGAGGTGCCGATGGCGTTTTCTATGGGTTGGTAAAAGCTCGGCCAGCCAGTGCCACTATCGAACTTGGAATCCGATGAGTAGAGCGGTAGATCGCAGGCCGCGCAATGATAGGTGCCGGGGGCATAAGTCTTATCGAGCGGGCTGGTGCCCGAGCGTTCGGTACCGTGCTGGCGCAAAACAGCGTACTGCTCGGGCGTCAGCTCCTTTTTCCATTCGGCGTCTGTCTTGGTCACTTCAAAGGTCTCCGTGGTTTCGGCCTGCACCGGCCGCCGCAAGGCCGCTACGGAACACGCGAGCCCCAGGCTGGTGGTAGCGAACTGTCGACGAGTGTACAGCATAGAGGGTCTCCATAGGGGTGCCTCGCGCGGCGCGCGCGGTGTTTGGCGTTCGTGGATGAGTGTACGCCGGGCGCGCGTCAAAGGTTTCACGCCGTAAGGGCAGAACCATGGTCACGGTTGCGTGAGACCCTTTGGACATGGCCGGACTAACCGGCATCACAGCAGCGGCACGGCTTTGTCCAATTCGATCGCCTCTGTGGACATTTTACAGCGGTAGGCGAGGGCCTCAACGCCGGATTTTTGGGCCAAGTCCAGGGCTCTAGCGTAGGCGGGGTCGATGTCGCCGGCGACGGAAAGCTGTTGGGCATCCATCCGCTGAATCAGATAGACCATCACGGCCCGGTGCCCGGCCTGAACCATGGCTGTCAGTTCTTCCAAATGTTTAACGCCACGCTCAGTAACGCTATCTGGAAACTCCGCCAGGCCTGCTTTGCGCATCAGGTGCACATTCTTGATTTCGATATAGGCGAGGCCCTTGGCAGGGTCGTCGAGCAGGATATCGATGCGGCTGGAGACACCGTATTTGACCTCGCGTTTCAATCCCGCAAAGCCCGTAAGAGCCGGAATTTTCGCGGCTAGAATGGCCTCGGAAACGATTTTGTTGGGGTGGTTGGTGTTGATGCCGACGAGTTGGGTCCCCGCGCCCAAGTCATTCTCGACCAGTTCCCAGGTATGGGCATATTTGCGCGTGGGGCTGGCGCTTTTTGAGAGCCAGACGAGACTGCCCGGCGCCGTTAGTCCGAGCATTGAGCCGGTGTTGGGGCAGGTGGCGGTGAGTTCGCTGCCATCGTCGAGGGCAATATCGGCCAGAAAGCGTTTGTAACGCTTCAGCAAACGGCCACGGATCAGGGGGGCTTCGAATTTCATGGGCTTCAAATACGGCCTGGCGCCCTGCTTGTGCAACGCGAAATTAAAGGGATGGCGATAACGTCCGGTTTTGGGTGCCGTGCGTTCACCCTGCAATCGCCGAGGCTTCTATGCAACTCATCTTTCAGCGTGTCCGTTTTCAGCGGACTTGTGCCTGCTTGATAGCGCTGGCAGTCGTTCCTTTATGTGCTCAGGCTGCGGAAGAGCAAACGGCTTCCCCGGAGGTCAGCATCGAACGCATGACCTGGGTTGAGGTTCGCGATCGGGTTGCGGGTGGAGCATCGACAATCATTATTCCAACCGGCGGCACCGAGCAGAACGGCGCGCATATGGTTCTGGGCAAGCACAACATTATCGTAGCCGAGGCGGCGCGGCGTATAGCTCGAGAGCTGGGTGATGCTCTGGTCGCACCCGTACTTGCCTATGTACCGGAAGGATCTATTGAGAAGAAATCGGGGCACATGGCGTATGCCGGCACCATCAGTGTTTCTGATGACGTGTTCGCTTCCGTACTCGAAGCGGCCGCGGCGAGTTTCAAAGCGCACGGCTTCAAGACGATTGTACTACTGGGCGATTCCGGCCCCAATCAGGTGCCGCAAAAGGCACTGGCGGAAAAATTGAGTGCGGCCTGGAACGAGACCGGCGTGCGCGTGATCAATTCGGACAACTATTACGCGGCCAATGAAGGCGAAGCCTTACTGCTCGCTGATGGCGAGACGGCGGCTTCGATTGGAACTCATGCAGGTATTCGCGACACTTCTGAACTCATGGCCATCGATTCTTCGGGCGTGCATTTGAGCGGCGCCAAACCCGACAGTGATGGTGCGAGCGGTGATCCGCGCCGCGCTTCGCCCGAGCGCGGCCGCAAATTACTGGACCTTAAAGTCAAAGCCGCTGTAACGGAAATCCGTGCTGCGCGCGTCCCCGCTGCTGGTGGCGGGGATGGTATCATGTCGAAGATCCATCACCTGATCTTTGGCTGAGCCCAGATTTTTCCGTGCAAGCCTACCAGCGTCCGACAACGGCAATCAGGTTGCAGCCAAGCAGGGGTGATAGGTCGCGCGCCAAGCGCTGGGCCTCGTCCTGGTTTGAGGTATCAAACGCGGGGCTTGTGATCTGCAGAGCGAACTTGCCGAAAGCCACGGGCCAATCGAATTTCAATTCATTGACGGCGAGCCGTTCACCGCAGCAGGGCATGGGCTGACGCAACAACATAAAGCCGCTGGTGTCGTCGTAGTCGGCGCTTAATATGGTTTGCCAGACTCCCGAAGGGATATCTGAGTTGCAGTTCGGGCACGAACAGCTTGTGAGATTATCGCCGGGGAAGAAAACGTCGATCCCGTCCCGTGTCATGGCTTCAACTGGGGACGAGCTGGGAAAGGCCTGCTTGAGGTATTGTCCCGCCGCTGAAATGGCGGGCGTATCGGGCGTAAAATGCGGGTCATCGGGCACAAATTGTATAGTTGTGACACTCATGGGGTGGTCCGGCATCCTTGATGGCGACGTGGTTGGTGGCTGCAGGGCTCGCATGTTTGAGCGCCACACTCAAGCCGTCTTGCGATTGGGGGCATTGAGACGATTGAACACTTATTTGCTGATCTCACCGCGCCGGGCGCGATAGGCGTTGATCATCATCAGCATGGGCTGGCCGATGCGCGCGGCATTGTTGATGTAGTGGACGACGGGCCATGCCAGATACGTGTTGACACCGGTGATATTGGCGAGCCCCGGCGTCGCTTGAATGGCGATGCCGTCTTTGAACACCACTTTGGGCGCGAACGTGCCACTGATGGTCATCTCGCCCGAACTGGTGGTGAGCACGCATGTCATCGGCTGGGGCGGGCTCTCAAACGTGAGGTCGCTGCCGACAAGAGCGGCATCGACTTTAGCGCGCTCGATCCGGATTGCGATGTTGCACCGCGCATCATGGAGATAGTCGCGGGTCAGTTTTTTGAGGTCGGCTTTTTCTTCGTCCGTCAGCCACGCCGGATGCTCGCAATCGATCAGCGGTCCGGTATCTTCAAGAAGCTGGTAGAAGCAGTTGCGTTCTTTGGGCGGCTCTACAGGGGTGCCAGCCCTTGCGCTAATGGGCCGAGCGAACAACAGCACTAAGGCCAGCAGGCACAGGCCTGGGGCTGAAAGCTGGAATGGGGACACGCGAAACACGGACACAGCTAGCCTTCACATTCAAGGTGTGGGAGCCGCCGCTTTCGAAACGGGCGGTGAGGTGGATTGAGCCGCGGCTTTCTTGGCTATCCTAGCGGCTCTAGCGGCCCGGCGCTGTTCCAGTTCGAGTTTTCTCTGCGCCTTGGCAAGTGCGGCGGGGCCATAGGTGTCGTTGCATTTTTTGTGCAGGAACTTGTTGATCGATTTGATCATGCTGCCATGGAAAATCCCGATCGTGTCTTCCAAATTGGCTGCCGTCCAAACCGTGCCCTTGATGTCTGCGGGACCATCCAATTCGGTCAGATTGATCCAGACCTTTTCTGCCTGCCCATTCTTGAAGAGGAATTTGGGTGCGAGTTTCGCGGTGACGGGCTTCAACTCACCTTCGCGGTCGACCTCGCATTTCACGGTCTGGGATGGAAAGGCGAGCGTATATTCCGGCATGGTCAGCGCCGCTATGATCTCAGACCGTGCAAGGTTGAAATTGAGCTTGCACCTGGCATCACCAAAGCCCCAGCGGACTGTTTTGGATTCACCGCCCTTGATCGTCTCTTGAGCCCAGGTCTTGGACAGGCGGCACTGAAGATCATCGCCCACGGGTTCCTTTTTCAAGACCATGGTGCAAAAGCGTTCCTCGCATTTTTTGAGGCGCGGGTACTCGTCGTCAGGTACAACCATGGTTTCAGCCTGGGATGCGGGTGCCGCCAACACGGCGGCGGCGAGCATTAGTCCGGCAAAGGTGCGGCAGATGGCGCGCATATGCGCTCTGCCTTTGCGGGGTTGGCGCGCCTTCGCCTCAGTTTCGAACATGGACGCCCTACTTTCTTTAAGTCATTGTCCGATTGGCATGGTTCACCGCTGGACAAAGGAAGTTTGTATGACTTTTCCAGGAGTTGCGAGCGGGCGCCTTTGTGTTTGTCATGGCTCGGTTTCCCCAGCTTGCGGCTCGTGCCATGTCATTGGGCCAGCTTTGAGGCCGCAGGGGGTGGGTGACTCGAGCCCATATTGAGTCCGCTCATTTCACCAGGGAACGGCAATCTTGGCGGTTTGGAGAACTTGAAGGCTCCCAGGCATTGAGTTAGTTAGAATTTACACAAACGCTAAAGCACAGGGGACTATCATGGGCGTGAATACAACTGGCGGCAACCCGAACATGGACTACAATGAACATAACAGCACCTATGCAAACTTCCTCCGTCTGACCAAGTTCGGCATCATTTTCTTGGTCATTCTTCTGGTTGCCATGAAGGTGTTCCTGGTCGCTTGATTGCGAGCGGCAATGCCAAGCTAGGCCCTCCGCAATCTCATTGCGCTGGGCAGTCCGGGGTTGCAAGCTTCGGATTTAAAGCGGCTTATATCCCGAATATTTTCACACCGGCTGAGTGGGGACTAGATGGTCACAATTGCCGTCACGTCAGAGGGTGCGGATGAGCCGCGCGTAGCGATCTCGCCTGACACCGTCAAGAAACTGACGGCGCTGGGCGCGAAAATAAAGGTTCAAGCTGGGGCGGGGTTACGATCGCGGTTCTCAGATGACGCCTTGCAAGCGCAAGGGGCCGAAATTGTGGGCACTGCCGCTGCGGCCATTGAGGGTGCCGATATCCTGCTGAAGGTGCGCCGCCCAGACGACGCTGAGCTCAGGGCCCTAAAGCCCGGCGCACTTGTGGCAGCCATGATCGAGCCATATGGGGATGTGCAAGCGCTGGCGGCGGCGGCGTCCACTGGCGCTACGCTGTTCTCCATGGAGTTCATGCCGCGCATCACCCGCGCGCAGTCGATGGATGTGCTGTCGAGCCAGGCTAACCTCGCCGGCTACAAGGCCGTTGTGGATGGCGCGTCGATGTTCGGCCAGGCACTGCCAATGATGATGACGGCGGCTGGCACTGTTCCCGCTGCCAAAATCTTCATTATGGGTGTGGGCGTCGCGGGTTTGCAGGCCATTGCAACCGCGCGGCGCATGGGCGGCGTCGTCTCGGCCACAGACGTTCGCCCGGCCACCAAGGAACAGGTGCAGTCTCTCGGGGCTAAATTTATTGCCGTCGAGGACGAAGAGTTCAAACAGGCGCAGACAGCGGCGGGTTACGCCAAGGCCATGTCTCCCGAATACCAGGCCAAACAGGCCGAACTGGTCACCAACCACATCAAGATCCAAGACATCGTGGTCACCACAGCGCTCATTCCAGGCCGTCCCGCTCCAAAGCTGATCACGCGCGCCATGGTCGAGAGCATGAAGCCCGGCTCCGTGATCGTTGATCTTGCAGCCGAGCGCGGCGGCAACTGTGAAGCGACCGTTGCGGGGCAGACCGTCGAGGTCAATGGCGTCAAGATCGCGGGGCCACTCAATCTCGCAGGTACGGTGGCGGTCAATGCCTCCAGCCTTTACGCCCGCAACTTGCTGGCATTCCTGGAAACGATGATCGACAAGAAAGACAAAACACTCAAAATCGATTGGGATGATGAAATCATCAAGGGCACACTCGTGGCCAAGGATGGCAGGGTCGTTCATCCCAATCTTCAGCCCAAAGTTTGAGGACACCTCGTATGACCAAGTTCAAAATGGCGATGATAGCCACGCTCGCGCTGGTCCTTGGATCTCAAGCCGCGTTCGCCTCTGAAGGTATCGGCGGCACAGTTGATCCCGCGATCTATCGCTTGATGGTGTTCGCGATGGCCATTTTCGTTGGCTACTATGTGGTCTGGAGCGTGACGCCGGCTTTGCATACGCCGCTGATGGCCGTCACCAACGCCATCTCGTCGGTGATTGTGGTAGGGGCGTTGCTCGCTGTTGGGGTTGATGGGCTCATGTCGGGCAGCTTCGCCGCCCGCGTCTTCGGGTTCCTGGCGTTGATGATGGCCTCGGTCAACATTTTCGGCGGCTTTCTCGTCACCAACCGCATGTTGGCCATGTACAAGAAAAAGGACACTCCTGCCAAAAAGAGCGAGGCGAAGTGACGGATTACGAATGGTGCGAACTCCTACACGGCTTCGCGTGACCCATGAAATGTCAATTCCGCCGGTCCATGAGTATTTTTCTTTCGCTGTTGAAGAGTTCTCGCCCGATCTGTCGCTGCGCGGCCACGTTGAAATCGACGAAGCCAGATTTCGCGCTTATGTCTTAGCCGCATTCCAACGGCTTTAGTAGGACTGCCCCTGAGAGGAATTGATCAATGACTGCCAATGCCGCTGCTCTCCTCTACCTGCTCTCAGGAGTGTTATTTATTCTTGCGCTGCGCGGACTATCGAGTCCGGCTAGTTCGCGGCAAGGCAACCTGTTTGGCATGATCGGCATGGCGATAGCCATTCTGACAACCCTGGCCTTGGGTCAGCCAGGTATTGTCAGTGGGGTCTTAATTGCCGCCGGGCTTGGGATTGGCGGTTTCTTTGGCGCCAAACTCGCGCGCGAAATTCCGATGACATCGATGCCGGAACTCGTTGCCGGCTTCCATTCGCTCGTAGGACTTGCAGCCGTTTTTGTGGCCGCTGCGGCGCTCTATGCGCCGGAAGGCTTTGGAATTGGCACGCACGGGGCGATTGCACCGGCGAGCGCACTTGAAATGGCGCTGGGCGCTGCCATTGGCGCCATTACATTCACGGGCTCCGTCATCGCCTTCGCCAAGCTATCGGGAAAAATGTCAGGCAAGCCGATCATGCTGCCGCTGCGTCATGTCATCAATGCTGCGTTATTTGCGGGCATGATCTGGCTCATATTCCAATTTTGCATCGGCGGCGGGTCGCCGGGGTATTTCTGGGCACTCACGGCCGCAGCGCTGCTGTTTGGTGTGCTGATCATCATTCCCATCGGTGGCGCCGACATGCCCGTCGTCGTGTCAATGCTGAACTCGTATTCTGGCTGGGCAGCCGCGGGGATCGGTTTCACACTTGGCAATATTGCGCTGATCATTACGGGCGCGCTGGTGGGCTCGTCGGGCGCGATCCTGTCATATATTATGTGCAAGGCTATGAACCGGTCGTTTATCTCGGTGATCGCGGGTGGTTTTGGCGGTGAAACGGCAGGCCCTGCAGGCGCGGCAGGCGAACAAAAGCCGGTCAAGCTTGGCGGCGCCGACGACGCGGCTTACATTCTGAAGAACGCGCAGAAGGTCATCATCGTGCCGGGCTACGGTATGGCCGTGGCGCAGGCCCAGCATGCGCTGCGCGAAATGGCCGACAATCTGAAGAAGGCAGGCGTTGAAGTGAAGTATGCCATTCATCCGGTGGCCGGCCGTATGCCGGGGCATATGAACGTGCTGCTCGCCGAAGCCAACGTACCCTATGATGAAGTCTTCGAACTTGAAGACGTCAACTCGGAATTCTCCCAAACCGATGCGGTTTACGTGATCGGCGCCAACGACGTCGTCAATCCGGCGGCCGAGACCGATAAAACGTCGCCTATTTTCGGTATGCCCGTGTTGCAGGTGTGGAAGGCCGGCACGGTTCTCTTTAACAAGCGCAGTCTTGCATCCGGCTATGCTGGCATCGACAATTCTCTGTTCTATAATTCCAACACCGTCATGGTGCTGGGCGATGCCAAGAAGATGACCGAAGAAATCGCCAAGGCATTGGCGCATTAGAGTACTTCTGGGAAAAGTGTGATGCGGTTTTCCCGGCAAGAAGCACGGCGAAACCGAGTGCTTCTGGGAAAAGTGTGATGTGGTTTTCCCGGCAAGAAGCACGGCGAAACCGAGTGCTTCTGGGAAAAGTGTGATGCGGTTTTCCCGGCAAGAAGCACGGCGAAACCGAGTGCTTCTGGGAAAGTGTGATGTGGTTTTCCCGGCAAGAAGCACGGCGAAACAAAGAGCCAGGGTCGTGCCACTCTTCTATTGGGCCCTGATCGGCCCTAGGGGCCAACGCCTTGGCGTTCATAAGGACGGCGGGCAGTTCGCCTGCGCTGCTCAGCGGAATTAGCCGGGCGGGCCGGTATGTTCAGACCTTGGTCCATTGAGCCCTTCTCTCAGGTTGGTTAGATTTTCATACATGGTCGTTCTGCGCCTGTATCGGCAGGTTCCATGTGTCTCATCGTATCCCTAAGCCCGCCTTGCCTCCAATTGTCCTTACTCCCGGTCACCTAGAAAAAGTTCACAATCGAACGCGGTTGTCACGCATGGAACAGCGCTCTGCTGCACCTGGGAATACCCTCCATCTCATGATTAATGAGGAGGACGGGCCATGACGAACCAAGATCAATCCTATCGCGTTGGAAGTGGCCGCTCGGGCGTCGTTCTCTTGCACGGGTTAGCCGGTAGTCCCGTGGAAATGCGCTACATCGCCAACGGCCTGGCCCGCGAAGGCTACAATGTGTATTGCCCACAGCTCGCCGGACACGGCAGCCGCGCGCAAGATCTGCGCACCTCGACCTGGCAGGACTGGTTCCGGAGCGCCGAAGAGGCTCTGCTCACGATGGCAGCCGAGTGCGATACTGTTGTCGTTGGCGGCTTGTCGACGGGCGCGGTTCTGGCGCTTTTACTGGCCGCTAAGCATCCTGGCAAAGTCGCAGGTCTGGCACTCTACTCACCCACGTTGTGGCTGAACGGACCCAGCATACCTTGGTATGCGCGGCTATTTCCGATCGTCCCGACCAAGGGGCTTGCCGGAATCTTTAGCTTTCCGGCCCCAAAAAACCTCGGCATTAAGGACGCGCGGCTGCGGGAATTCATCAAGAACTCCATCACTTCCAACGGTGGCAATTGCAAGGTGGTCACTCCCGGTGGAGCGGTTATTGAACACCGTTGGGTGGCTGCTGCTGCCCGTCAGGCGCTTCACAAAATCACTCAGCCGGTGCTCATTTTGCATGCCCGGGAAGACGGCTATGCCTCGCTCGACAATGCTACCTATCTGCAGGAAAACCTTAAGGGTTCGGTTGATCTGGTGGTTCTTGAAGACAGCTATCACATGGCGACAGTTGACCGGCAGCGGGGCGTAGTCCTTGAGCGGACGGCAGCATTTGCAGGCCGCATATTCAGCGTTTTCAAGGACCAGTTGGGCGAAACGGTGCCGGCTCTGGCGGCTGCTGCGTAACAGGCGGCTCGCCTGCACCACGCATTTTTGATTTTGTTCCGGCCGGAACAGCCGTGGCGGGCGCTGGGGAGCATTGTCTCTTCAGGCAAGAGCCGTTAGGATGCAGGGATTAATCAGCATTCGACGGCAAGCCCCAAAACATCCTGTCATTATGGAGATGACCATGGCTTCGTCCTTCAAATACGCCCTCACAGCACTTATCGCAGCCGGCAGCTTAACTGTCGCGGACCAGGCCAAGGCGGGTAACCGTGGTATTGGACTGGGCATCGGGATTGGACTTGGTGTCCTGGCGCTTGGTGCCATTGCCAGTGCCTCGCACAAGAATTCTCAGCGCCAGCGCGGCCATTCCAGCCGCCCGTCGCGAACGCAAGAGCAGGCTGCAGCTTCGGCCCGCGCCAGGGCCAAGGCGGCAGCCAAAGCAGAAGCCAAGGCAGAGGCTGCGGCCAACGCACGTGCCCGTGCCATTGCGGAAGCCAAGGCCGATGCAAAGGCCGACGCTGCACGTGAAGCTCGCCAGGCCGCTGCACAGCGCGAGAAAGCTAAAAAACAAAATGAGAGCCTCGAGCCCAAGGTTGAACAGGCGGTTATCAAGGAGACGGCCGCCGGAACAGAGGCTGCACCTTCGAGCAATACGGTTGAGGAAACCAAGAGCACTTATGTGGCGCCTCCATCAACGTCCGCTTTGTTGAACCGCGTCGACAGTCAGCAGGCTGATACGGCGGCTAATGGTCCAGGCACTGGTGGTGGTTCTCCGGTGGAAACTGGTTCAGTAGCGGATGCGCCGGTGGCGACCGCTAATGTTGCGTCCACGGCCTCCAGTCTAGCGCCCGCTTCCGAGATCAAGGTGGATACGGCCCCCGTTGTAACCAAACCGGCTTCAGGCGGTGACTGCAAGAAGTTCATTCCTTCGATCGGTGTGACGGTTTCGGTTGGGTGCTGAGTGAAGGGTCGGGAGTTCCCCAGACGAATTGAAGCCAGACTCAAGCAATCTCCATAGGGCCGGGCCTGTCCATTTACAGTCCGGCCCTTTTCTATTTTCACGATTTTGACTTAGAAGCCGCCCTGCGGCGCATGCCGCGAAAGTTGGCCCTGCGGCGCATGCCGCGAAAGTTGGCCCTGCGGCGCATGCCGCGAAAGTTGGCCCTGCGGCGCATGCCGCGAAAGTTGGGGAGACTGATGCAATCTGCCTTACTCTGGGCGCGCAGCTGCGCATATCTTTTATGCAAACGAATCAGGACGTCACACCTCAATGATCAAAGCGCCCGTGAAGCACACCGACATCAAGGACATGACCTTCGAACGTGCTCTCAAAGAATTGGAGAGCATTGTTGCGCGTCTTGAGCGCGGCGATGTGGAACTGGAAGAGAGCATCGCGATCTACGAGCGTGGCGAGGTGCTGCGCGATCATTGCGACCGGCTGTTGAAACAAGCCGAGGCCAAAGTTGAAAAGCTCACCTTCGCTGCAGACGGAACGCCTAAAGGCATAGTGCCGTTTGATCCGGAGTGAAGGGGCTGAGCGCCTGAAGTCCGGCGTTTCACGGCCCGAAGGCCGCGCTTTTTACACCCCAGGGTGCCGAGCGCGTGCAGCGGCCGGCTTCAGGAACGGGTGTCTCCAGCCGCACCAAGCAAAGGAAAGTCAGTCACACGTGCATGAACCGGTCGCAGTATCGCTGCAGGCGGGAACGGTAATGCCCATGTTGGACAACACCGGCGCGAAGCCGCCGCCGGGGGTGCGCATGTTGGTGGTCTGGCCCTGATAGAGCCGGGCGGCAATGAGTTGAACCTCGCCACCATAGGTGTAGTTGCGAATATCCGCCTTGAGCGCCTGGCGTTCGCCATCGACGACCACAGTGCGGGTGCTGGGTGCCACCAGTTCCTGAGCGACATATCCGCCGGCGATAATCGTCTCCCAAACCCGCTTGGTGATCTTGTCGCCGCGATAGGCAGCTTTGCTGGCAAAGCCCGCCGCTGGCTTAAAGAAAAGATTGGCGCGGTGCGCCCACAGGTCAGTTGCGGTTTCCCAAGTGACAAAAACCGTCTTAGGTATTCCGCGTTTTAGCCGCTCAATCGATGCGTCAGGTACACCCCAGCTCTTGAGCAGGCCTTCATCGGTGAGACGCACAAGATTGCGTTTGTCGGCAAAGATGGCATGTGCGTGCGGATTGGGCGTGACCACAACTTCACCGGCCAAATAGGCCTCGCGAAGGGCTTGGCTTGCGGGCTGTTCAAAGCCGAAATCGGTGAGCCGGTTATAGACGAGGTCAATTTCATGGCTGTGATGACGGAGCTTGCCGTTCGAGCGAATGAGCTGTTCGGGCGGCGTAATGATGGCTTCCAGGCCATGCTCCCGGAACAGCCGCTTAAACAGCACGAATTCTGGATAGAGGAATTGGCCTTCGGGATCAGTATCGACTATGGCAATTGTCTTGAGCCGGTTGGTGCCTCCTGCAAGCGTCCACTCGCTCATAAAGCTATTGAAAATCGCCACTTCGGGTTCGATGGCTGAAGTGCTGCCGGCCAGTAATGGGCTAACCGCCGCGCAACAGACCTTCTGCGCCTTGAGCAGCATGGCGTTGATCAACGCGCCACCTGCGTTGGTGTTGATTTCAATGAGCTGCGGGCCGTCTTTGCCGATGTGAAAGTCGTATCCCATGAGTACGCCCTTGGCGCGCGGCAGGTAACGCGCGATGGCCGGGGCGTCGTCTAGGGCAGCCTTCTGGTAGGGTGCTAGGCTGGCCACGTCTTCTATCGTTCGAATGAGAGCGGCCATGTCCTTTGCGTTTTCCGGGCGCAGGTAGACCGGCAGATTGGACAACAGCGAGGGATGCGAAGCATTCAGGCGCTCACCAAACCCCGGTTCGCCAACGGCTGTGTCCAACGCTCCGATCAGCGCTTGGCGGTCGAGCGAGATGCAGGCGCAGTCGGCGTTGAGTTGGTCTGGATCGAGGAGCAACGTGCTTTGGCCTCCGTTCATGTGCGCGGGTTTGTTCCAAATTCTCAAAAACCATAATCGGCAATCCTAAACGCGGTGTCCTCACCGTAAGCACACAATTCCGGCAAGCTCAGGAAACTCTGAGGCCGCTTGTTTGCATCTGGATACAATAGCATTCGCATCAGCCTTAGCTTCTGCGTGAGTAGCCAGTGTGAGATAGACATTGCCACTCTGTAACTTAGCGAAGACGATCCATTCACCGGTCAATTCTCGCCGCTTGACTCGGGAGATGTACGTGTCAATGACGGCCGCGTTGGCAATCAGGTTTAGTGATTGGCCTGACGTGGGTACGCCATTCCGGACTGTGGGACCAAAATGGGACCTTAGTGCAACCATCACGTCCCTGATGCCGAACTTATCGAATTCAAGCGCAATATTTCTTGGCAGCCATGGTGCTTGTGTCCAATGCTTGTGCCAGAGCCCTTCGAAAGGTCCCGGACCAAATCGTTCTTCAGCCTTTGTTGGGAGCGGGCGGCATTCTTCAGTCCGTTCAAGTTTACCGATTTGGTCGCAAACTTCGCGTGTATCCACCAAAATACTGGGCTCGTAAGGTAGGCATGGCAGACGGCAGGCACTTGCCGCCAGTTGACCCAGCAAACAACTTGCTACGACTCCTGTCGTTGTTTTCAGCGCCAGTAGTTCGCGCGTGTCTTCGCAGGCCCATAAGAAATCGTCGAGCAGGACAGGCTCATCTTCAAATGAATATCCAAGCAAAAGTGGCCCCCATTGGGGCCATTGAATTCTTATTGCTCGTTCGTTCATCACTTACCGCCCCGGTCTGCCCGTTTTCTTCGCCCGCCCGCGGCGTGTCTTGGCTGCGCCTGGATCATCAATCTCGATGGTGCGCGTGGGTAGTGCTGGTTTCGCTGGCAGCGGCGCATCGGTCCTCTTCACGGGCAGCATGGCGTGCGGGCCCATTTCATCGAGCGTCGGTTTGTGTGGCCCGCGGATTTTTTCGCCAAAGGCTCCTGCTTTGGTGCGCGGGTCTATGGGACCGGTGTCTGACCCTCTGGGTTTGACATCGTAACCGTTGTTTGCAGACCCGGTTTGCGGTGTCTGACCCGAAGTGTCAGACACCAACGCCCCGCGAGCGGGCACCGGCCGATCCGTTCCCGGCCCCATCTCGTCAAGCGATGGCTTTCGGATGCGCGATGAAGCCGATTGGACATTCGACGGCTGCACCGGCTCGTATTCGGTTTTGATGCGGGAGGCGGGTGGTAAATTTCCGCGCACACCATATTTTTTCTCGCCTTTGAAGCCGCCTGAGCGGTCTTCCACATTCGCCTGCCGCGCCATGGGATCGTCGGAAATCGCCAATTCGGTTTCGCGCAGGCGTTTGATTTCGTCGCGCAGCCGTGCAGCGGTTTCAAATTCCAGATCGGACGCCGCCGTCTTCATGCGCTTTTCCATATCGGCGATGACGGCCGCCAGGTTGTGGCCGACCGCCGCCCCGATGCCGGTCAGCCCCGCATCGACCGTCACGTGGTCCTGCTCATAAACGCTCGACAGCACGTCTTGAATATTGCGCTTGATGCTTTCGGGCGTGATACCGTTGGCCACGTTATAGGCGGTCTGTTTCTCACGCCGCCGGTTGGTTTCGGCGATGGCGCGCTCCATGCTTCCGGTCATCTTGTCGGCATAGAGGATCACCTTGCCATCAACGTTGCGCGCGGCGCGGCCGATGGTTTGGATCAGCGACGTCTCCGAGCGCAGGAAGCCTTCCTTATCGGCATCGAGAATAGCAACCAGCGCACACTCGGGTATATCGAGGCCCTCGCGCAGCAAGTTGATGCCGATCAGCACATCGAAGGCACCGAGCCGCAGGTCGCGCAGAATTTCGATGCGCTCCAGCGTTTCGACATCCGAATGCATGTAGCGCACGCGGATACCGCTTTCGTGCATGTATTCGGTCAGGTCCTCGGCCATGCGCTTGGTCAGCGTGGTGACGAGCGTGCGATAGCCGGCCTTGGAGACCTGGCGCACTTCGTCGAGTAAATCATCAACCTGAGATTTGGCCGGACGGATTTCAACCGGCGGATCGATGAGGCCCGTAGGGCGGATGACCTGTTCTGTAAAGACCCCGCCGGTGCGCTCCATTTCCCAAGAGCCAGGCGTCGCCGACACGAACACCGACTGCGGGCGCATGGCGTCCCACTCTTCGAAGCGCATTGGGCGGTTGTCGAGGCATGAGGGCAAGCGGAAGCCATATTCTGCGAGCGTCGCTTTGCGCCGGTAGTCGCCGCGGAACATGGCGCCGATTTGTGGCACCGTGACATGGCTCTCATCGGCAAACACCAGGGCGTTATCGGGCAGATATTCAAACAGCGTCGGCGGCGGCTCGCCCGG
>JBEBJD010000019.1:0-4264 GCA_040080075.1 Hyphomicrobium sp. | reverse complement strand
CAATACCGCCAAGGCGCGCATCGAAGGCCTTGGCGGTATTGACCGCGTCTTGGCCCGTGAGGCTATCGACCACGAGTAGAATTTCATGAGGATTGGTGGCGGCTTTGATTTCGGCCACTTCCTGCATCAAGGCTTCATCAATCGAGGTGCGGCCTGCAGTATCGAGGATGACAACATCGTAGCCGCCGAGCTTGCCAGCCTCGTGTGCGCGGCGCGCGATCTGCAGTGGTGTTTGCCCGGCGATGACCGGCAGCGTGGCAACGCCCGTCTGTTCGCCCAAGACACGCAGCTGCTCCTGCGCGGCGGGGCGGCGGGTGTCGAGAGATGCCAGCAACACCTTTTTGCGGTCGCGGTTGGTCAACCGGTAGCCGATTTTGGCCGACGTGGTCGTTTTGCCCGAGCCTTGCAGACCCGCCATCAGAATAATGACCGGTGGCGTCGCCTGCAGATCGATGGGTTCGGCAATGGAACCGAGCACGCGCACAAGCTCGTCGTTGACGATCTTGACGACCATCTGCCCCGGCGTGACCGACTTGACCACGTTCTGGCCAATGGCCTTGGCCTTCACGGCTTCGGTAAAGTCTTTGACGACTTCAAGTGCCACGTCAGCTTCGAGCAGCGCACGGCGCACTTCGCGCATGGCCTCGGCGACATCGCTGTCGGTCAGCGCGCCACGGCCCTTGAGCTTGTCAAGAACCCCCGACAGGCGGTCTGATAGGCTTTGAAACATGCGCTCTAGTTAGCCCCAAGTCATTCAGTTATAACGAAAAATGCACCCGGGAGCGCAACGCGCTTTCGGATGTTATCCTCCTGCCACCCCGGCCCACTAAAGTGCCATCGGACAGGCCGGCGGCTCTGGTGACAGTGCCGTTTTTGAAGTTGGGCGGACCATCGTCCATCAATTGCGGGAAGTCAACCTTTCCCCCGGGAATTGGCGAGACCAATCGAGCTTAGGCCACATATCCCGGCCGGTTGCACCTGCGACTACAATGTTCACCAATACGTTCAAAATGAACGATCGTTCGCCTTGACTCTGCCAAATTATAGTGATCCAAATAAAACGATCATTCGTTTTGTCATTGTTTCCAGGCCAGATACTCAGTCCGAGAACGCACCATCAATGCCCAAACTTAAACCCGACACCCAACGCGCACGGCGCGAACACATCCTTGATGCAGCCGAACAATGTTTCGCACGTGAAGGATTTCACGCCACGACCATGCAGGACATTTGCAGACAGGCGGCCGTAAGTCCTGGTGCGTTGTATGTCTACTTCACGTCGAAAGAAGCGCTGATTGAGGGCATTTGCGAGCGCGACAGAAGCGAGTTTCAAGCCCGGTTCGCTGACCTCGCCTCAGCCGATGATTTCTTCGCAGCCCTGCGCGCAATCGGCGAGCAGTACTTTGTCGAGGAGCCCGCCCACAAACGGCTTATGTGTGTGGAAATCGGCATGGAGTCGACACGCAATCCCCGCGTTGGTACCATCTTCCGTTCCGTCGATGATTTCGTCCATGACAGTTTCCAGGAGCTCTTTCAGCGCCTGAAAGATGAGGGGCGCATTGCCCCCTCGCTCGATATCCCAACTCTGGCGAAGGCCTTCTGTTTGGTTGGCGATGGCATGTTCTGGCGCCGGGCCATTGATCCCGGATTTGACGCCAATTCCATGATCCCAGCCATGGTGGCGCTGATCAAGCAATTGCTCAACCCCGTGGAACAGGGTGCTGTGAGCGGTCATCACGAGGTGGCGCCATGAAAGCTGTCAAAACAGCACTGACCCTGGCAGCTGCGGCGGCACTTGGGGTTTCAGCGTACAAGCTGGACCCTGCTAAATATTTCCACACACCCACCACCGCACTTACAGCAACACCCGCCGAGTCCGTGGTCAAGGCCCCTTCGGTCAGCGTCGTGCGTGTCACAGCCAACGATTTTGCCGAGACTGTTCTTGTGACCGGATCGCTGGTGGCACGTGAAGAAATTCTGGTTGCCCCGGAAGTAGAGGGACTAAAGGTCGTAGAGATCAAGGTTGATCAAGGAGACCGGGTCAAAAAGGGCGATATTCTTGCAAAGCTCGTATCCGAGACACTCGATTCCCTGGTCGCCCAGAACGATGCCAGTTTGGCCCGCAATACAGCCGCGATTGCGCAAGCGAGAAGCCAAATCGTCGAGGCCGAGGCACGTGTAAAAGAAGCCAAGAACAGCTTGGCGCGGGCAAAACCGTTGAACAAGGAGGGCTATCTTTCGGGCAGCACCTACGACCAGCGCGAATCTGCCGCCAATACATCGCAGGCTCAACTCGTTGCGGCGCGCGATGGCCTTAAGGCAGCCGAAGCCGCACGAGCCGAAGTCGAAGCACGCGGCCGGGAATTGACATGGCGGCGCAGTAATGCCGAAGTGCGCGCGCCCGCATCGGGCCTCATATCGCGGCGCGGAGCAAGGCTTGGCGCGATCGCCTCGTCGGCCGGGACCGGCGCCGGAGAACCTCTGTTCCGCATCATTCAAGATGGCGAAATAGAACTCGATGCAGAAGTAACCGAGAGCCAGATTCCCAAACTGCTGGCCGGCCAGGCGGCTATCGTGAAGGTGGCAGGCGGCATAGAAGCGGCCGGCAAGCTGCGCCTGATTTCTCCGGAAATTGATCCAGCGACACGGCTTGGGCGCGTGCGGATTTTCCTTGGCGACAACCCTTCACTCAAGACCGGTGCGTTTGGCAGCGGAATTATTGAAACCGCGGTTAGCCACGGACTGGCCCTGCCTGTCACAGCCATAAGCACCGCTGGTGACCAGAGCACCGTACTGGCTGTCGTCAACGGCAGAGTTCAACGCCGGACGGTCACCACAGGGCTAACTGCTGGAGGCCTTGTCGAAATCAAGAGCGGACTTGCCGAGGGCGATCAAGTAATTGCAAGGGCTGGTTCTTTTCTGCGCGATGGCGATGCGGTACGCGCGATCTCTATTGACGGTGATGACAACGGCAACAACGTCAGCACGGGCATCAGCGACCCACGCACGGCGAGCGAAGTCCAATGAGTTCAAACATCAATTTTTCGGCATACTCGATCCGCAGACCCGTGCCGGCAATACTGCTGTTTGCCGTATTGTGCATGCTGGGCGTGATGAGCTTCCGCACATTGCCCGTTACGCGGTTCCCTAACATCGACATTCCCGTTATTGCGGTCACAATTACTCAGTCTGGCGCCGCACCTGCAGAACTTGAAACTCAAGTAACGAAGATCGTCGAAGACGCCGTCGCGAACATCACAGGTGTCAAACATTTAGTTTCGACATTGACCGACGGACAGTCGACGACCGGGATTGAGTTCCGTCTCGAGATCGACACCGACCGGGCCGTCAACGACGTCAAGGACGCCATCGAAAAAGTCCGGCCTAATCTGCCACGAACCATCGATGAGCCCAACGTCCAGCGCATCGACGTCGAAGGCCAGGCCATACTTGCCTATGCAGCCAAGTCACCAGGCATGACCCTCGAAGCCCTCTCCTGGCATGTCGACGACGTCATCAAGCGGGCACTACAGGGATTGAAAGGCGTCGGACGTGTCGAACGCTATGGCGGCGTCGAACGTGAAATTCGCGTTCTGCTCGACCCAGACAGATTGCTGGCCCTTGGCATCACGGCAGCCGAGGTCAGCCGTCAGGTTCGCGCGACAAACGTCGATATAGGCTCGGGCCGTGGCGAAGTCGGCGGCCAGGAACAGGCCATCCGCATTCTCGCCGGCGCTCGCACGGTGCAGGACCTGGCTGAAACAAAGATCATGATCCCTGGCGGGCGCGATGTCAGGCTGATCGAACTAGGCCGCGTCATCGATGATGCAACGGAACCGAGAAGCTTTGCTACGCTCAACGCGGAACCGGTCGTGTCCTTCGCCGTTTTCCGCTCAAAGGGATCAAGCGAGATTTCTGTAGCGGCCGTCGTCGAAAAGCGGCTGGCAGAGTTGGCGGCCGAAACCCCAAGCATTGAAATCAAGAAAATCGATGACGCGGTGGCCTATACGGCCGGCAACTATGAAGCCGCTATGCTGACGCTGCTGGAAGGTGCAGCTCTCGCCATTCTCACGGTGTTTGTCTTTTTGCGCAACGTCCGGGCTACCCTGATCACGGCCATCGCATTGCCGCTGTCAGTTATTCCAACCTTCTGGGTCATGAGCCTTTTGGGGTTTTCCCTCAATCTCGTCAGCTTGCTTGGTATCACGCTCGTCACCGGCATTCTCGTCGATGACGCTATCGTCGAGATCGAAAACATCGTGCG
>JBEBJD010000036.1:0-18615 GCA_040080075.1 Hyphomicrobium sp. | reverse complement strand
GGCAATTGCGAGACAAGAACCACACTAGAATCATTAGGTTTTCTAGTGTCCTTCAGTCTCCGAAATGCCTTGACGAAGGTGCGGCGAAACATGAAGGCATTTCGGAGACTGAAGGACACTAGCCGCCCTGCGAACCTGAGTTTGGAGCTTCGTTACGACTATGACCGACAAGAAAGACTCCGCCCCATCGGAGGCTGGCAAACGGCCTCACGCCACTCTCGATCTCAAAGCCGTCGAGGTGAAGGGCACGTCCGTCGCGGCGCCTGCGGCGAGCCCTTCTGACAACGACAAATCCTCGGGCCCGAAACAGACAAACGCCAAGCTTGGTGATGCCAAACCCGGTGACACCAAGGCGCAAGAGACCACGTCTCTCAATGCGGAAACGGCGGCGCCGGGTAAGGCCGCGTCATCGCCGCAGCCGGCGCGTCCAGCGCCGCGCGTTTTCGCGCACCTCTTGTCTGGCGTTGCAGGCGGACTGCTGGCGCTGTTTGGTGCCGATCAAGTGGCGCCGATGCTCGGCTTTAAAACGCCGGGTGCCGCCATGCATGAGACGGCGCTCGATCTGCAGAAGCGGACAACCGCACTCGAATCCGCTGTCAAGGCTTCCGCCTCCGCCAACACTGCGCCTACCTCTGAAGTCGCGGCGCTTTCAGCGCGCCTCGACAAATTCGATGACACCGCCGCTGCGGTCAAGGCGCTGGAATCGGCACAGGCCGCCTTGGCTGAGGGCGCCAAAGCCGCTGCCGGAAGCGCCAAACAGGCAAGCGAGATTTATGCCGGCGAACGGCTGGAGAAACTTGAATCACGGTTGGCCACATTAGCCGCCGCCGCCGGCACCGACGCCGACAAGGGACGCATTCAGGGCTTGGCCGCCGTGACCGGCAAAGTTTCGGATCTGGAATCTGGTTTCAACACTAAGCTAGCCGAGATTCGCAAGGGTCTCATCATCGAGCTTGAGGCTCGTCTTGCTGCAGCGTCGGAGGCGAGCGAGAAGGCGCGTACCGGCACCGAACGCCTTGACCGCGAACTGGCTGCTCTCAAGACCGATGCGGCGCGGCTGGGGCAAGGCATCGAGGTGCAAAAATCGGAAAGCGAACGGTTGGGCGCCACGATGCAAGTGGTGCAAGAGGAGTCCGCCAAGCTGTCGAGCGCTCTGAATGGGCTCAAGAGCGCCGTCGATACCCAGCTCAGCACGGTCGCCCGGCCTGCCGACGTGGCTTCTGCGGTCTCGCCAGTGAGCGAAAAGCTGGTGGCTCTCGAGCAGAACCTTGCGGCTGTCGTCAAGAGTGAAGACGAACGCAAAATCAGCGCCGAGCGCATCGTCGTGACGCTTGAACTCGCCAACCTGAAGCGGGCGCTTGAACGGGGTCAGGGCTATGCCAACGAACTTGCCGACGTGAAAAAGGCGGCCGCAGGAAAAGTAGATCTCGCCATTCTGGATCGCTTCAAGGACACAGGCGTCAAATCGCTTTCCGAGCTGCAGCGCGATCTAGGTCCAATAATTACGGCTGCCATTGACGCGGATACCGCGGTGATGGAAGGCTCGGTGATGGATCGGCTGCTGGCGGGTGCCAAGTTAGCGGTGCGCGTGCGTAAGGTCGACCATGCCGATACCGATAAGAGCGCGGAAGCGGTGATGTCGCGTATCGAAAAGGCAGTCAAAGCTGGACAACTTGGCGATGTGCTGACGCTGGCCAAGGATCTGCCCGCGCGGGCGGCCGCACCCGTGCAGACTTGGTTGTCCAACGTGGAAGCCCGTCATACAGTTGATACCGCCATTGCGGCGGTTGAGACGGGTCTTAAAGCTTCGCTGACGGGAAAAAGTGCGGCGGCCGCTGAGTCATCCGCAATCGTTAAGCCGGACTAAATTGGGGTCCCGCAAATGCCATCCAGAACCAGCCATAAACGCTATAGCCATAAACGCTAAAGGGTGCCTCGTATGACCCGTCTCGTTGCATTTCTTGTGGCCATCCTGGGCCTGTCGTTCGGCTTCTCCTGGCTTGCCGATAATCCGGGAACCATCGTCGTCGATTGGCAGGGCTATCACGCCGAACCGACGGTGTTCCAGGTCGTGGTGCTGACCGCAGTGTTGACGGCCGTGGGCATATGTCTGTGGTCGATCGCGCGCCAGATCTGGACGAGTCCGGCAGCAGTCAGTCATTTCATCACCAAACGGCGCCAGCAGCGGGGCCTCGATGCCTTGTCTTCGGGTATGATTGCCGTAGGTGCAGGAGACCGCATGTCAGCCACGCGCTATGCTTTGCAGGCGCGCAAATCACTGCCAAATGAGCCGCTGACGCACTTATTGCGCGCTCAGGCTGCTCAGTTGTCCGGCGATCGCGCTACGTCACGGCGCATTTTCGAGGCCATGCTTTCGGCGCCCGACACGGAACAGTTGGGCTTGCGCGGCCTATACCTGGAGGCGGCCCGCGAAGGCGAAAGTGAGGCCCAGCGGCAGTTCGCCGAACGCGCCATCGCCCTCAACCCGAAACTGAGCTGGCCCGTCGAAGGCCTATTCGATCTGCAATGCAAAAACGGCGATTGGCCCGGCGCCCTTGACACACTGAATGTTTCGCGCCGCCATGGAACATTCGAAAAAGCGGCCATCGATCGCCGCCGGGCCGTCTTGCTGACGGGGCAGGCCATTGCTTTGGAGGACAGCCAATCCGACAAGGCACTGGGTCTGGCACTCGAAGCGCACGCCCTCGCCAAGGATCTCGTGCCGGCGGCTGCCATTGCCGGGCGGTTGCTAGCCGCACGCGGCAACACGGCAAAGGCGGCAAAAGTCTTGCAGCGGACCTGGTCGCGCTCCCCCCATCCCGATCTGGCAACCGCCTATGCCTATGCCCGCATCGGCGACAGTCCGCGCGACCGGCTCGACCGCGTCAAACAATTGGCCGCTCTCAATCCTCACGCCAGCGAAGGCGCCATCGCAGTCGCCAATGCGGCCATCGAGGCCCACGACTTTGAAGAAGCGAGGGATGCCTTGTCGCCGCTACTCGAAGGCCGCCTGACGCGCCGCGTCGCAACGCTCATGGCGCGGCTGGAAAAAGAACAGCATGGCGACAGGGGGCGCGTGCGCGAATGGCTGGCACGTGCCGTTCATGCCGCGCGCGATCCAGCCTGGACCGCCGACGGGGTCGTCGCCGAAAGCTGGGCGCCAGCCTCTCCCGTCACCGGTGTGCTCGACGCATTCCAATGGCGCGTACCGGTCGAGGAATTTGACACTGCTTCCAGTGTGACAGGCACATCGTCGCCTCTCGACGATCTGATGGCGCTTGAAGCCGTACTTGATGGTTCGCCAGCGGGAGAGACTTCAAATATTCGCGAGACGCCCAGCGAATTGTCTGGACAGGCGCAAGTCCTCCGGCCCGCTAGCAGTTCCGAGTCCAAGGAAGGCAAGCCCGTAACGGCGAGCCGGCGCATCGAGGCGCACGAAGCTGACGTTGTGGTCACTGCCCCAGTTAGCCGCTCTGCCGCCCGCGGCGCTTCGCAGCGTCAGGGACAAGAAAATCAGGGGGACGCAGAGTCCGGCCTTGCCGTCGAGGCACAGCCCGTTGGCCAGCCGATTAGGCCTGAGGAGCGCATGGCGGCCCCAACACCTTCGGCCCATGCGGCTAAAGGTCAGCGTGTGGCTGCCCCTGCGTCCAAACCGGTTAGCAGCGGGACGGAAAACTCAGGTGCCGCCGGCAAGGCGGCTCGCAAGTCCGCGACACAAATGCCCGGCAGTGGCCTGCAAAGGCGGCAAGCCGAGCCCGCCGTTATTGTGCCTTTGCATGCCCCCGACGATCCCGGCCCAGAGCCCGAATCTGATCTGGAGACTGATTCGATCCGGCCCTGGCCATACCGTTTGTCGTGATGGCAGGAATGGTCCCGGCCCAAAACAAAGGGGCAGTTCTAGAGGCATCAATCCTAAGCGTTCCGACTCTGACGCTTCGTACCCTCAGCGTCAGCCGGGAACCTTAGCCAACTATTGATTGTATTCTGGATTCACAAACGCTTGGCGACCTTCGCCAGGAACCAGGCGTTTGATCCAGAACACGAGCTTGCAATCGAGAGCGTGAGCGGCTATCCCTCGCCTCCTACGATGGTTTGCCGCTTTAGCTCAGCCGGTAGAGCACGTCATTCGTAATGACGGGGTCAGGTGTTCGAGTCACCTAAGCGGCACCAGTCTTTTCAATGGGGCCTAAGTCGCCTCCCGGCCTTTGCTGAATTAGGCCAGCTGTGTATCGGGTAAGCAGCAATCCAGGGGTTGCCCACCCGAAAGATGATTTTGGGTTAGCCAGCTAACTTGCCGCTATTCTCCCATTTTGCTCGATCCACGCTATGCGGAATTTTCTTCACATGTTTCGACGGCATTGTCCGCTTGGACGGTTGAAGAACTGCCGTGTGGGGCAGCTGCTATGGCAAGCGATGTTGTGCGGCTGGCCGGCACCTATGTGGCTCGCCATGTGAGTGAGCCAGGGTTGAGTCGAGATAAGGCGCATGTGATTTGGGTCAAAATTTATCAAACTTGACATGAACATTTGAGAGATTGAGTACCGTATACAAGCGTTAATCGTGGCAATTGATCCATTAGATTGATATCAAATAGCCATTAGAGCGCATTGCGATCCGATGGTATCGGTTGCGCGCTCTAACAAATGGTTTTGTCGCATTTTCGACGAAGTACCAGGAACCACTTTTTCGGAAAATGCTCTAGCATCCGCCGCTGTAGACCTCATGAGTAAGCCACGGCGGGCCGCATTTATTAAAGTTGCTTTGCTTATGGATTTTGCCCGATGTCACGTGCCCGCCAAAAGATTTATCTACTGTTGTGCCTCAGGAAGCTGGGGGCACTGTTGGCGCGCGGACTGACCGTGACCGAGAATGCCGAGGGATACGTTGTCATCTCAAAAAATGGGCATGTGCGAGGTGTATGGCTCGTTACAGAACGCGGTTTTCAATACACGCCTGGCGGTTACAATGAACCGGCTTTCTACTGTAGCAAAATTTCGGAAGCCCTAGACCACGCACTGCGCGTATTCGAGTCTGCCTCGTCACCTCACGTGAATAATGTGATGGAGCGTGATGATGGACACACCAGCGCTCGGAATTTTTTCAAAGAAATAGATGCTTCGCTAGTGGGTGAGGCGTTGCGGCCACCTGTCGACCGGCGGCTGCTGAATTAGAGTGCTTTCCGGAAAAGTGGGACACGGTTTTCCGGATAGAAGCGCGATAAAACAGAGAGCTAGGGTCTGTCCGCGATTCAATCAAAACTGGCTAGACCCTAGCTTCGCCGGCTCAATGGCCATTGAATTGCGGTCAGCCGGTTGACTGGTACTATTGAGCCGCGAGAATTGCGCCTTCCCAGTGTTCGCAGGGCTGCCGCCGCCTACCTCAGCCCCAGTTTTTTCTGCATGTGATCTGCCCAGCCGCGCATCAGCCGGTCTGCGACAATGCCGATGAAGGCAATGGCAAAGCCCGCGGTGATGCCGCGGCCTGCGTCGGCCTTAGCCAATGCAATGAAAACTTCTTGCCCCAAATCGCGCGTGCCGATCATGGCGCAAATGATGATCATGCTCAGGGCCAGAAGAACGGTCTGATTGAGGCCCAGCATAATCTCTGGCAAGGCGAGTGGGAGTTGGACACGGAAGAACGTCTGCCGGGGCGTGCAGCCCGCGACCGTGGCTGCTTCGATCAGCGACGGTGAGATCTGGCGGATGCCCAGGTTGGTGTAGCGGATCGCGGGCACAATGGCGAACAACACGGTGGCAATAAGGGCGGTCACGTCGCCGACACGAAACAGCATCACAACCGGTATGATGAAGCAGAATGACGGCAGCGTCTGCAGGGTGTCGATGATGGTGTTGACGACGCCTTCTACCCGGTCATTGCGAGAGGCGAGGAAGCCTATGGGGATGCCAAGTGCGGCAGCAAGGAAGGCCGCGACACCGCATAGGTACAATGTAGCCATGGTTTTTTCCCAGAGCCCCGTTACTGCGCAGAAAAGTGTCATGGGAACAACGATGGCAGCCAGCCGCGCCCCGCCTAGCCTGAAGCCTGCAAGACCGATCAACAGTACGGCGCCGAGCCACGGAAAGCCTTCGAGAAACGCCCGGACAGGGTTCAAGATATGGATCAAGAGTGCGGTGCGAAACGCCTCGATGGCATCGAAGTAGTTGATGGTGAGCCAATCGACACCTGCCTTCCACCACGGAGCCGTCGATATTGTAATGGCCTTGGGGACGCCTGCAAATACGGGCAAAAAGACACTTAAGAGTGTTGTAATCGCCAGAGCCGCCACTGCCATGGTGATATATGGGTAGCGCTGCCAAAATGGCGCCTGATCCAAGTGTAGAGGTGCGCGCTGAACGGCGGCGGCCTGGCTCAGTCTGTCGAGAACAATAGCGAGTGCAACAATGGCGAGGCCCGCTTCCATGCCTTGCCCAATTTTCAACGCGCGCAACGCCAGGAGAACATCGTAACCCAGTCCGCCGGCCCCGATCATCGACGAGATGATCACCATGTTGAGGGCGAGCATGATGACCTGATTGACGCCGACCATGAGTGTAGGACGAGCAGAAGGCAGCAGCACCGACAGCAGTTTCTGCCGTGGCGTGCACCCCACCATCTCGCCGAAGTCATCGATCTCATGGGGCACCCGCTGCAACGCCAGCACGGTGGCGCGCACCATTGGCGGCATGGCGAAAATTGCCGTCGCGATCATCGCGGATACAGGACTATTGCCGAACAGCAGGAGCATCGGGATTAGATAGGCAAACGTCGGCATCGTCTGCATCAGATCGAGCATCGGCGTCATAATGTACTTGTCGATGGCCGGCTTGCGAAACGACAGGACGCCAAGTCCAAGACCGACGAAAATGCACACCGGCACGCTGATGAGTATCAGCGCCAGCGTCAGCATCGAACTTTCCCATTGGCCAAATAGGGCGATGTAGAGCATCCCGGTGGCCGCCACGGCACTGAGACGCCAGCCGCCGAGCGCATAACCAATGATCGCGAAGGTGGCGCAGATGCCCACCCACGACAGGCGCGGCAAGACGAGGGCATCCGGACCCGGCCCCAACTTCCAACCCTTGGCCAAGAGATTGAATGCCCAACTCAGCGGAATATTGAAAACGTCGGTGAGCCAGCGCGTGAACCAAGTCAGATTGATCTTTAGCCACGCCATCAAGGCGCTGGTCCACTCGGCAATAGGGATGATGGCTGTTGCCGGATAGTCAACAGCCCAGGGAGCTAAATCCGGCCGCAAATAGAGTGAGGCGGTCGCAATGATTGCGATGGTCCAGATCCAAACCCACGGCGATATGCGGATCGCGGGGCGGGTAAAGTCCTGGGCGGCAACGGTCATAGGCGTTGTCCGTTGGGTTGCTCGCGGCCGGCAAGCAGATCGATTACGTCTTCTGGCGTCACGACGCCCACGACCCGTCCGCTGGAATCGAGAACGGCCAGCACTTTCTTGGCGGCCACGATTTGCGCGGCGAACGAGGCGACCTTGTCAGTCGCCTTGACCTCACCGCCAAAATCGCCATGACCCATTGCCGGACGCATGAGCCTGCCTGCCGACATTACTTTTGAGCGCTGCACGTCGCGCGTAAACTCAGCCACATAGTTTGTCGCCGGATGGAGTACGAGATCTTCGGGTGTGCCGGTTTGAATGATCTCCCCATCCTTCATAATCGCGATGCGGTCTGCAAGCCGGATGGCCTCGTCGAAGTCATGTGTAATGAACACGACCGTCTTCTTGAGCACACTTTGCAGGCGCAGCAATTCGGCTTGCATTTCGCGGCGGATCAATGGATCGAGTGCAGAGAAGGGCTCATCGAGAAACCAAACTTCCGGTTTGACAGCGAGGCTGCGCGCTATGCCAACGCGCTGCTGCTGGCCGCCCGACAATTCACGCGGATAAAAGCTCTCGCGCCCCCCCAAACCTACGAGGTCAATGACTTCGCGGGCGCGCGCTTCGCGTGACGCACGGCCGACGCCTTGAACGGATAGAGGGAAGGCCACGTTTTCCAGGACTGTGAGGTGTGGCAGCAAGGCGAAGTGCTGGAACACCATGCCCATCTTGTGGCGGCGAATCCAAATCAGTTCTTTGTCTGTCGCCTTGAGAAGATCCTTGCCATCAAGATCGACGTGGCCTGCCGTTGGCTCGATGAGGCGTGACATGCACCGCACCAGCGTAGACTTGCCCGAGCCTGAAAGGCCCATCACAATGAATATCTCGCCTTCGCGAACTTCGAGGGAAGCATTGCGGACGGCACCCACTAGCTTGGCTGCCGCAAGATCTTCCAATGCCGCCGTTGCCCCGTACTTGGCGATGAACGCGGCCGCACCTTCGCCGAACACTTTCCACAGGTTGTGGCAAGCTAGTTTGACAGGACGCTGGTCTGAAGCCGATGCGGTTTCTCGAATGGGCGGGACAAAGTTCATGTCGTGAGTGTTCCACAAAATAAACTGGAACCTAGAATCCGGCGCAGCGGCCTGACGCTGCGCCGTTTCAGTTTTTGCATTTGGTAATGACGGCCGGTTACTTCGCCCAGGCGCGCCATTTGGCTTCATTGGCGGCAACCCACCCGGCTGCAACTTCGTCCAATGGCTTGTTATCGAGGTCGACTTGTCCCGAGAGCTTATTCAGCTCCGCAGTATCAATCGTGTAGGCCTGAGCGATTTTATGGGCTAGCGGCCACTTATCCTTCATACCCTTCCAAGAGTACTTCCAAATGTCGCCAGACGGCTTTCCGCAGTCGTATTTCGCGGCCGGGTTTCCACCCCACTTTTCGTCTTCATAGCATTCCTTGGTGTGCTTGGGGAATTCCACCCATTCGCCTTGGAACTTTGCCGGGGCCCAATGTGGTGAGTAAACCCAAACCATGATCGGCGCTTTGCGCTGATAGGCGGAGTCGAGTTCAGCAAACATGGCGCCGTCAGTGCCGGCGTGAACAACGGTGAACGGAAGTCCAAGCGCCACGACGCGCTCGTCGTCAAAACCTTCCCAGGTCACGGGCCCGCCAAGATAACGGCCCTTGGGTGCGGTTTCTGGGGTCGAGAAGGCAGCTGCGCATTTAGGATCTTTGAGGGCTTCCCAATTGGGCAAGCCAGGGCATTTTTCCTTCATATAAAGCGGATACCACCACTCTTCTTTGGCTTTGGGCCCAAGCGCACCGAGGCGCTCCGTTTGTCCGGTGGCATCGGACGCCTTCATGGCCTCTCCAGCCGTAGTATCCCAGTATTCTATGCCAACGGTCACGTCTCCGTTAGTCAGCCCCGTTGTGAGGCTCGAGAGATAATCGGCCGTCGGATATTCGACGGTGTAGCCTAGTTTCGCCAGAATGCCGCCGAGGATTTTTGCATTGAGATTGACGCTGGTCCAATCGAACAGCGCAATTTTGATGGGGTCGGGTGACTCAGGGGCGGCAGATAGGGCCGGCAAAGTGCATGTGGCCGTCGCCGTGATTGCGGCAACGCTGGCCGCAAACATTCGAGTCGTGCGCAAATTCATACGAGACACCTCCAAATTTGAGCCAAGCCAAAACTTCGCCTGAGAGTGAGCTTGCGACTACTCCCAGTGAAAGTGTCGAACGCGCATCATGCGAAGTCAACGCCCAACAGCACCCAATTTAAGATAAGCGTGCCTATTTCCTAGGCACGAATGAACTGCCGATGGTCCAATCATCTGGCTGCGCATCTCTTGTGCAATGCACGATCTTGTTGGCGCTGACCGCATCAAAAAGCGGCCGGCTTGGCGTTCCAGTGGGGGAGTTTCGACCAGCCGGCCACTATCGAAGCGGGTTGGAATAGCATTCATCGCTTACAGAATGAGATCGCCCTTATCGAGACCGGCAATATTGAGCACTAGAATTTTGAAGTCGGCGCGGCCATCGCCATTGATGTCGCCCTCGGCATATGCGTTGCGGCCAGCATCATGAAAGCGCAGTTCACCGGCTTGACCGTGGAAACCCTGCTTACCGATCCACTTGAACGCCTGGTCGCCTGCTGCCTTAGTGCTGGCGTCGATGGCACGAACATCGATCCGGTCGATATGACGCTCAAAGTCGGTGATCTTGTCCTTCAAAGATCCTCGGTGCGTTTCTGCTGCACTTTGGAATATGAAGGTGTCGCGCTCACCGCCGCCATGCAGAATATCCCGCCCGTTGCCGCCAATAAGCTTGTCCTGCCCATCGCCTCCGTCAAGAACGTCATTGGCGCCAAAGCCAAAAATCCAATCGTTGCCACTGAGCGCGCCGATGCTGTCAGCCCCAGCCGTTCCCGCAACCAGATCGGCGCTTTCAGTTACGCTTGACGGTGATTGCAGGGCGGCGAAGGGGCGGTCGAGATCCCGGTTGGGGGCCACTGTTGGAATAAATCCATCATGAAGGGCGCGTTCAACGAATTGACCCATTAGGGCAGGATCGGTCACGTAGTCGACGGCAAAGACCGCCTTGCCATTGCCGAGGAAGTCGCGTTGCAGAACGGCAATGCGCTCCGCATCGGGCCTGAAGGCATTGTTCTCTGCATCATTGCCACCGCGCAGGTAGACGTCTTCTACGGCGATGCCGCCAATAGCATCGAGAAGTGCCGCCTTGCGGGCTGGCTCCACGCCCTCTAAGGCATCGATGATGAAATCCCCATTCTGAAGAATGACAAAAAAATCTGGATTGGTCTGGCGTGCGTGCGCGGTCATGGCCACGATAAAGTCAATCATGCGGGCGCTCGCGTCGTGTTCGTCGCCCACGGCAGGATCGCCGGGTTGCCGTTGTCCTGCGGTCGCCTCAACGGCCCAGAAGTAATAGGCATCGACGATGTCGAGGTAGGCCCCATCAAAACCCTGCATGACGATCTTGTCGAGGGCGCCGGTGTGAGCGGCGTTGAATATTTCGTCCTGCCAGCCGCTTTCCCAGTAGCGCACCTTGCGGCTCTCGGGCCAGTCTGGGTTTGTGGGGCCCAGCCAATGCGGCGCGGCTGCCGTGAGCGCACCACTGGCAAGGCCCGTAGCGGTCCATGCCGGGTTCCAGTCGTTACGAAAGTCGCTTGCTTCGCCAATTGACAGATAGGATAGCGCAACGGCGCCGCCCGGCTTGTTTTGGATAGCGGCGATTTGTGCCGGCGTATGCATCCCCTCGTCGCGGCCGTTGCTGGAATAGTCGATGACAACGAGATCGTGCGGGCTGGCCGCGTAAGGATCGGGATTGAGGGGCGCCCCGTTGAGGCCCTGCAACTGATAACCCCAGTTCGATACACCGATGATGCCATGTGACGTTGTAAAGGCCGGCATTGCGGTCTCCGGAATGTTGAAGGGGCTACTAAGCCTACGGCAGGGAATTCCACGGCATGTTAAGAAGAACGCCGGAACTACTGGTCATCCACGCCGCGTGAAGTGTGGCCGTTGTAGCGTGATTTGCGGGTGACACCAATCAACCGGTCAAGTGGCGGAGTCAAAGTCCAGCCCCAGGTCGAGGACCATGGCCGAATGTGTCAGCGCGCCAACCGAAATCAAATCGACACCGGTCTCGGCGATGGCGCGCACTGTCTGCAGGTTGACGCCGCCGGATGCTTCAGTGATGACGCGGCCGCCGGCCATGGCGACGGCTTTACGCAGCATATCCGGTGTCATGTTGTCGAGGAGAACGGCATCGATCTTGTGTTCAAGCAACTCTTTGAGTTGGTCGAGGGTATCGACCTCGACTTCGATCTTGACCATGTGCCCGGCGTGAGATCGCGCCGCGTTGATTGCCGCCTTGATGCCGCCCGCGGCGACAATGTGATTGTCCTTGATCAAGATGGCATCAAACAATCCTGTGCGATGATTTTGCCCGCCGCCGCAGCGAACGGCGTACTTCTCGAAGGCGCGCAGCCCAGGCGTTGTCTTGCGCGTATCGGCGATGCGGGAGTTGGTTCCGCTGATCGCATCGGTATAGAGGCGCGTAAGCGTGGCGATGCCGCTCATGCGGCCCATAAAGTTGAGTGCCACACGTTCGCCCGTCAGAATGGCGCGAGCGGGTCCCGAGACTTTGGCCGCCACTTGCTTGGCGTTGATCTGGGCTCCGTCGTGGAGCAGAGCTTCAAACTTGACGGAGGGGTCCAAGATCCGGAAGGCTTCGCGCGCTACATCCAAACCGCTGATCACGCCTGGTGCCCGGGCGGCAAACACCGCTGATGCGCGCGCGGATGCACTGACCGTGGCATTGGTGGTAATATCGCCAACGAGCCCTAAATCTTCGAGTAATGCGGCCTCCACTGCGCGTGTGACGAGCAGGGGCGGCAGATTGAAGCCTGCTTCGCTGGTGCCGGCGAGCGTTTTTTTCACAACGGAAGTTCCGTCCCGCTGCGTGCCATCACAGGCTTGACTGCAGGCTTTGCCGGAGCATCGAGCCGTGCCAAGTCATCGAGCGTAACGGTGGAGCGATAGGCCAGATCCGGATTGCTTGTTGGGTAGTCGGACCGGCAATGACCGCCGCGGCTTTCCTTGCGCAGAAGCGCGGCTGCCGTGATAAGGCGCGCCGCCAGCGCCATATTGGCAAGGATGGTATCTCCTTTTGCATTGCGTTCGATGCCAGTCAGCGTGGCCAGCGCCACAGTCAGGCTGGCTTTGGACCGGATCACGCCCACATGCAGCGACATGGTCTTGCGGAGCAGCGCCAGAGCCGTGGTGCGCTGTTCCAAGTTGGGGTGGCTCGCGAGCTTGACTCGTGAAAGCTTGGCGCGCGGTGCCACTTGCCCGGCGGGAAGTAACTTCAGAATGTCTGCTGCGGCGCGGGCGCCAAAGACGACCGCCTCAAGCAGCGAGTTCGACGCCAGCCGGTTGGCGCCATGCAGGCCCGTTGAGGCGACCTCGCCCACCGCCCACAGTCCTTCAACCGATGTGCGGCCAACCTGATCGGTGGCGACGCCGCCCATGTGATAGTGCGCGGCCGGCGCCACAGGAATGAGATCCGTGACCGGGTCAATACCGGCCTTCATGGCGAGCGCGTAGACGGTCGGAAACGCGGTTGGGAAATGCGCGCCAATGGCCTTGCGGCAGTCAAGGAAGGCCCCACGGCCAGCCGCGATCTCAGCAAAAACGCCGCGCGCGACGACATCGCGTGGGGCCAGTTCGGCGTCCGCGTGCAGCGCCGTCATGAAGCGTTCCCCGTCGCGGTTCACGAGGATGGCGCCTTCGCCGCGCAAGGCTTCGGTGGCGAGGGGTGCTGGATCGATGCCGCAGTCGATGGCGGTCGGGTGGAATTGCACGAACTCAGCATCGGCGATGGCCGCTCCAGCCCGGGCCGCGAAGGCTAAGGCTTCTCCGCGCGCATAGGCTGGGTTGGTGGTGACGGCAAAGAGGGCGCCCGTGCCGCCGGTCGCCAGCACAACGGCGCTGGCGGGAAGGAAGTCGAAAGTGCCGTTGCCCTGTTCCTCGGAACGGATGAGACGCACGCCTGTGACGCGGCCGTCCTCGACCAGAAGTTCTTCGGCTTCATGGTGCTCAAGCACGCGGATCGAAGGTGTGGCGCGCACCGCAGCAATTAATGACTGCATGATGGCAGCACCAGCCCTGTCGCCCGATACGCGCACAATGCGCTTTTCGGAGTGGGCCGCTTCGCGCGAGAGCACAAGGTGCCCTTCGAGATCGCGATCGAAGGGCACGCCATAGCGCAGCAGATCTGCGATGCGTTCGTGTGCCTCGAAGGCGACCAGCCGGGCGACACGTTCGTCGACAATGCCGGCGCCTGCTGCGATCGTATCGGTGGCGTGGGCTTGGGGCGTGTCGCCTTCGCCAATGGCAGCTGCAATGCCGCCCTGCGCCCACATGCTGGATGCGCCCTGACCCAAGGGAGCTGCGGCGACGACCGTGACCGGCAGCGGCGACAATTTGAGCGCAGTAAACAAACCCGCAAGCCCCGCACCTACAATAACAACGTCACCCGGTCCAAGCTGAGGCTTGGGGCATTTGAAGCCCTTGAATCCGCTCCGGCGGCTGATCTTGGTCATGAGATGCACTCACCCTTGTTTGCACGTGGCGGCTTGATAAGAAGCGCCGGTTGCCATGCGCGAGGCTAGTTTGTCAGGTTGACCATGCGCTCGACGGCGCGGCGGGCCTTGACGGCAACTGCTGGATCGACGGTCACCTCGTGCTGCATGTAAAGCAGGCTGTCATAGATGGCCTCCAAGCTGATGCGCTTCATGTGCGGGCACAGATTGCATGGCCTGATGAACTCGACATCTGGCACATCAGCGGCGACGTTTGAGGCCATTGAGCATTCGGTGACCAGCAATGCTTTCCTGGGCTTATTGTCCCTCACCCAGTTGATCATGCCCGAGGTCGAGCCGGTGAAATCCGCCATGGCGATCACGTCGGGCGGGCACTCTGGATGGGCGATAATCTTGACGCCGGGTTCCGACAGACGGTAGGCGGCGAGTTCTTCGCCAGTGAAGCGCTCATGTACTTCGCAATGGCCGCGCCAGGCGATAATCTCGACCTTGGTTTTCGTTTGTACGTATTTCGACAGATATTCGTCAGGTATCAGCAGTACGCGCGGAGCATTGAGGCTCTCGACGACTTTAACGGCGTTGGACGACGTGCACGTGATGTCGCATTCGGCTTTAACGGCTGCGCTGGTGTTCACATAGGTGACGACCGGAACGCCCGGATAGGCTTCACGCAACAGGCGCACGTCGGCGGCGGTAATCGACGCGGCGAGAGAGCAGCCCGCGCGCAAATCTGGAATGAGCACGGTCTTGTCCGGTGACAAGAGTTTCGAGGTCTCAGCCATAAAGTGGACGCCGGCCTGAACAATGACCTTGGCCTTGGAGCGCGCGGCTTCCTTGGCGAGTTGCAGGCTGTCGCCTTTGAAGTCGCTGACACAATGGAAGATCTCGGGCGTCATGTAGTTGTGCGCCAGGATTACTGCATCACGCTTCACTTTGAGTTCGTTGATGGCATTGATGAGCGGGGCATAATGCACCCACTCCATAGGCGTAATGACATGCTTCACGCGCTCAAATACCGGCGCCATTTCGCGCTGCAGGGCGGGTGTGAAGTCTAGGCTGGCACGCGCCGCAGCAGGCACGGGCTTTGCAGCTGACGCTGACTTGGCGGCCGCTTTGGCAGGTTTTGTCCCGAACTTTGCCGAAGCTTCTCCAGTCATGCTGGCCTCCTAACTTTTTCAGCCCACACGGACTGAGCTCTAACGCCTTTTGTGCTCGTTTAGAGCATAACAGTGACGCACCGTAGCGCATGGCGAGTTGGAACTCGCATCATATGCTTCAAGAGAGCATAATGTATCGCTATAATCTAGTGCAGGATCGGTCACTCTTCCAGTACGCAGGCGTAAATAATTGCGTCGCAGCCGTTGGAATAAATCTTCAGCCAGGCAGCAGCAGGGCCGTGTTCGGGCAGCACTAACTGTTGGAACGCCGGTCCCACAGCGCTTGTGTGAGGGCCTTGTTGGCAACCCCGGCTCCGTAAGCCGCGATGAGTTCGTTTTTGAAACTTTGCGACGCCTCAAATTGCGGATGCGCACGCCCCAGGGTGGTCAACCGGTGACGCCAGATTTGGACGCGCTTCCATCCGCGTGAATCTCCGCCTTCCTCGGGCAGCATGAGCTTGCGAGTCATCAGCTGGCGGGTAACAGTTTGTGCGGCGTGGTCGGGCGAAAACCCTGCGGCCACCAAAATATCGATGACTGCGCAGACGCGAGCCATCACTTGCGGATTGGCAGCCTGCAGATCTTTGCGCCGGTCTTCACTTTGATAACCCGAAGGCTGGCGGTAATATAAGTCATCCAGATGATCGTGAATATCCAGAAGTGGACTAAGGATGGCTGTCCCGCGGTATTGCTCAAGAATTAACTCACCCGCAAGGGCCAGATACTCGAGATACAAGGCCTTCTTCGCGTCATCGCTGGCATGGAGGCATGCAGCGGCAACGGCCTCCAGCTTGTCGAGGGTCAGTTTAGAGTGATCACTCATCGTGCGTGGACCGGGGCGAGCTTGATAAGGACGGGTTTGGTATTGGACCCAGCCTTTGTAATACGCAAGCTGTCATCGGATCGTTGATGCATCCAGACGAGCACATACCTCGTTCGCTTAGACATGCTCATATGGATAAAAAAAACCCCTCAAACCGTGCCAGAAGGGCACAGCTTGAGAGGCGTTCGAAGGGCTTAAGATATGCGCATGGTCCGGCTAGTGTTCCGACTCTGACGCTTCGTACCCTCAGCGTCAGCCCGGAACCAAGCGCTTGTTAAGCCAGAACACTAGAGCCTGATCGTTCCCGATGCGAGCACGTCACGCGCGCATCGGGAACGTCATTCAGACTCTAAAACAAAAGCTTGAGACGCTCGTTCGCACCATAGGCTTTCATTTCCATAAAAAACGAATGGGCTTTAGGCCCGGCCAGGTTTGACCCGGACTCCGGGGGCTGGCCGTTCGAGCAGGACTTCGCGGCGGAATCTGAACAGCTTGGCTGGCCGCCCGCCCGTCTGCGACTTCACATCACCCGTTGGCTCGACGAGGCCAGCACTTTCCACCAAGCGCCGGAAGTTCTGTTTGTGTAGATGAGGACCAAGAATGGCCTCAACGGTCTTTTGCAGTTCGAACAGCGTAAACTCAGGCGGCATGAGTTCGAAAATCACGGGCCGGTATTTGATCTTGGCGCGAACGCGGCTCATGGCCGTTGCCAGGATCCGGCGGTGATCGAAACGCATGGGTGTACCGAGCCGGGGTGAAGTGCCCCATGCCAAAGCTGCATCGCGGCCGTCGCGGTGGGCCTCTTCGACGAGACCTGCCTCATAGAGCAGTTCGAACCGCTCAAGAACCTTTTCCTCGTCCCAGGCTGCGCCATCGAGCCCAAAACAAATGTGCACGCGATCCGCACGCTGCAGAGGATGAGCAGGGTTTGCGTTGCGGTGGGGCCGCTCCGCCCATTCCTTGAGCCGGGGCTCGATGAGTGAGGCCAGCAGCGCTGGGCGGCCTTTGCGCCAGTCCTCCCAAGGGAAATATTGATACCAGCTGCGCCAGGTGCTGCCGCTGACGTTGGCGGCGTTAGAGGGATGAGTCAAAGCAAGATAGCCGATCGACACGACATGTGGAGCGGCATCGCCCTGCTCGGCATGGCGCCCGCGATCGCCGAATGAATAAAGTTGTTCTGTGTAGCCCAGCTCCAGTCCCGTCTGGTGTGCGACCCACGACCTGAGACCACCTTCGAGCGTGCGGTGATCTACGGGTGAGAACGGACCGAAGGGCAGGCCTTCGAGCGAGGTACTTGTTTCGGCCTCGTCACGCACCGCGAGCACCACCGGCTCGTTGTCGATGACCGCGACGATTGCGGCATTGAGACCAATCTCTACGTTCGCTCCTTCGCCGCGTGCAATTTCGATAGGCATGGGGGCTCGCCTGGAGTCCCCGGCTTCAAATGTGCGGCGTCGTAAGTTTGCTTCTGCCATTTTAGCCCGACCTTCTCAAAGGCTCGGGGATCGTCATCGCACGATTGCGAGCCGATCCACTAGGAGCGTACCGAATAGCGTAGCCGCCGCTTACGGTTGAGGTGCGCGACGCAGTGGACGGCCGTAAGCGTGCGACCCGAAGGGCGGTGTGAATTTGACGACAAGGCGCGTCGCGGCGCTTGACCGATGGCGTGCATCGCTCTGCGCGCCGCTCCTACCCTGTCGCCAAATTCACCTCCGTGCCGGCCCCGACCCTTTGAGAAGGTCGGGCTTAGCCTCCCTCGGATAAGGGGAGCTAGGCGCTGATCATGGCAAATTTCAGGAACATGAGTTGTGCTAAGGCTATGAAGTAGAGCACAATTTCGCCATTATTTGGTTTGTGAACGCGGTTGACGCCCTTAACTTAAGGGTTGTGATACAGCGTCGTGAAGCGTTTTTTGAATACGAACTGTGCGTGCTCTGCTGGCCATGGCATCAGGTTTGTAAGAGCCGCTGAGAGGCTGCTGGGCAGGCCAACGGGCTGACCAAAAAACTGCTCGGCTTCTCTTCGGTTAAAGCCGGCCAGACAGGTTGCTTCATAGAAAGCCGCGATGCGATCAGCAGTCTTGATTGTGGACTGAACGTCATCGGGTAGTGGGAACGTCACTGCGAAGCGCGCGTGAATGGCGCCCAATAATTTCAATTCGAAGGCTTTGTAGTTGAAGCCGACCGCTGCCTTGAATGGGCTGATCAAATCTCCGATCACATATTCGGGAGCATCGTGCAAAAGGGCAGCCATGCGCCATTCTTGGGTCCAATCGTCTGCCCGCAGAGCCGCCGCGATGTCTTCCACGATCAAGACGTGCTGCGCGACAGACAATGCGTGTGCGCCGAGCGTCTGCCCGTTCCAGCGGGCAACGCGCGCCAGGCCATGTGCGATGTCGTCGATTTCGATGTCGGCCGGCGAGGGGTCGAGCAAGTCGAGGCGGCGGCCCGACAGCATGCGCTGCCAGGCCCGGGGGGCTGTTGATTGAGGTTGGGAGTTTGGCATCGTCTGGGGGCGCGTATCTCTTCGAGGTTGCGTCGTGGTCTAGGGCCTGTCGTCAGTTATGGGTTCGGGCTGGACGCCGGGCAATTTGGCCGAGGGGCAGGCGCTTGACGACGCAAGCCTTATCGGCTTGCTGGGAAAAGCAAGGCACCCATCGGT
>JBEBJD010000227.1:0-18639 GCA_040080075.1 Hyphomicrobium sp. | reverse complement strand
CTCCTCGGCCGTCCCCCCTGCCTCATCCGACGCACCAGCCTTTATCCCGGTTCCCCGCCTATGCTACATGCCCGGCTTCAATCCGCGAGCAAAAGAAGTAAGCCCCGCCAATGTCACCTTCGAAGTCAGACCCTTCCAAGCTTGCCGCCGGCAAGCCTGTCGTGCGTTTTGCGCCGTCCCCTACCGGCTACCTGCATATCGGCGGTGGCCGCACTGCCCTATTCAACTGGCTCTACGCGCGCCACACCGGCGGCACTTTCGTGCTGCGCATCGAAGACACAGACCGCGAGCGAAATAACCCGGCTGCTGTGGCGGCCATATTGGATGGGTTGACGTGGCTCGAACTCGATTGGACGGGCGAGGCCGTTTCACAGTTCTCACGGGCCGCCCGGCACGCCGAGGTCGCCCATGAACTTCTGGCCAATGGCCACGCCTATCACTGCTATTGCTCATCGCTGGAGATCGATGCGGCACGCGAGGCCGCCAAGGCCGAGGGCCGGCCGCAACTGTTTTTATCGCCTTGGCGCGACCGCGATCCCAAGGACGCTCCCAAGGAAATCAAACCCACGATTCGCCTCAAGGCGCCCCGCGATGGCGAGACCGCTGTCGAGGACAAAGTCCAGGGTCATGTCGTGTTCCAGAATAAGGAATTCGATGACCTGATCATTCTGCGATCGGACGGCACTCCGACCTACAATCTCGCCGTCGTCGTCGATGATCACGATATGAACGTGACTCATGTCATCCGCGGCGTAGATCACTTGACCAACGCGGGACGGCAAACCCAAATCTATAATGCCATGGGCTGGACGGTTCCCGTGTGGGCGCACGTGCCATTGATCCATGGGCCCGATGGCGCCAAGCTCTCTAAACGTCACGGTGCACTTGGTGCGGAAGCCTATCGTGCCATGGGCTTTCTGCCGGTCGCACTGCGCAATTATTTGGTGCGGCTGGGCTGGAGCCACGGCGACTCGGAAATCATTTCGACACAACAACTGATCGAATGGTTCGATTTTGACGGCCTTGGCCGCAGCCCGTCGCGCTTCGACTTCAAAAAGCTTCTCGATCTCAACGGTCATTACATCCGCGAAACCAGCAATGAAGAATTGTTAGAGCGCACAGCCGAGCTACTACCGTTGCTCGATTTCCAATCCATAGCGGCTTCGGAATTGGACCCCAAAGCACCGCCACGGCCAGATGTCGAATTCGCCAAGCGGATGCTGGCCGATTGGCCTGGCATCAAGACCGGTTCGGATCTCAAGGCGCGCTTTGAGGCCGTTGGCTGGGAAAAGTTTGCGCAGGCCATGCCCGGTCTCAAGGAACGCTGCAAGACACTCTTGGATTTTGTCGATGGCGCATTGTTCCTCATCGCGCCACGCCCCTTGGCGTTGGAACAAAAGGCCAAGGCCGCTCTCGACGCTGAAGCTCTGCTCACCATCGCCGCCCTCGTACCCCGCCTCAACGCCGTTCCAGATTGGACGGCGGCGGCACTTGAAGACGTGGTCAGAGCCTATGCCGAGGAAACCGGCGCCAAGCTTGGCAAGGTTGCCCAACCGCTCCGCGCAGCCCTGACGGGACGAGCCGTGTCTCCACCCGTATTCGACGTTGCGGCAGTGCTGGGACGGGACGAAGCCCTGGCCCGTCTCACCGACCAACTAAAAAAATAATGGTTGCATCCGCCACCGCATCCAAAAATAGACTATAGTTTGGGTGTTTATTGCGTTTGCGCTGTTGTATAGTGCAATGCAACAAATATGCCTGGAGATGAGTTGAGAGACTGAATCAGCTCTCGACGGGGGGTGCGAAGGCGCAAGCTGAGTTCGTGCACCAACGCCCATGCGCGGAGGACAGAAATGACGATACATGATAAGGCGCTGCCAAAGACTCCGGCCACAGGTTCAGTCAGCCTCACGACCAATAGCAAGACTGTGGAACTGCCATTGCGCAGCGGCACCATCGGCCCCGACGTCATTGATATCGCCACAGTGTACCGCGAAACCGGCTGCTTCACATACGATCCAGGGTTCACCTCGACAGCCAATTGCTCGTCGAAAATCACCTATATCGATGGCGATAAGGGTGAACTGCTCTACCGCGGCTATTCCATCGATGAACTGGCCGATAATTCCAGCTTCCTCGCCGTATGTTTTCTACTGCTAACCGGCGAATTGCCGACCAATGGGGAATTCCGCGACTTCCGCAAGACCATCAACAATCACACGATGGTTCACGAGCAGATGACCCGGTTCTTCACCGGCTTTCGCCGTGACGCTCATCCTATGGCTGTTATGGTGGGCGTGGTCGGCGCGTTGTCGGCCTTCTATCACGACAGTACTGACATCAATAATCCGCACCACCGCGTCGTTGCCACCAATCGCATGATTGCGAAAATGCCGACGATCGCCGCCATGGCCTACAAGTATTCGATTGGCCAGCCCTTCATCTATCCGCGCAACGATCTCGATTACACGTCAAATTTCTTGCAGATGTGCTTTGCCACGCCCTGCGAACCCTATGTCGTGAACCCAACTGTTGCGCGCGCGCTCGACCGTATTTTCATCCTCCACGCCGATCACGAGCAGAACGCCTCGACCTCGACCGTTCGCCTGGCTGGCTCTTCGGGCGCCAATCCATTTGCGTGTATCGCCGCAGGCATTGCTTGCCTGTGGGGGCCCGCTCATGGCGGCGCCAACGAAGCCGCTCTCAACATGCTCGAAGAAATCGGCACAGTTGACCGCATTCCTGAGTTCGTCGCTAAGGCCAAGGACAAGAACTCGGGCTTCCGCCTGATGGGCTTTGGCCATCGCGTTTATAAGAACTACGATCCGCGTGCCAAGGTGATGCAGAAGACGTGCCACGAAGTTCTGGATGCGCTCGACAAGCACGATGACCCGCTTTTGAAGGTGGCCATGGAATTGGAGCGCATCGCGCTAAAAGACGAATATTTCGTCTCCAAGAAGCTCTATCCAAATATCGACTTCTATTCGGGTATCACGCTGCGCGCCATCGGCTTCCCGGTCGAAATGTTCACCGTGCTGTTTGCGGTTGCCCGCACCGTCGGCTGGATCGCACAGTGGAAAGAAATGATTGAAGACCCCGAACAGCGTATCGGCCGCCCGCGCCAGCTATACGTCGGCCCGCCGCGCCGCGGCTTCCCGCAGGCCTAGAGTGCTTCCGGAAAAGTGTGTAGCGGTTTTCCGGTAAGAAGCACGGTAGACCTGAGTGCTTCCGGAAAAGTGTGTAGCGGTTTTCCGGCAAGAAGCACGGTAGACCTGAGTGCTTTGCGGAAAAGTGTGCCGCGGTTTTTCTGGAGTGAAGCACGGCGCAACACAGGGCTAGGAGCCTGTCCACAATTCAATCAAAATCGATTAGACCCTAGTCAGCTTAAAAGAAACTTGGCACTTGCAATCAACAGCACAACGCCGACGAGGCGTTGCAGGGTATCGGTTGTCACCCATTTGACGCCGATCTGCGTGCCAATCAGCGCGCCAGCCACCGCCGACGCCATCAGCACGGGCAACTCTGCTGGCAGTCCTTTGAGCGCTGCAGCGTTGCCAGCCAATGCTGCGATCGAGTTCAAGAGAATGAAGGGCGCGGTAAGCCCAGATACTTGACGCACGCCCGCGCGCCCAAACAGCAGCAGGAGCGGCGTCAGAAAGATACCGCCGCCTGTGCCCGTTAGTCCCGATAGGGTACCCACCACGGCCCCCGTTACAAGTCCGGGGACGATGGGAATGCTGGAGGGCGCGGGCACAGGGCCAGCCTCGGGCTTTGGTTGAAACAAAAATTTGATCCCAGCAATCAAGAGCAGCACCCCAACGAGGGCCCGATACTGCCGGTCAGACAAGGGATAGGCACCAGCCAAGAACGCCGCCGGCACTGAAGCGATGACAAGTGGCAACAGCGAGCGCCACTCAAGGTCGCGCCCATTGCGCGTCCAGCGCGCTGTCGCAAGGCTCGCGACTAGAATGTTGATGGCAAGTGCGGCAGGCCTCATGACAGCAGGCGCCACACCCATCAGCGCCATTGCCGCAAGATAGCCCGATGCGCCTGCATGACCGACACTCGTGTATAGCGCTGCCGCGGCACCAATGAGCCCGGCAAGCACTAAAAGTTCAATACCGGTCATTGCCGGAGCCACCTCTAAAATCCCGATACTTACGACTAATTCATTGTGGCAGCTAATGTAACCGGCCTGATACGGCCTGCAGCCTTAATTATGAGCCTGTCGCGATCACCATGGCCGGCGAGCCCGCCATCGGGACACCCCAACTGTTGCCAAACGACCCGAAAACCGGCATAACCCGGCCATCTCAAGCATTTCGCTGAGACGCTATACGGCACCCTTGGAGGCCGGAAGCGCTGTTTGGGCGCCACGCGTAACGTGTGGGGCTCATTTTTCGTTGGAGAATCAATGCCATGGCGCAGCTCATCGAGCTCAAAGCCACGGCGCGCCCACGTGCAGGCAAGGGGGCCGCACGCCAAGCTCGTCGTGATGGAAACATTCCGGCCGTCATCTATGGTGACGCCAAACCGGCCGAAGCAATTTCCGTCGACTACAATACGTTGTGGAAGCAAGCCTTGAAGGGCCGCTTTACTTCGACCGTGTTTGAAATCGATATCGCGGGCAAGAAGCAGCGCGTTATTCCGCGCGATCTTCAGGTCTGCCCCGTCAAGGATACGCCGCTCCACGCAGACTTCCTGCGGGTCGGCAAGGATGGCATCATCCGCGTTGCGATCCCGACCAAGTTCGTCAACGAAACTCTGTCACCCGGCCTGAAGCGCGGCGGCATTCTTAACATCGTGCGCCACGATATCGAAGTCTTCTGCCCTTACGATCAGATCCCCACCGTATTCGAGGTCAGCCTCGATGGTTTGGATATCGGCCGTTCGATTCACATCTCGGCTGTTACAATGCCTGACGGCGTGCGCCCTGTGATCAAGGATCGCGACTTCACGATCGCGACCATTGCCGGTCAACGCAAGGAAGAAGAAGTGCTGGCTGCTGGCGACGCTGCTGCTGCAGCAGCTCCTGGCGCGGCCGCCGCTGCACCCGCTGCAGGTGGCAAAGCTGCTGCTCCTGCCGCCGCCGGTGGCAAGGCCGCGGCTCCGGCCGCTGGCGCGAAGGCTCCAGCTGCTGGTGGCAAGGCGGCACCCGCTGCTGCGGCAAAGCCCGCCGCCAAGCCCGCTGCGAAGAAGTAAGACGAACGGCACGGCGCAGCCCAACCCCGGGCTGCGCCGTTTTTTCTATCCAATTAAGCCACTGGGCTTGACGTGCGGGACCAGGGCATCGGAGAGCAGGGCAACGGGCCATGAAGCTGTTCGTGGGTCTGGGCAATCCTGGTGACAAGTACGCGATGAACCGCCACAACATTGGCTTCATGGCACTTGAGCGCATCGCTCGCACGCATGGCTTTGGTCCGTGGAAGAAAAAATTTCACAGCCTTGCGGCCGACGGCGAGATTGGCGGCGAAAAAGTTCTGCTGCTGAAACCCGAAACTTTCATGAACGACAGCGGGCGGGCCGTACAGGACGCGGCACGCTTTCTCAAAATTGACCCATCAGATATCGTCGTCTTTCACGACGAGCTGGATCTGTCTCCAGCCAAGGTAAAAGTCAAAACGGGCGGCGGCAATGCGGGCCACAATGGTCTGCGTTCGATTTCCGCTCATCTTGAAAATGACTTCAAGCGCGTGCGTCTGGGCATCGGGCACCCGGGCTCCAAAGACGCTGTCGTCCGCTATGTCTTGAACGACTTTGCCAAGGTTGAATACCAGTGGCTCGACGAGCTTTTAGCGGCCGTTGCCAGCGCCGCGCCGCGCTTGGCCAAGGACGACGATGCGCGCTTCCTCACCGACATCGCGAAACAATTGCAGACATCCCAAGACCTGATCGCCCCAGCCGCAGCCGCCGGAAAGGTGACCCCGCGCACCGCCAAAACGGCTGAAACTAAGTTGGATAAAACCGCCGCCCCGCATCCAGCGGGCGAGCGCGCCAGCAAACAAAAAACGGCTCTTGCCGAGAACCTCAAGAAGTGGCTCGCCAGTCGCAAGTCCGACTAGGGCCGTTCCGGTCTTAGTTGAATCGTGAAACGATCCTAGCACTCAGGTTTGCCGTGCTTCTTGCCGGAAAACCGCGGCACACTTTTCCGGAAGCACTCAGGTTTGCCGTGCTTCTTGCCGGAAAACCGCGGCACACTTTTCCGGAAGCACTCAGGTTTGCCGCGCTTAGTGTCCGAAGCACTCTACCGCCCCTTAAACGGCGCCATGCCTTCACGCGCCAACTCATCGGCACGTTCATTTTCTGGGTGTCCGGCGTGACCCTTGACCCAGTGCCAGCTCACCTTGTGCTCGCCGAGTGCCGCATCGAGGCGCTGCCACAGTTCCACGTTTTTAACCGGCTTTTTATCGGCGGTCTTCCAGCCGTTGCGCTTCCAGCCATGAATCCACGACGTGATGCCGTTCTTAACGTAGGCGCTGTCGGTGTAAAGATCGACATGACTTGGCCGCTTCAAGGCTTCGAGCGATTCAATCGCCGCCAGCAACTCCATGCGATTGTTGGTGGTGTCGCGCTCGCCGCCATTCATTTCCTTGCGGTGCGCGCCGAACATAAGTATTGCGCCCCATCCGCCAGGCCCCGGATTTCCCGAGCATGCGCCGTCTGTGTAAATCGTCAATCGCGCACCCTCGCCCGTACCTCCGTGTTTTGTCATCAGACGATCCGATCCAGGCCGTAGTCAGCGATGCCGCGCACGCTCTGGTGAAACTTGAGCCTTGCGATGTAATCGAGAGGATCGTGCGGTTTGACGAGCGCATCCCTTGGCGTGTTGATCCAATCGAACGAGCGTGTCAGCAGGAAACGCAAAGCTGCCCCGCGCGCCAGTACCGGCATGGCAGAGTGCTCATGAGTATCCAACGGGCGCACCGCATCGTACGCTGATAAGAGTGCGCGGCCCTTACCGATGTTGAAGGTGTGACCGGCATCGAAACACCACGCATTAAGGCAGACTGCGATGTCGTAGGCGAGCGCGTCGTGGCAGGCGAAATAAAAATCAATGAGGCCCGAAAGCTTATCGCCCAAGAAGAACACGTTGTCGGGAAAGAGATCCGCGTGAATGATGCCGTCCGGCATTCCCATGGGCCAAGCGCGTTCCAGATGCCCCAGTTCCGTTGCGATGAGCGCTTTAAGGCCGGGCGCGATACTATCGGCATCGCTTTGGAATTTTGAAAACAACGGCCGCCAGCCCTCAATACCAAGCGCATTTTGGCGGGTGAGCGGGAAACCTTTGCCCGCCAGATGCATCTTGGCCAATGCATCACCGACGGCCGCGCAATGCCACACGGCAGGGCTGCGCACGGAGACACCGTCGAGAAAAGTAATAAGGGCTGCCGCCCGGCCGGAAAGTTCGAGCAGTGTCCGCCCGTCAAGGGCCTTCACTGGCAGAGGACACGGCACGCCTCGGCCATGCAGATACTGTTTGAGGCCGAGAAAAAACGGCAGATCGTCCAGAGCCACGCGCCGCTCGTAGAGAGTCAGAATGAAGGGGCCGGCGGTGGTGGAGATGAAATAGTTGGTGTTCTCGACACCTTCGGCGATGCCCTTGCATGAGGTGAGTTGGCCCAGTCCATAGAGGGCAATGAAGCTCCGCAGCGCTTCGTCTGAAACTTCGGTGTAGACGGCCATGCGTTAGTCCTGGGGCGAAGCCATTGCGGTGCTGACCGGCGCCACTGAACGCAACTCGCGCGGCACGTTAAAGACCACGCGCTCATCGGCCGTGGTCACAGTTTCCAAGGTCACTTCGAAACGCGCCTTGACCGCATCGATGACTTCATCAATGAGCACCTCCGGGGCCGACGCGCCAGCCGTGATGCCCAGCGTCGCGATGCCATCGAGGCGGTCCCAGGGAATGTCGGCGGCACGCTGAATAAGAAAGGCCGCCGGGCAGCCCGCGCGCTCGGCCACTTCAACGAGACGCACCGAGTTCGACGAATTGGGTGCGCCAACGACCAGCAGCCTCTCAATCTGCGGCGCAATGATCTTGACAGCCGCCTGCCGGTTGGTGGTCGCGTAACAGATGTCTTCTTTCACCGGACCGGCAATAGCGGGAAACCGGTCTTTCAATGCCTGAACCGTATCGGCCGTATCATCGACCGAAAGTGTCGTTTGCGTCACATAGGCGAGCTTGGCGGGATCGCGCGGCTGAAACCACCGCGCTTCCGCCGCCGTTTCGATGAGTGTCACGGCCCCCGCTGGCAGCTGCCCCATGGTGCCTTCGACCTCCGCGTGGCCCGCATGTCCTATCAACACGATTTCGCGGTCATTTTCAAAGTGCCGCGCGGCTTCGATATGGACCTTGGAAACCAACGGACACGTCGCATCGATTGGGACCAAATTGCGTAATTTTGCCGCTTCCGGGATCGCCTTGGCGACGCCGTGTGCCGAAAAGATCACGGGTTGGCTCGTATCGGGGATTTGGTCCAGTTCGTCCACAAAGATGGCGCCTTTGGCCTTTAACGAATCGACGACATATCGATTGTGGACGATCTCGTGGCGTACATAGACGGGCGCTCCGAATTTTGCCAGTGCCAGCTCAACGATCTGGATAGCCCGGTCAACGCCTGCACAAAAGCCGCGCGGCGCTGCCAGCAGCACCCGCAGCCGCGGTTTCTGGGCATATCCGGACCCTCCAGTCAGTTCATTGGTTTGTACGGGCATTGGATCTTTTCTTTAACGCCAGGCAGCAACACGCTTTCCTGTGCGGCCTCAGAGGTGATACACGTGAATCGTGATCTGGAAAATGGGCGTCGGTTAACGCGAACATGTTTGGGAGACACTGTGTACTCTTCAACCCGCACTTCAGGGCGTTCCAGCCAGACTTGTGGTTCACTCCAGCACGCTGCGCCGCGCATCCTGGCGGCGGCCGCCCTCATGGCCTCAACCTTGGGTCTTGGCGGCTGCGGATTGAACTCGCTCACGTCGGGACTGGGTTCGAGCATGTTTGGCGGTGGGCAAGCGTCCACCAGTGTTGACGCCACCAAAGTCAGCGAAGAACAATTGCTCTCAGCCGCCAAAGCAGGCGATGGCACTACCGGTGGCATCGAAGTGGCGACCGGATGCCCTAAGGTCATTGCTGGCTCGCGCGACAGCAATCTGACCATCTATGAACCGGGCCGCGTCGGCGATGGATTGGCAATTGTACATCGAGGCGAGATCACCAAGACGGCGCGTGAATGCATCATTGAAGGTAACAAGGTTACCGTAAAATACGGTTTCTCTGGCCGCGTCCTTCTGGGACCGCGCGGCAAGGCCGGTTCGATCACGTTCCCGGTCAACGTTTTTGTCGCCGATTCGAAGCGCGAAAAGGTTTCCACCGATACGCTCAAGGTCGATACCGCCGTGGCTATAGAAAACCCGATCGGCTATTTCTCGGCCGTTCGCATCATCACTTTCAACGTGCCCGAAGGTTCGCGCCCCGGCGAGTACGAGGTCAACGTCGGTTTCGACCGCAACACTCCCAACGCGGGGTGAGCCCCTCTTAAGGGGTCTACTTTTTTCTGACGAGCAAAACTATCCCGGACCGTCTCATCGCAGTGACGCAGTCGGCTGTTGTGATTTCGGCATTGGACATTGGAAACGAAAAAAGCCGGGCGCGAGGCCCGGCTGTTTTGCGTTTCGAAATCTGGCCCGAAAAGCCCGGCTGAAAGCTTGGGTCGTTCCGGTCTTAGTTGAATCGTGGAACGACCCTAGCTCTTTGTTTTGTCGTGCTTCTTGTCGGGAAAACCGCTCACACTTTTCCCGGAAGTACTCTAGTTCAACCGCCCCTTGAGGCCGCGAATACTGTCGTCAATCAGCGCCGTGGCCGTGCCGCCGGCAACTTTGGACTTCAGGATTGTTTCGGCAGCCGCGACAGCGGCATTGACGGCAGCAGAGCGCACTTCGCTCAGCGCCTGAGCTTCCGCGCGGGCGATCTTCTCTTCCGCTGACTTGGTACGGCGCTCAAGGCCATCGGCCAGGTTCTTGCGCGTTTCAGCGGCTAGGGCCTCAGCTTCGGGTTTGGCCTGCTCGATGATGCTCTTGGCTTCATCCTCGGCCTCGCGACTCTTGCGCTGGTAATCGGCGAGAAGCTGCTGGGCTTCTTCGCGCAGGCGGCGTGCGTCGTCCAATTCCTTGCGGATGGCTACTCCGCGCGCATCGAGCGACTTACCGATGGCGGCAGGGACCTTCATATACAAAACGATGCCGATAAAAATCAACATCGCTACGAGGGTCCAAAAGACCGGATCTTGCGGATTAAACATGGCCCCTCACTTCACTCCAGCCAAGGCACGCTTGACCTCGTCGGCGGATACGTCGGCACCGATCAACTGCTTGACGACCGCGCCAGCCGTATCGGCAGCCACCTCTCCAACACTTGCCAGAGCCTTGCGTTTGGTATCTGAAATGCGCGCTTCAGCTTCGGCAAGCTTGGCAGCAATCTGCTTGTCGATTGCCGTCTTTTCCTTGTCCGATTCCGCCCCGAGCTTGTCGCGTGTCTCCTTGGCAATGCCCGAAGCATTGGCCCGGGCGTCGCTCAGCGACTTCTCATAGGCTTTGAGAGCTGACTGTGTATCGTCCTTCAATCGCCCTGCCGTATCCAGATCGCGCTTGATACGGTCGCGCCGCTCTTCAAGAACTTCGCCCACGCGCGGCAGCGCGAACTTGGACAACAACAGGTAGAGCGCCGTGAACGCGATGGCCAGCCAAATGAGCTGGGGCGCGAACGTCGACGGGTCGAGGGGCGGGAACACCTTGGCGTGTCCCGCATCCTGCGGAACAGCCGTGCCCTCATGGACGGGCTCAGTCATGGTCTCGTCGTCCTGATCAGCAGACTTGCGAAAAAACAGCCATCAGGCCAGACGCAGGGCACGCTTCGTGCGCCCCGTGCCTGACCCTCTGACGCGTCAAATATCAGGTGAAGAGCAACAGGAAGGCGATGAGCAACGCAAAGATGCCCAGCGCTTCCGTCACGGCGAAGCCGAAGATCAGGCGGCCGAACTGGCCATCAGCAGCCGAAGGGTTGCGCAATGCACCCTGCAGAAACTGGCCAAAGAGGTTGCCGACGCCGATGGCGGCAGCACCGGTGCCGATGGCTGCGAGGCCAGCGCCGATAAACTTGGCAGATGCGGGATCCATAGTGTTCTCCTGTTGAGTGGATCTTGAGAAACCAGTTTGCGTGCGCCCGTTAGTGTCCCGGATGCAGCGCGTCGTTGAGGTACATGCAGGTGAGCATCGTGAAGACATACGCCTGCAAGAAAGCGACAAGGAACTCCAGCGCGGTCAAGGCTGTTGCCATGAGAAGCGGCAACGGTGCCATGGCCTTCAAGGCGCCGGCCGCACCGAGCAGCATGATGACAAAGCCGCCGAAGACCTTGAGCGTGATGTGGCCTGCCAGCATGTTGGCAAACAGACGCACAGAATGGCTCAAGGGGCGCGAAAAAAACGAGATGATCTCAATCATGGTGACCAGCGGCAGCACGTAGATGGGCACGCCAGAAGGCACGAAGAGCTTAAGGAAGTGCAAGCCGTTCTTGGCAAACCCGACCACTAGAACGGTGAGGAATACCAAGCCTGCAAGCGCCGCCGTCACGGCCAAATGACTTGTCACCGTGAAGGCACCAGGAATCATGCCCAGCATATTGAGGGCGAGAATGAAGCTGAAAAGTGTGAAGACCAGGGGGAAGAATTTCATTCCCTGTTCGCCCATGCTCTCACGCACCATGTTGGCGATGAATTCATAGAGCTGTTCTGCAATCGACTGCAGTCTGCCTGGAACCAGAGCACGGCCGCTGGTGGCGACAGTTAGAAAGCCGATAATCAGTGCGACTGCGGCCAGCATATAGGCCGAGGAGTTGGTAAAGGTCGCGTCGTAACCAAACAGGTCGAGCGGGAACCACCGGTGAATTTCAAACTGATGAATAGGGTCGGGCATACCGCCTGCGCCGTGCGACCCTGCTTCTTCTGCTGCCACGTCAATCCCCCGATATCAATCGTCGTCGCCGTCAGGCAAATCCTTGCCGATGTTGCCGCCAGTCTGGCGCGCAATATCCTCTTGCAGTCTTTGGAAGGCCCGCGTCACGTTCATCACGCCCGCGGCAAGACCCAATACAAAGAACAAAAGGAACAGCCATGGGACTGTTCCGAAAGCTTTATCGAGCAGAAAACCGATAAGCCCGCCCACGATAATCGCAGCCACGAACTCCGACGACATGCGCAGGCCATAAGCCATGCCCCGCGCGCGCATCGCCTTGTCTTCCTGCGCAGTTATCTCTGCAGCCTTTTCGGCCTGAGCCCCATCAATTTTAGACCCGAGATCGGAAAGCCGCCGCTCGAAAACGGCAACATCCTCAGGGCTCAACTCACCACTTGGCGGGGTGGACCCTTTTGGTGTTTCCGGCATCGGGGCATCCCTGAAAGGAAACGCATCGCAGACATGAGATCTGTGAACGCGGCGCACCATATGAGGCACCCCCAGGGGTGTCAAGCAAGCCGCCCCATTGGAAAGGCCTGTCCAGGTACGGCGAAACCGCGCAGGCAGCGGCGGACTTCCTCAGGCCAGCCAGGGCTTGCAGCGCGGGCGGTCGAGGGCCGGTGGTTTGAAGTGATTAAGGCCGTTGGCGAGTGCGCCTGAAGGGTCAACTAGCGGCGATCGCGAGACGGATCGTAGTCGCCAAATGCGGTATCAGGCAGTTCACCATAGTCAAAGCGGCGCATCTCGACTGAAACACGTGTTGCAGATGTGCTTGCTTTGGCAACCCCCTGCGCATGTGTCTGATTGGTTGCAGCAGTTGTCAATTTATCCGGCGCGCCGGGCATGGCGACCACAACCGCAATAAGGCCGGCCCATGTGGCCGTCCAACCCGACCAATACCGCCCGCTGAAACTCCAATGAGACTTAACCACCGCAACGCCCTCGCTAAGCATTTACCCATGAGGGCCTAAGGGTACGCTTGATGCATTGACGGATCGTTACCGGTTGTATCGATTTAGATTTGCGCGCAGATTTGCCCCCGGCGCGAAACAAAGTCCTGTCAGCCGTCCATCCTCCGGGGCGGCCCTTCTCAAGCTTGGTCAATCCTCGCGATAGACCTTTTCGCGCCGCTCATGGCGCTCCTGGGCTTCGAGTGACAGGGTGGCTATGGGCCGGGCATCGAGCCGTTTCAAACCAATAGGTTCGCCGGTTTCTTCGCAGTAACCGTAACTTCCATCGTCAATACGCGCCAATGCAGCGTCGATTTTGGCAATCAATTTGCGTTGACGGTCACGGGCTCTGAGTTCCAAAGACCTATCGGTTTCCGACGTAGCCCGATCGGCGATATCGGCGTGCTGAACGGAATCCTCATGCAAAATCACCAGCGTTTCCTTGGTCTGGCGGATGATTTCCTCCTTCCACGTCAACAACCGCTGCCGGAAATAAGCCCTGTGCTTTTCGTTCATGAAGGGCTCTTTTTCCGACGGCCGGTAGTCGGGAGTGAGGACAACGGGTGCAGCCGGAGTCCGTGCGGTCAATTTCTTGTCCGGCTTCTGTTGTGCGGCTCGCGACTGTGGGCGCTGTTGAGCTGCAGCCGATGCGGTCGGGGTTTTGATTGGCAGGGCGATATCGCTCCGTTGAAAAGAACCGGCCTTTGACGGAATCTTCGGCTTAGAAGCTGCTTCCACGGCGGACTTTGCACCAGACCCCTTGCGCACGGACTTGCCGGGAACTGGGGCGGTCTTTTGAATTGGCTTCTGCGACGATTTTGGGGCCCGCACTGGCGCCGGTGCCGGCTTTGCAGTTCCAGACTTTGCGGCCGCGGCCCTGACCACGGCGCTGGCTCCAGACTTGGAACGGGCGCTGGCTTGCGCTTTTGCTGGGCTTTTGGCCGTCAGCGTCTTGGATACTTTGGACTTTTTAGTGCCGCTCATGACGCCCCCTGGGCCTGCTGTCAGGCTCGACTACGCGTCTTACCTGCCTACGAGTCTAAGGCAACACGCAACGCCCGATTTAGCGCGCCCGTCATGACGGGGCGGCTGGCATGAGTCAAGAACATCCAAGACTTAGGATTTATGACGAGGCCGGAATACAGCACATCACTCGATTGCGGCCCGAACTTTCGTTAGTTGTATCACCACAGAATGATATTTCTACCGCACCCCACCCTCGATCGTGGTTGCAATGAATACTCGTTATGAATGTTTTTATACTTCTAATGCAATCTATGCGTGTATTTAACCGAACCACCACGGAGGCCCGCCCACCCCTCAACATGACTGATCCCCACATACGTTTAGACCATCCCCAGCTTGCGGCCGATTGGAACTCCCACCCTTCTCAGCCGGTTCGACTCCAGCAGCTAACCGATACCTCCTCTGCTGGCGTTGCCGACGGTCAAGGCGTTCCAACTGCAGCTTGATGGGTCCGGCGGACTTCACCCCACCTGAAGTTCCGTCAACTACCCGAGCCAAAATAGAAAATGGGCCGGGCCCAGCGCCGCACCCTTTCCCCACACCAGGGAGCGGCGCTGTTACCCTCATCCAAAAGCCGGCAACGCCTGTATCCGGCGCCCATTGCTTGCGACGCCGCTCCCCGGCCCGTAAGGTCCCGGCTTATCAACCAGTCCGAGGCGATGATGACACCAAAGGCCACTCCACCCCCGCGTAAATTCGAAGGTACAAAGGCTTATGTCTCAACGCGCGACCTCAACGTGGCCGTCAATGCCGCCATCACCTTGCAGCGCCCCTTGCTGATCAAGGGTGAACCCGGCACCGGCAAGAGCGTGCTCGCCCAAGAAGTGGCCAAGGCTCTCTCTTGCCCACTGATCGAATGGCACATCAAATCGACGACCAAGGCCCAGCAGGGACTGTATGAATACGATGCCGTGTCGCGCCTGCGCGATAGCCAGTTGGGAGACGAGCGCGTCAAGGACATCGCCAACTACATCAAGCGCGGCAAGTTGTGGGAAGCGTTTACGCATGGCGAGCGTGTGGTGCTGCTGATTGACGAAATCGACAAGGCCGACATCGAGTTCCCAAACGACCTCCTGCAAGAACTCGATCGCATGGAGTTCTTTGTTTACGAAACCGGCGAGACCGTCAAAGCTCGGCAGCGTCCGGTGGTCATCATCACATCCACCAACGAAAAGGAACTGCCAGACGCCTTCTTGCGCCGCTGTTTCTTCCACTTCATCAAGTTTCCCGACCCCGAAACCATGCAGGCCATCGTGGACGTGCATTTTCCCGGCCTCAAGGGACGCCTTGCATCTGAAGCCCTGCGCGCCTTCTATGACATCCGCGATGTGCCGGGCCTCAAGAAGAAGCCGTCCACCTCGGAACTTCTCGATTGGCTGAAGCTGCTACTCAATGAAGATATCGATCCCGCAACTTTGCGCGAAGCCGATGGCCGCAAGCTGATCCCGCCGCTTGCGGGCGCGCTTTTGAAAAACGAACAGGATGTCCATCTGTTCGAACGCATCGCCTTCATGAGCAGACGTAAGGGCGATTGATCCGCCCACACGCTTCAACTACTTCGCCTCTTCCAAGAACGCGTGCGCATCTTCAGCCCGCTCGAAGATGTGCGGAGCAAGACCGCGCTTGCTGAGGGCCTCTTGCATTTTCAGACGCATAAACGCGCTCGTGGTGTAGCGGGTTGTAGTCGCATAATGGTGCTGGAGCATGTACTCGATCATATCTGCGTAGCGGTCGTAGAGATCTTCTGCAATGCGGCAGCCGTCGTGATTGACCACTGAATTGACCCGCTTTCCGGCCTTCACACAGGCATCCACCAACACCTTCTTGAGGTCGTCGACGTCGGCCTTTTTGCGCACGCTCCAACCCTCGAGATTGAGGAACAGAATGTTACGGTCTGCGTCATAGCTGACACGATCGGAGAGTTTGAGATTCAAGAGTTCCGACATCAGCTCCATCGGCTCTTCGGCAAAAATCCGGCGATCCATAGGCATCGGCTTATTGATCACCGGCATGAAGTCCATGTGGGCCAGAATATCGCGCTCGATATCGATGCCGGGCGCCACTTCAATCAGTTCGAGACCATCGGGCGTCAATTGGAAAACGCAGCGCTCGGTCACATAGATGACGGGCTGGGACCGGCTCCCGGCGAATTTCCCGCTGAAAGTGATTTGCTCGACGTTTTTCACGAATTTGCGTGACCGGCCTTCCTTGACGATCTTCAGCTTGCCGTCCTCAATGGCGACCTCAAGCCCGCCAACAGTAAACGTACCGGCGAAAACCACAGCCCGGGAATTCTGCGAAATATCTATGAACCCGCCGCAGCCGTTCAAACGGCCGCCGAATTTGCTGGTGTTGACGTTGCCGTGCTCATCGCACTCGGCCATGCCGAGGCACGTCAAATCCAATCCGCCGCCATGATAGAAATCGAACATCTGGTTCTGGTCGATGATTGAATGGGCATTGGCTGACGCACCAAAGCTAGATCCACCTGCCAGCACGCCGCCAACTGCTCCAGCTTCCGTCGTCATAGTGATATAGGGCGTCACCTTTTCTTCGTTGGCAACAGATGCCACGCCATCTGGAGCCCCCACGCCAAGATTTATGACACCATTGAGGGGCAGTTCGAAAGCCGCACGGCGGGCGATAATCTTGCGCTCGTCGAGTTCCATTTTGGCAATGGCATCGACCGGCACGCGCACCTCACCGGCAAGTGCGGGATCATACATCACGCCATAATTCATGCGGTGCATATCGGGTTCAGGAGCCACCACGACGCAATCGACGAGAATGCCGGGCACCTTGACGTCCTTGGGCTTGATCGAGCCGTGTTCGACGATGCGCTCGACCTGGGCAATGACCAGCCCGCCGTTGCTGTGGGCGCTCATCGCCTGGGCCAGCACGTCCAGCGTCAGGCATTCCTTTTCCATGCTGATGTTGCCTGCAGGGTCAGCGCTCGTACCCCGGATCAGCGCCACGTCGATCTTCGTTGCCTTGTAAAACAACCATTCCTCGCCCTCGACCTCGACATGCTTGACGATGTCCTCCGTCGTGACCGAGTTCACCTTGCCGCCACCCAAGCGAGGATCGACGTAGGTATGCAGACCTACTTTGGTAAACAATCCCGGCGAGCCAGCCGCGCAGCTTCGATACAGCTTGGAAATGACGCCTTGAGGCAGATTGTAGCCCTGTATCTTGTTGGCTTGAGCGGCGGCCGCCACCTTGGGCATACGGCCGAAGTTTGCCGCGATAACGCGCGCAAGCAACCCCTCGTGATGCAGCCGCCCGGTGCCTAGGCCCTTGCTGTCACCAGCCCCTGCACACATGATCAGGGTCAAACCGCGCGGCGCCTGCGTCTCCACAAACCGCTTTTCAAGGGCGGCGTGAAGCGCTTCAGGGATGCAGCTTTGCACGAAACCGGTGGTGCATACCACGTCGCCGTCACTGACAAGCGCAATGGCCTCATCAGCGGAAATGACCTTGTTCTTCATGTTTTGCGCGTTTCCCAGGATGGCTCCGCATTGATGCCAGAGGGCTCCATATTTTTCGCCCTCAACTGCCTCGCGGATGTCTTGTTGTGAAAGCGCCCCGGTTACATGGAGCGGGCGCGCAGACCCCATAGCGTCATTGCACTATTTTGACCCCACTCAATCGGGTAAGGCGTACCTATCCGGTCGCGGCGACGTCGACGCAGCAGCGCATCATTGCTGCGTTGCAACAAAGCGGACGGCGCCAAAAGAAAGTCGCAAACGGCGTCTCCAGTCGCGCAACACTTTTGAAAATCAGGATAAGCCGGGGGGGCTTCGATGGGGTTGAAGTTTGGGGCTGCGCATCAAGCCCAGAGTCCGGGCCAGATTGTCGAGCATGGTGGCCACGGTGGCATGTTCGCGACGGTATTGTCGGGTGTGGCGCTCGTCTTCTCCGGCTTGTCCTACTATGATAGCTCGCTCAAGACGGCCGATCTTGCCGTCTTTGTCCCCCCCATGATCCACTACGCACGCGATGGAGACAACGACGTCTTCAATGTCCCCATCACCATAGCCAACGAGGGCGCGCGCACCGGAACGGTCCTCAATATGGTCTTGGAAGTAGAGAATTTGCGCCCGGAGGCCGAAAAGAAGACAGCCCGCTTTCACAGCGCTTTTCTGGGTGAGTACCCGCGCACCGACGACGCAATCAACCGCTCATTTGCGCCACTTTCGATAGCCGGTCACGGCACGTTCACTGAAACCGTGCGCTTTTATCCCATGGACGAGCCGCTGCCGTTTCTCGTCGACGACAAAGGCGAGTACCGCTTTACGCTTAAGCTGACCACGGCCGAGCCGCAAAATCCCGATCTCATCGAGTCCCTCTGGCACACCGAACCCAAGCCGCTGAGCTTCCAACTGACGCTTCCGTTCATTTCGTTCCAGCACCTGGCATTCCGGCGCGGCACCATCGCCATGTACAATAAGGATTGGAGGCCAGCCGTATCGTCGAGCACCGAACCAGCCGCCAAGACACGAGGACTGGCCCCAGACGGCGAACAAATGGCGCCGCTGCTGCCCAAAGCGGAGGTCGAGCCCGTACCAGCTCCCGAGGCGCAGCCCCAGCCTGCCCCCGGGGCGCAGCCCCAACCTGACCCCGAGGCTCAGCCAGAAGCAGCGCCCGGAACTAAGC
>JBEBJD010000338.1:0-4295 GCA_040080075.1 Hyphomicrobium sp. | reverse complement strand
CTCAATATCAGAGAACGCGGCATTGGAGGGAACACCGTTCACTTCGTTCACGGCTTCGCCCCTGTGGGGTGTCCCTCAATTTAAACGTTAGGCATGCCATGACATTTGATCTCCGCAGTGCTTTGCCGCTCCTAGTACCAAAAGCCATTGCTTGGGCCGAGACGCAATCTGAGAGCGCCGTGCAGTCTGGACGGTCTCTCGATGAAACATTCATGTCCATCGCAAGAGGTGTTGGCGTCGCGCGTCCGGAGCAAATCCGAATTCTCGATGTGGAGCGTCTTCCAATGCCTGACGATCCTCAATTGCAACAGGCGGCGGTCGTAACCGGCCTTCTTGATCCTGGTATGGTCGGGCTCACACTCGGCTATGCCGTTCTCGTCTGTACCGGTTACGGCCGAGACGTCCGCTTGCTATCGCACGAGTTTCGCCACGTGTATCAATACGAACAGGCTGGCTCTATTTCGGCGTTTCTCCCGGCATACCTCCAGCAAATCGTTACAGTCGGGTATCACAATGCTGCCTTTGAACGTGATGCGCGTGCCCATGAACGGCATGCCTACCCATCCATCAACACGGACGCTGCGCGATGAAGCCGCGCAGCGCCGGTTATGTCAAACGTTGGGCAAACAAGGAGCTGAAATGACGTATGTAATAGTGGCCGCCGTAATGATTGCGATTGTGGTCTTATGGGTTGTTCGAAGGTCGCGGTATTATGGGAAGATATTCAGCGATTCTCATTATGCAGAAGTTGCTTCTTGGGCTGCTCGGATGATTGATAGACACCCGGTAAAAGAATCGTAATGGCAAATGGAACGGTGCTAATGACAGACGCCGGCCTGGCCATTGCCTATACCAGCGAGATAAATCAAGGGGATAGGTCAATCCATTTTTCAATAAGCCAGGCGGGGGGCTATACCACCGAGGCAGTTGGAGAAAGGTTTGTTTTTTTGCTGATACGATTGTTGAACAAGAATAAATGCAAAGCCAATATATTTAAAACTGATTCCACCGTTCATCATGCTGTCTTTGAAATGCCGGTAAGTGAAAACTGGATTCTAGAAGATCTAGCTCACGTTGTTTCCGACATGAAGGGCTATCAGCCTTTACCAATAACGAAAGTTAGTCAAGCCCAACAAGGTGATCTTTGACGTTAGGCCTATGCCTCGTAAATTCATGACGTTTTTGGTCGTCGTTGCTTTTGCCTATGCCGCTTTCTGCATGGCGTTGTTCGCATTTCAACGCTCTCTGATCTACTTCCCACAGCCTAGAGAGATCAAGACACCACAATCGACGATGATTCTCCCTGTTGAAGATGCAGAACTCGTCGTAACAATTCGGCCACGTGCTGGTCCGAAAGCCATTGTCTATTTTGGTGGGAACGCCGAAGACGTTTCACTCAATCTTCCTTCGTTTGACAAGGCGTTTCCTGATCACGCTCTTTATCTTCTTCACTACAGAAGCTACGGCGGCAGTTCCGGCACACCGTCAGAAGAAGCCATTCAACAAGATGCGCTCACCCTATTTGATAAGGTTCGAGCCGAACACTCGGATATTGCTGTTATCGGTCGTAGCTTAGGCACCGGCGTTGCTGTGCGCTTGTCCAGCCAACGATCGGTGTCTCGCCTTATCCTCGTTACGCCATACGACAGCCTTCAGGAGATTGCCGCTGACCAATTTCCCTACGCGCCAGTCAAATGGTTGTTGCGTGACAAATTTGATTCTGGAAAATACGCTTCAAGAATCACGATTCCAACTGCAATTGTCGCTGCTGAGCATGATGAGGTCATCCCAAGTTCAAGCACCAGGAAGCTCTTCGAGCGCTTTGGTAAAGGGGTTGCGTCCATGAAAGTCATACCCGCTACGGGGCACAACACCATATCCAACAGCAGTGAATATCTGGCTGCCATTCAGGTAGCGCTATGAATAGGGCTAACCCATCATTCAACACGGGCTGGCGCGATAAAGCCGCGCCAGCCGACTAATTCAGACGTTAGACCGCACATGCCCCAGCTTCTGCCCCTATCGATCCCGCTTCAAGCCATCGGCCTCGTTGGCTGGCTGTTGGTGGTGTTTGCTGCGGCTGCCATTGGCGGTTTCGCGTCAGCAAGTGCAGGTGAGTTCTATCGGGAACTTGTGCGTCCCTCCTGGGCGCCACCGGGTTGGCTTTTCGGTCCCGTCTGGTCGGTCTTGTACTTGCTCATGGGTATCGCCGCATGGTTGGTATGGCGCGTGCGCGGGTTTGCGGGCGCTCGAAGTGCGTTGCTCGCATTTGTTCTTCAGTTGGCTGTCAATGCTCTTTGGTCGTGGCTGTTCTTTGTCTGGCGCCAGGGCGGGCTAGCCTTCGCGGAGATCCTGGTGCTCTGGGTATTGATCCTCGTCACTATTGGCCTGTTCTGGCGGATCAGCCGCGTCGCGGCGTCGTTGCTGTTGCCGTATCTTGCGTGGGTATCGTTCGCATCTGTACTCACACTCGCAATCTGGCGGCTCAACCCCGTGCTGTTGGGGTGAGGTCCAAACGCATGCGGTCTAACTACTCGGTCAAGCGGATGCCCTACAGCGTGCTTCGCACGCTTTCGGTCGCCGTTTGCCTCGAACGTTAGCTACCCCACCAGATTGTTTATTGAGTCGAAAAGGAAAACTGCTGGTTTCTTCTCGATTCTCAAAAGAAAATAGGAATATGACCACTATTACTAAACGCTTTCTCATCTTGATAAGTTGTGTCGCAGCAGCCATTGGGGTTGCTTTATTGATCGAAGTGCTATTCAGTTTTCAATCTGGGAGGCAGTTTGGACATACCCAAACAGGGCATGTAGTTGGTTGGGTCGGATTTGCTGTTATCCTGACTGTGTTCGTTTATTCAGCAAAAAAACGCTATGGCGGTCAGGCTGGCTGGCCTAAAGGCTGGTTTCTGGTTCATCAAGTGGCGGGTATTGCCGGGCCAGCATTGATTGTGATTCACGCAGGGCCGCACCTTCATGCCTTAGTTCCAACGCTTGCTTTGTTGGCGATGGGAGTTGTTACCGTGAGTGGATTAATTGGTGTGGCAGTGCATCGAAGGGCGATAAGTTTGTTAGACACTCAGCGCAAGGAACTAATAAGTCAGGGGCTTTCTCATGAGGATATAGAAGATAGACTTTTTGATTTGGCATCGGACGAGGAAGCCTTCAGGATTTGGCAGATTATTCATGTACCAATAGTGATGATATTTTTAGTGCTGGTGATAACCCACGTCCTCGGCGCTCTGTATTTAGGCGGATTTTAAATGCGCTTTTCTCCCCTACCTCCTGGCACCTTTCCCTTTGTCGTTATTACCATAACTCTTCTGCTTGCTTGGGTTGTTTGGGGATCGTTTAACTATCCCGAGGCACTTTGGGCTCCTGGCAATTTGAGTCGTTACCATGCGGACATCTCAGCTTGCAGTGCATGTCATCAACCTTTCCAAGGGGCTACAGCATACAAATGTGTTTCATGCCATGATAACAAGCACTTTGCTGCCAGATCAAAACCTAATGTATCCGAATTTCATCAGAAAACAATACACGAAGGGCAGCCGTGCAAGGGTTGTCACACCGAGCATCGTGGGGCGTTAGCGCAAATAACCATTGGGGCTATGGCGAACCCACATGGAGAATTCGTATTCCGCGCCACCGGCACCAATTCATGCACTGCGTGTCACGATTTCAGTACCGATTTTGAGCGCTCACATTTGCTCGATAACTCTATCGTCAGGCATCTTATGGAAGAAGGTGAAGGTATGCATCGGTTGGGTAAAATGGCACGTTGTTTGGCGTGCCATACAGATGGTCGCCTAGAAATCGAAGAGAAAGATGAAGATGATGAATAATTTGTCCTGAACGAAACTTGATCTGACAGACTGAATCGCCCCGGGTTTATGGTGTTTGCAAAGTATGGCGGCAGTTGATACGTGAAGGTAATCGGGTTGCTCGTTGCACTGTCGAGCGGCTGATGAAGAAACTGGGAGTACAAGGCATCAGGCGCGGCAAGAGGTGTTGGACGACAGTTGTGGATGATTCGCTCTATCGGTCAACCGACAAGGTCAACCGGCAATTTACGGCAACCCGGCCAGATCAACTGTGGGTGGCAGATATTACCTTTGTGGCGACGTGGATTGGCTTTGTTTATGTGGCCAATATTGAAGCTTCTGTTGGCAGTATCGACGATGTGGAGTTTGCGATCTTGGAATGGGTAGATTGGTTTAACAACCGAAGACTGCTGGAGCCCATCGGAAATATTCCGCCGTCAGAATTTGAAATGGCCTATTATCGCCAATTAAG
>JBEBJD010000198.1:0-4339 GCA_040080075.1 Hyphomicrobium sp. | reverse complement strand
ATCTTAAGTCCGGCCACGAGGAAGCCAACGGCCGCGCCTGGCAGAATGGCGTGAGCGATGGCGTCTCCGGCAAGGCTCATGCGGCGTAACATCAAGAACACGCCGACCGGAGCCGCTCCAAAAGACAAGGCGATGCAGCCTGACAGGGCCCGCGCCATAAAAGCAAATTCTGTGAAGGGCGCGATCAGCGCCTCATGTGGTGTGAGGATGAGCGGGATCATAAGAACAGCTAACCTCCACGGCACCAGGGTGCGGTTTCATCCCAGTATTCCGACATGGCGCGCGCCCGCAGCAGATTGGCGGCCGTTATCACCTCACGGGCGGGTCCCCAAGCGATGGCTTCGCGCGCCAGCAGGAGGGCCGTGGGAAACTGCTCTTTGACGAGGTCGAGATCGTGCAAGACGGCTATCACTGTGCGCTTTTCAGAATGCCAACGATGGATCAAGGCGATAAGATCGGCTGCGGTCTTGCTGTCGATTGCATTCAAGGGCTCATCAAGCAGGATCAAACAACTATCCTGAGCCAAGACGCGCGCGAAAAGCGCGCGCTGAAGTTGCCCACCCGACAAAGTATCGAGCGTCCGGCTTTCAAATCCAACCAATCCGACACTGCTGATTGCCCGTGCAATCGTTTCACGGTGCCGGGAAGTTATGCGCCTCCAGGCGCCAATCTTGCGCCACAACCCCATGGCGACCAGATCGCAGACCGTGATCGGAAACGAGCGGTCGATTTCGGCCTGTTGCGGCAGGTAGGCAATATCGTGCAGGGCGAGGCCATCGTGATCGATGCGTCCTTCGAGAGGACTTAGTGCCCCAACCAGGCCCTTAAGGAGCGTCGACTTCCCGCTACCGTTGGGTCCGACCACGGCCAGCAACGATCCCGGCGGCACCGTACCGGCGAGGTGATGCACAGCCGGGTGCCCTTCGTAGCCGAATGTCACGCGTTCAAACTTCAGGACGGGTGCGGCGGCGCTGGTCATCTTATGTCGTTTTGCATTGTGAAAGGCGTGTGAGATGCAGGGTTAGGCACTAATAGCGCCCAATATTGCCAGCCAAATGATTACAGAGAACACCGCCGCCAGCACTAAGCGCAGGCCAAGTCCGGTTTGCATGTCCAAATATCCGCGAGTGGCAACCTTGATGTTATAATATCCAATTTGAGCCCACAAACAAGCGTTCTTGTTCGGCCTCACTGCAGACCTGTTCATGAACGGCAAATGAAAACGTTGTTCAGTCCCAGTTCAAGGCAGTCCTGCCATTCTCTCCCCATCGAACACGCGCACTGGAATGAAAAAATCAAATTCCAGGCCTGACCTGAGGAAATGTCCATCCATGACGAAAATCGCTTTGATTGCAAAGTCGGCCTTGGCAAGTGCTCTTGTATTGGCTGGTGCGGGCGCTGCATTGGCCCATTCCAACGATGCACGCATTGAAGAACAGGCCGAGTTGATTGAGCAGGGCCGCGAAGTGGGCGCAATTACCTGGCGCGAAGGCCGTCAGTTGCGCAAAGATCAGCGCGAAATTGCTCGCGTTAAAGCGGCTCTGGAGGCCGATGGGCGCCTGACGCGCAACGAAAAACACGTACTATTCAAAATGCAGGATGCGGCTGAGGCGCGCATTGAGGCCGAAGCCAATGACAGTTGGCACCGGGCCAGTTGGTTGCCTCGCTTCGGCCGCTAAGCCGTTGCCGCCAATTTGACACCTCTTTCTCCACTGTATCTCCCGTGAACTTAGGGCCGCCTCCTCCTGGCGGCCTTTTTTTATTGGGGGAAAGGAAGCATGTAAGTAAGGCCGCCTGCCGGGTGTCGCGCCTGGCACTGTCCGGCTCAGGGCCACAGTAAACCTGCGGCACTTGAGGGAGAGGATGAACGGGAGCACACGGTCCCTTTTGCTCAAGCGGAATAAACCAAAGGGTGCGTTAATAACAATTTTACAACTTTAGATATATTATCTCCAGATCCCTCGCCCCCCGGGGGGGCGTCCCAGCGGCCGGTTGCCGCGTCATGACGATGATCAGGAGTTAGTGTTTTGCGTCACCTGTCAGGTCTGGCCTGCGTCGCTTGCGACGTTGGCAACGGCACCGGTTTGCCCGGTTCGGTCCCATCATCTCCGTCCTCCGTTCCGTCTTCGGCGTTGAGGTGCGGGCTGAAAGCAGGGGTGAGCATTGCCACCTTGATTGCAGTTGCTGGAGGCAGCGTCAGCACGGCTCATGCTCAGTTCGTATGCCAGCAGTTTGGCGGCGGCTTTGGCAATGCTGTAGCGGGGACGTTCGCAACCGCATGTGGAGACAGCGCAACGGCAAACGGTGAAGGCGCAACGGCACTCGGGTATAAATCCGAAGCCACTGGCGCCTATTCCAGTGCCACTGGCTTTTTTGCCCGGTCGCTCGGTGGGAACTCGACGGCAACCGGTTCCTACGCTCACGCCGATGGGGAAAACGCTGTGAGCCTCGGCGCTATCTCGACGGCTGGGGGAAATAACTCAACGGCAATTGGAAGTGCTGCAGAATCGGCTGGCAACAATGCGACTGCTATTGGCAGTTCAGCAGACGCCCGATCCCTCAACACGACCGCGGTCGGCTCAAGCGCTCAGGCGACCGGGATCAACGCATCCTCGATTGGCACTCAGGCCGAAGCCAATGGCGACAACACGACGGCCGTCGGGCGCGGCGCACGTGCCACTGCACAAAGTTCAACTGGGCTTGGGGCCTCGTCGCAAGCGAGCGGCGACTTCTCAACGGCTGCGGGCGTCGATGCCCGGGCCTCCGCCATCAACACGACGGCGGTTGGCTCGAGCGCACGGGCGACGGGTGTCAACTCATCGGCCTACGGCCAGGCTTCGATGGCAACCGGCACTGACACTGCGGCATTCGGGAAAGGTTCATCGGCCAGCGGGTCCACGTCGACGGCAGTCGGCGGCACTTCGGTGGCCAGCGGCAATAGCGCCTCGGCCTTCGGCTTCGGATCGGCGGCCTCACAAGTGAATGCGACTGCATTGGGTCATGATTCGGCGGCAATAGCCGCGGGTGCGACTGCGGTCGGAAAAGGAGCACAGGCCACACAAACCAATGCGTTAGCGGTTGGACTAGGCGCCAAGGCATCGTCAGTGGGCGCGGTGGCGATTGGTGCCAACTCCGTGGCGTCAGGATCGACTGCGGTTGGTAACAACGCTCAGGCGACAGGGCTTGACAGTGCGGCCTATGGCAAAGAGGCCGTTGCCAGCGGGGCCAATGCGACGGCACTTGGCGAGTTTTCGGCGGCTTTGGGCGCCAACACGACGGTCGTAGGGCGGGGGGCCGCCGCCGCGTTTTCAGACTCTGCCGCTTTTGGCGCCAACGCTGTAGCAACGCGCCCAGGCCAGCAGGTTTTTGGCGGCTTGGCCAATACTTACACAATGTCTGGGATCACAACAGCGGGAAGCCGCGCAGCCCAAACAGGTCCACTGCAAGTAATAACGACCGATGCCAACGGAAATTTGGCGGGAGACGGCGGAGTACTGCAGGCACAGGTGGATGGGCATGGCGCACGCCTGACGGCTGTCGAAGGCCAGACAACGGCCAACACGTCGAATATCACCAGCCTGTCAACAACTGTGAATACCCATACGGCCAATATTTCGAGCATCTCTAATACCGTCAACACACATACGGCGAACATCTCAACGTTGAATGGACAGGTCTCGACCCTGCAAGGCCAGACTGCAGCCAACACCACGGACATCGATGATCTGAAGGGCCGCACTTCAACCAACACCACGAACATCACCAATCTGACGTCGGTGGTGAACAACCAGGGAGCGGCCATTACCTCTGTCCAGAACACCGTCAGCACGCACACGACAAACATGACTGCGCTGCAGAATCAGACCGCCGCGAATACGTCCACGCTTGGCGGACACGGTGTCCGCATCACGACTCTTGAAGGGCGCACCAGCGGTCTGGAGAACCGGATGGGAAATGTGGAGAACCAGATCACGACTTTATCGAATACCGTGGGTGGGTTTGACACCCGGATCTCCGGGGCAGAACGTTCCGCCGCCCGTGCCGAGGGCAAGGCTGACAAGGCGTTGGAAGGCGTCGCGGTTGCACTATCACTCGCCGATCCTGTTCTGGCCAACGGCGATAGTTTCGGCGTGCGCATGAACTATGGCGTCTATGGCAATGATGGGGCGCTGGGCATGACCGCGCTGGGTGTTCTCAGCCGGGATACTTTTGGAGGCGGTGAAACGCTATCTGCCGGCGGCGGTCTTGGTGTGGGTCTGGACGATGGAAATGTCGGCGGGCGTGTCGGTCTGCAACTGACCTGGAAATAGGTCATCAGCAACAATTTCTGCTTCTAGAG
>JBEBJD010000253.1:0-18833 GCA_040080075.1 Hyphomicrobium sp. | reverse complement strand
AGGTAGTTCAACGGTTGTAAACCTCAGATTGTTAGTCTGAAAATATACACCCAAAGATAGTAAAAAAGAATTTAGCGACCATTCGACTGACGGTGCCGGCCCCTACTTGGGTGCCAGCACCATCACCATTTGACGGCCTTCGAAGCGGGGTTCCGATTCGACTTTGCAGATCGATTCGCAATCGGCCCGGACTCGCTTCAAAACATTCATACCGAGTTCCTGGTGGGCCATTTCGCGGCCACGAAAACGCAGCGTTATCTTGACCTTATCGCCTTCTTCGAAGAATCGGCGAATGGCGCGCATTTTGACATCATAGTCGTTGTCATCGATGCCGGGCCGCATCTTAATTTCTTTGATTTCGACGATTTTCTGGTGTTTGCGGGCTTCGGCGGCCTTTTTCTGCTCCTGGTACTTGTACTTGCCATAGTCCAGGATTTTGCAGACTGGGGGCTCCGCGTCTGGCGAGATCTCGACAAGGTCGAGTCCGGCGGTTTCGGCGCGAGTCTGCGCATCGAAACGGCTTACCACGCCGACGTTCTGACCGGTTTCGTCGATCAGACGGACTTCTCTGGCCCGGATCGCGTCATTGATCTTGGGACCGGACGGCTCGCGCTCCGGCGCGGCTCGCATAGGCTTACGGATGTTGTCTCTCCTCTTATTGTTTCAAGTTGTTTCCAGCGGCCGTTCGTCATGGCTGGTCATGGGTGGGCAAAGGATGGAACGGCAGGAGCCGTAAACTGGTCCATACACGATCCAGGTTGCTTTAGCCTGTCAAATGTGGCGGGAGAATTGAAAAAGTCTGACAGCAAGTCAAGCCTTAGCCGTTGATTGCCACGTGTCTTTATGGGGATGTTTCGCGTTTGCCACGATTATACTGCTGTTCGAGGCTCGAATTTAGCAAAGTATCGTAAACAGCCAGGGTTTGGCTGCGCATGGCCTCCAGAGTGAAGGACTGTAGGACATGGGTGCGGGCTTGACGTCCGAGCTCTTGGCGCACTCCGTCAGACATCGTCAGGGCATCGCGGATCGCCGTTGCCAAGGCCCTGGGGTCGGCGGGGGGGACCAGCCAGCCCGTGCGGTTTTCGGCGGTGACCATCGGTGTGGCGCGAACAGTTTCAGGCGGTGCGCCAATGTTGGTCGCGATCACCGGGCAACCCATCACCTGGGCCTCGGTGGCGGTGCGCCCGAACGCCTCCGGCTCGATTGACGCGACAACGGCGACGTGGGCTGCCTGGTAGGCCACTGGCATCGTGTCCAGGTGTCCTGGCAGGCGCACATGTTCCAGTAATCCCGCATCCTCAATTTCGGTCTCAAGCTGCCGGCGATAGCTGTCGCGCCCTTGGGCATCACCGGCCAGAACCAGAACCGCATCACCCAGACTATTTGCATCCTTCAACAGCTTGGCTGCAGCAATGACGACGCTGTGCCCCTTCCAGGCGGTCAATCGGGCGGCCTGCAAAATTATTTTCTGATGCGCGGTGAGGCCCCAAGCCTCGCGCAACGCGGCCACGTCGCGGTCTGAAACCTTGGCCGGGTCAAATTGAACGCCATCAACGCCGCGATAGATAACGCGAAGGCGTTCGGTGGGTGTCCCATAGCGCGATTGAACAAGGTCCGCAGTGTAATTTGAATTTGCAATGACAGCGTCGCCGCGCGCCATCACGCTATTGTAAGCACTCTTGATGCGGCCGCTTTCATTGTAGGCACCGTGGTAGGTCGTAACAAATGGCACGCCCTTCCTCCGGGCTGCGATGAGTGCGCTCCAGGCCGGAGCCCTGCTGCGGGCATGCACGAGGTCGACGTGCTCACTATCGATGATCCGGGAAATCTCGCGCGCATTCCACAACATGCGGGCCGGGTTTTTGGTGGCGGCGGGAAACGGGATAAATTCCCCTCCTGCTGCGATCATCCGGCATACCAGCCGCCCGCCTTCAGACAAAACGAGCGCGCGTCCGCCAGCAGATGCGATGGCACCTGCTATTTCTATCGTTGACAGCTCGGCACCCCCTGTTTCCAGTTCGGGAATGATTTGCAGTATGGTGGGGCGTGCTGCGGCCAAAATGGCCTCCGTTCCTATGAGGACTGTTACATAGAATGACGGCAACAGAACCGCAATTAATTCAGATGCTCGACGTAGGGACAGGCGCTGCGCGGCGCTGTATCGCCTATCTCCATCGGCCGCCTGTGAAGGATGGCGCGCCCAGTCTGTTATGGCTCACGGGCCTCAAGTCCGACATGGTATCGACCAAAGCCGAAGCCTTGTCAGTTTGGGCTCGTGAACGCGGGCTCGGCATGACGCGCTTTGACTACTCTGGGCATGGCCGTTCCGATGGCCGTTTTGAAGATGCCGTTATCAGCGATTGGCTTTCCGAAGCGCTCGCCATTTTTACGCGCGTTATGCACGGTCCCGTCATCCTGGTTGGCTCGAGCACTGGCGGTCATGTGGCACTTTTGATTCTGCACCGGTTGCTGGCATCGGGCGATCTGGAGGCACAGCGCATTGCCGGCCTAGTTCTCATCGCGCCAGCGTGGGACTTGACAGAAGAGCTGATGTGGAAAGCATTTTCGCAAGATGCACGGCACGACATCATGACGAAGGGGCAATGGGTGCGGCCCTCTACATATGACCCGCCTGGCTACATCATAACGCGCCGGTTTATCGAAGATGGCAGAGAAAACCTGATCGGAACGGCACCATTCAATCCAGGCCGGCCCATTTCAATCATGCAGGGTCTGCTCGACACAGATGTGCCGGCGGCGCATACGCAACGCCTCTTGACGCTGCTCGAAGGTGGATGGGCGAAAGTTTGTTTTGTACCAGACGGAGGACACCGGCTATCTCGGCCCGAGGATCTCGACAAACTCTATGCACTGATCGAGGAGCAGGTTGCGCACTACTCTTCGAAAGACACTTGAGCATTTTTCGAAGAAGTGGATTCCAGTTCTTCGTAGATGATGCGACAAAACAGAAGCCTAGTGTGATGATCTAATCCCATCAGCTTGCAAAGCGCTTTTGTGTTCTGGACCGAACGCTTGATTCCTGGGCGAAGGCCGGCAAGCAGTCGTGAATCGAGAACACAATCGAAGAGTATCGAAACACTATCGTCCGGATTTGAGTACGGCGGCGCGGGTCGCTGCGTTATCGCCACTCAGACCGCTGTCGAGGGCTGCTTGTAACGCGCCAACACCAGCCTTGACGGCGAGTTCCTCAGGAATGATCCATGCGGTCCAATCCTTGCCTTTGATGGCCTTCGTGCACACGATCTGGTCGCCCGAAGCGCTGCAATCGGAATCGACAGTGAGGGGCATTGCTTGGCGGCGGTCATGATGCAAGTAGCGCAGATCTACCGGCTGCAAGTTGGCCGGCCGGGCTCCCGTCTTGAAATAGGCGGCAATATCGAGGCCCCGATAAATGCACGTCAAGGACTGCCGGCATGCGCCAGCCCTTAGGCCAAGCGTGTTGATGGGGCCGAAAGTAGCGCCACGAGACATCAGTTTTGCCGGTGCCGCCGTGCCAGTGCTGATATAGCACCACGTATCCAGGCACAGCACGGGATCGGCCGTCTTTGATCCGCGCCGGATTCCAGTGGTGCCAGGTTCCATAACCAGCAGCACGGTGACGCTGGTAGCGTTACGGATGGAGTCGCGCGGGAGATTTGGCTGGCGACCATAGAGGTTTGCCAGTCCGGATTTTGCATCTGCGACGGGTTCCGATTCAGATAGGCCAAGCGGAATAGCCGGGGTTTCGCCGTCTTGTGCGGCTTCAGCCTGTGGCGGCACGCCCAAACCCATTGCAGGGTTCAAGGATTCAGATTGGGTTTCTGATTGAGTGTCAGTTTGGGATTTAGTTTGATCCGGAGTAAGTGCGGGAGACATTGAAGGCCGGGCGTCGCGCACCCGCTTTAACTTCTCGGCCAAATCGCTGACTTCACGTTCCCTTGTGCGTTGTGCTTCTGCGGTTGCGGCCCTTTCGGCTGCTTCGGCAGCCTTTTGGGCCTCTTGTTTCGCTTTGTTTTCAGCGGCCTTTTTTTCGACGGCTTGGCGTTCTGCGGCTATCCGCCCGGACACCTCGCGGGCGAGTTGTTCCTGTGCCGCAGCTTTGGTCAATTCGGCCTGCCGCTGAAATTCAATAAGTCGTTGAGCCTCGGCTGCGCGTTCAGTCTCAAGTTTCTTGGCCTCAGCCTCGCGCGCTGTGGCTTCGTTGCGCGCGCGCTCCAGGATTTCCGCTTCTTCGCCACTACCGCCGTTATTGCCGCTGGTTTGGTTGTCCGCGCCTCCCGCGAATCGCTCGGCTAGAGCGTGAGCGGCGGCGTCATTGGCCATCGCCGGAGGCATATTGAACTGAAGCGGTGTGAGAAGCACCGCCGTCAAGACCAGCAAGGTGTAACTCGTCAAGCTGCGCATGGTCCGTTTACTCTCACTCAACTCGTTTTCAGAAAGGTCGCACTCGACCCTCAGCGGCAATTTTGTCAATAAAGCGGATGTTGATTGAACGAGAGCTGAATGGTGGAGGCTTTTAGGGCTTTTGCTGTTGCGCGCTTGGCCCCGGTCGTTAACCCAGCCCGGGTGACTATCGCCTGGTTTTCGATAAAGCCAACAGCCCATCACGGTAAGTGGGGTACTGCAACACGACGCCGAGCGCCGCCTTGATGCGATCATTGTGCACACGCTTATTCTCGGAATAAAAACTGCGTCCCATAGTTGAGAACGTTGCGTCGTCGAAGTTTATTCCCGGAGGCACGGGAAGGCCCAAAAGTACTGCTGCATAGGCGATGACGTCCTGGGGCGGGGCAGGTTCGTCGTCGCTGACATTAAAGATCGAAAGTTTACTGGACTTAGCGACGGCGGCTTCAAGCACGCCGGCAATATCTGCAACGTGGGTGCGATTGAAAACCTGTCCGGGTTTGATAATGCGCCGCGCGCTGCCATCGAATACATTGTCAATTGCACTGCGGCCGGGACCATAAATTCCTGCGAGACGGAAGATTTGGACTTGCTTGCCTGTGCGGCCGCCGAATTCCAGCCAGGCGTTTTCAGCAACAGCTCTGCGGCGGGAGCGATCCGTGCCGGGCGCCGGTGGCGTCGCCTCATCGACCCAACCGCCTTGATGGTCGCCGTAGACGCCGATGGTTGAGAGATAGCCAATCCAACGCAAATGAGGCGCGCTTGTGAGCGCCTCGCCAAAATTGCGCAACACAGGATCTCCGGCCGCATCAGGTGGGATAGATATCACCGCGTGTGTCATGGCATTGAAACGTGCGTCAAGCCGGGCATCAGTGGGGCTATGGTCATCGGCGGGGGCAGCCGAGCCGTCAAAGATATGGGCTTGGAAGCCTTGCTGTTGGAGCCGCGCTACGCCCGCCGCAGTCCTAGCCGTACCGGCAACGGTCCAACCCTGAGACGCCAGCCTCTGGCCAAACTCAATGGCAGAGTAGCCCATGCCAAAGCAGAAAAGATTGGTCATTGGCCGGGCTCCAGGGGCTGTTCAGCGTTCCATTCACCACGGACATAGGTGTCGGATTCACCGCTGATATGCAGTTGCTGGGCACGTGCAACGCTGCTTGCGCCGGCGAGACGTTTGAACGCCCAGACCGCCATTGCACGGACAATAGGTGAGGGATCGGTGAGAAGGGCTTGGACCGGCTCACACAAGGAAGGATCGCGGGAATTGCCAGCAGCAATGAGCACGTTGCGAATGAAGCGGTCGCGGCCCGTGCGTTTGACCGGAGTACCAGCAAAGTGGATGCGGAAGGTGGCCTCATCGAGCGCCAGCAGAGCGGCGAGCGGCGGATTGCGTGTTGCTTCGGTGGCGGCAAAGCGCGCCTCACGGCTGGCGTGCGCGAACTTGTTCCACGGGCATACGGCCAGACAATCGTCACAGCCAAAAATGCGATTGCCAATGGCTTCGCGAAACTCTGGGGCAATATGGCCCTTATGTTCGATCGTGAGGTAGGCGATGCAACGGCGTGCGTCGAGCTGATAGGGTGCGGGAAAGGCCGCAGTAGGGCAAATATCAAGGCAACGCTGGCAGCGGCCGCAGTGGTCCTGTTCTTGGGCATCGGGTGAGATACTGGCCGTCGTCAATATGGCGCCTAGAAACAACCAGGAACCCTCGGTGCGCGATACAAGATTGGTGTGCTTGCCCTGCCAGCCAAGGCCACTTGCAGCTGCCAGGGGCTTTTCCATGAGCGGCGCCGTGTCGGTAAACACTTTGACGTCTTCGCCCGTCAGCTTGGCAAGCAAGCGCGCCAATTCCTTGAGTTTCTTTTTTAGGACATCATGATAATCGCGTCCCTGAGCATAGACCGAGATTGTCCCGTTGGAACGATTTGCGAGATTGGCGAGTGGGTCTTCATCAGGGGCATAACTCAGTCCGGCGACAAGAATGCTGCGGGCTTCAGGCCAGAGTGCCAGCGGGTGACGGCGACGGTCAGCGGCTGTCTGCAGCCAGTCCATGTCGCCGTGCCGGCCGTCGCCGAGAAACTGCATGAGCCGGTCGCCCGCACCGCCTATGGCGCTGGGATGAGTGACGCGCAAGCCAGAAAGGCCAAGTTCAACCGCGTATGCCCGGAGCTGATCCTTAAGGCCGTCCGTGAGCGCTGCGGCGTCCGTGCTGGGTTGAGTTTCCCCGCTGACGCGATCAGAAGTCGAGATTGGTATAGTCATGGGGCGGGGGCATTCCCGGGAGTCTGTCGGAAAGAAGTGGCCGCATCGATGGCCGCGACTTCAGCCGCTGATACCATGACTTGGCGGCTGGGTAATCTGCCCATGGCACATCGCCCAAATAGTCGATGACCGATAGATGCGAACCCGCCGCCAAGTCGGCAAAACTCATGGTCTCGCCAGCGAGCCAGCCACGTTGGTGTGCCAAGTATCCGATATAGCTGAGATGGTAACGGAGGTTGGCACTTGCGGCCCTGAGCACCGTAGGGTCGGGTGCTGTCCCTGCCTCAGGACCAAGGCGCGCGTATACTTTTTCACTCAGCAATTCTCGTGTCACGTCGCGCTGGAATTTATTGTGAAACCAGTCGACAAGGCGGCGCACTTCGGCCCGGTCAGTGGCGTTGCCTGGAAAAAGGTGCGGAAGTTCGTGTGCGGTTGCGGCGTCATGCGAGGCTTCAGCCAGGTATTCTGAGATGGCGTAGGAACCGCATAGCGTGCCGCCGCTGTCGAGCGAGAGCACGGGCAATTCTCCAGATGGGTTGAGTGACAGAAAGGCCGGCTGCCATGCCCATGGCTGCTCTTCAACAAACGCCGCATCAATTTTCAATTCGGACAGGGCCAATCGGATCGAACGCGAATGCGGGCATAGCCTGAAGTGGGTCAGCGTGCCGGCAAAGCTGAGACCATCCCAGGATTCGCCGGTTTCTGCTGTTGGGGAGAGTTCTGTCACAGTTGAGTTCTCCCTTTCGAGGCCGGGCAGGCAAGTTTCATGCACGACATAGATCCGTTAAGACGGAGTCAGTAAAAGGCGCGGAATGTGCCGCAATTGACACGAACACGGCGCGAATATCATGCTACCCGACGAGCGCCTTAACTAGAGACGGGGGTACACGCTGGTACGCCTCGCGGAGTATCCTCCCAATGCCCATATGGCAAGTTATACTCCTCGGCCTCATCGAGGGGGCGACGGAGTTTATACCCGTATCCTCGACGGGTCACGTGCTGCTGGCCGGGCATTTCCTGGGCTTTTGCTCGCCGGGGCGATCGTTCGAAATTCTTATTCAGCTTGGGGCCATCCTTGCGATTCTGACCGTCTATGCCGGACGCCTCCTGTATCTCGCCCTTTCGCTGCCTAGCGACGCTAATGCCCGGCGCTTCGTAGGCGGCGTACTGGTGGCGTTTTTGCCGGCAGCAATTGTTGGCGCAGGGTTGTCCAAGTATATCGATCAAATGCTGGAAACACCCCTCATCATTTGCGCGACGCTCATACTGGGCGGTGTCGTCTTGCTCTACGTTGATCGCTTGAAACTAAGGCCAATTTATACCGACGTAACGCAAATCTCGCCCATGCTCGCCCTCAAAATTGGGCTATGTCAGTGCCTCGCCATGATCCCTGGAGTCTCGCGTTCGGGCGCGACCATTGTTGGCGCGATGCTGATGGGTACCGATAAACGCACGGCTGCGGAGTTTTCGTTCTTTCTCGCGATGCCGACGATGGCGGGTGCATTCGCCTACAAGCTTGTGAAGCACTGGCAGGAGCTAAGTCAGGGCGAACTTACCAACATAGCCCTTGGTTTCGCCGTCGCCTTTGTCGCTGGCACGGTGGTCGTGAAGTATCTGCTCGATTTTGTCGCCAAAAATGGATTCGCGTTGTTTGGCTGGTGGCGCATCATCGTTGGCGGAATGGCCCTGGGCGCGCTGATGGTAATGGGTACGCAGGGTGCTTGCGCATAGCACGCTGGCGTTGCGTAAAATTGAGCAGCTAAATGCGGGCGGCGCTTTAAGCCGCCTGAGGCGGGGCGGGCGCGGTCAGGAGCGTCTTGATTGCGGCCTTATCGGGGGCGTTGCGCAACTGCTCGAGTACGACGGGCTCCCGTACCAGCCGGGATATTCTGGCCAATGCCTTGAGGTGGTCGCCGCTGGCATGCTCAGGCGCGAGAAGCAGAAATAAGAGATCGACCGGATCGCCATCCGGGCTTTCGAAATCTATCGGTGTTTCGAGCCGCGCGAAAATGCACAGAATGTTTTTGAGGCTCGCGAATTTCACGTGCGGAATGGCAATGCCGCGTCCAAGACCGGTCGACCCCAGACGCTCGCGGTGAATCAATGCATTGAAGACTTCGCGTGCATCGATGCCAGTGGCAGCGCCAGCAAGCGCCGCCAACTCTTCCAGAGCTTGCTTTTTAGATGTCGCGGTCAGCTTCGGAACGATGCCGTCCGAAGCCAGAATATCGCCGAGTTCCATCGTCCTGCCATCCCAACATTAGCCAAGGCCAGCGCGGTAAACCGGTTCGCTGTAGAACCGATTCGTCCGCCATGCAATCTAGCCCTAGCCTTGTTGCGGTCTTACACTCCGCTCCAAGCCCTAAAGACTTTGGTTTTCAGTCTCACCAAAATGCAATGATGCCCACCATTTGAGCTTTTTGTGTGAATTTTAGGTTTAGCCCATTCTAGTCTTCTATCCAGGCGTGCTGCCTACGGAAAGTTGAAAAGAGTCCGGCGCTTATACCTTCCCGGCCGTCGCATCTGCCTGTGGATCGATCCACCCGACATGTCCGTCAGAGCGGCGGTATACGACATTCAGGCCACCATGTCCGGCGTTGCGAAACAACAGGAACGCGCCATCCGAAAGGTCCAAGTGCATGACAGCCTCGCTGACGGGCATTTCGCGAATGCTGCGGGCTGTTTCTGCAATTACGATGGGCGTGCCGTTTTCATTGGCGGCAATGGACTCGGTATCCTCGTCTTCTCCAACTTTCACCGTGTAGTCGCGGGCCTCGCTTTCGCGAACCGGAGCGTGAGTGCGGCCGTTGTGATGGTTCTTGATGCGGCGCTTATGGCGGCGCAGGCGCTTTTCCAAGTGCTCGATCGCGCTGTCTGCGCTGGCATAGGCCGAGGCCCCCCCGCCCTGGGCCTCAAGCATGAGCCCGCTTTTGAGCCGGATCGAGCATGCAGTATGGAACTGCGTTTTTTCTTTTTCCAGCCGCACGTGACTATTTATCTCTGTGCCAAGATATTTTCCGAGCACGCTATCGATCTTTTCGCTGACGTAAGCCTTATAGGCATCGCCTGCATCAACGTTTTTACCGGTAATTTGTATGGTCATTTGTCGGTGAGCACAACCTGCTTGCTATTGATCTGCCGATGATCTGGCACGCCCGGCATCAGTATGCCGTCTTGGCAGCCATCGTTGAATTTGCCGGTAAAGGCCGCGGAGTTGACGGCCGTCACCTGTCAATATGACAACACTGAACGCTAGTTCGCATTGCCGTTGAAGTCAATTGGCGGCGTGGAGTAAGGCAGAAGCTTGACGGCCCGCTGGTCTTCGCCGGTGGCCCATAAAAATCAATCAGCTAGGGCGCTCGGAGCGGTCCGCAAATTGTTTCTCACGGCGCCGCTGGACCGATGAGGGGATGCGCATGGCTTCCCGGTATTTGGCGACCGTGCGCCGGGCGATATCGACGCCATCACCTTTCAGTTTGTCAACGATCATATCATCCGACAAGACTTTACGAGGGGTTTCACTGTCGATCAGCAGTTTGATCCGGTGTCTTACGGCTTCCGACGAGTGGGCTTCACCATCACCTGACGATTGAATGGACGACGTGAAGAAGTATTTGAGTTCAAAGATACCGCGTGGCGAGGACATATATTTATTGGATGTCACGCGCGATATGGTCGACTCGTGCATCGAAATGGCATCCGCGACCGTCTTGAGATTGAGAGGGCGCAGATGTTGCACGCCGTGAGTAAAGAAGGCGTCTTGCTGACGCACAATTTCCTCGGCGACACGAAGAATAGTGCGGGCTCTCTGGTCCAAACTTTTGACCAGCCAATTCGCCGTCTGAAGGCAATCCAGCAGATATTCCTTGTCTTTTCCATTGGTGGCCGACTTGCTCACTTTTGATAAGTAAGCGCGGTTTACTAGCACGCGCGGAAGCGTGTCGCTGTTGAGTTCCAAAATCCAGCTGCCATCCGATGCCGGCCTGACCAGAATATCGGGCACGATCGGCTGTACTTGGACGAACCCGAACTTGAGCCCAGGTTTAGGGTTCAGTTGTTTGATTTCGTCGATCATGTCCGACAACTCGCCGGCGTCGACGCCGACGGCACGCTTCAAAGCGCTCATATTGTGTGCGGCTAGCATTGGGAGGTTGTCGAGCAATGCTGCGATCTGCGGATCGTATCGGTTTTGATCCTTGAGCTGCAGGGCCAGGCACTCGGCCAGGGTGCGCGCAAAGACCCCGGGCGGGTCGAAGGCTTGCAGCTTGGCTAGGACGTCTGCGACCAGTTCGCCCGGAGCTCCGAGTTTTTCAGCCAGGGCATCAAGGTCACCTACGAGGTAACCGGTTTCATCGACCAGATCGATCAGATGCTGACCGATGAGTCGTTCTGCGTGTCCTCTGATGGCCAAAGGAAGTTGTTCCGAAAGGTGGTCCTTCAGCGATACCGCGTTGGCGATATAAGCTTCGAGATTGCCATCCTCACCGTCAAACGAGCCCGATTGCGGACGCAGCGAAGCCCACCCCGCCGCGTTAGCGTCGGCAGCCATGTCCGAGGCGGTAGCGTCTGGAAAGACGTTTTCGAATTCCGTGTCGAGACTGGCAGTGGCTTCGGTACCTGACGCCTCTAAATTTAGCCACGGCTCGTCGGTGGCGCCGCCGGGATCGTCGCCATCACCGCCGGGTTGGGCAGCAGCCGGCCGGTCGGGCAAATCTTCGGTGACAGGTAAGGCCGAGGGAATTTCAGGGGACTCATCGCGTTCCAGCAGGGGATTGCGTTCCAGTTCCGTCTCGACGAACTGGGTGAGTTCCATGTTGGAGAGTTGCAATAGCTTAATGGCTTGCTGCAACTGGGGTGTCATCACCAGTTGCTGGCCTTGCCTCATTTCAAGCTTGGCAGAAAGTCCCATGTCCTGATGCCTTCGCGCATCGTGTGTGTGCGCATCTTTAGGCCAGGTTTAATCAACGGCCATTAACGAACATATCCCCAAGGTAGACCCGGCGGACGTCTTCGTTCGCTATGATTTCTTCGGGCTTACCTTGTGTCAGAACTTGACCATCGTAGATGATGTAAGCCCGGTCAATAAGGCTTAACGTTTCACGAACGTTGTGATCGGTGATGAGGACGCCGATGCCACGATCGGTCAAGTGGCGGACGAGATCCTGGATATCGCCGACGGCAATGGGATCGATGCCTGCAAACGGTTCGTCAAGTAAGATGAACGACGGACGCGACGCCAGCGCCCGGGCGATTTCACAGCGCCTGCGCTCGCCGCCCGAAAGAGCCAACGACGGCGATTTCCGCAGCCGCGTAATTTTGAACTCTTCCAATAGGCTATCGAGTTGTTCTTGACGGCGGTTCTTGTCTTTTTCGACCAGTTCCAGCACGGCCATAATGTTCTGTTCAACAGTGAGACCCCTGAAAATAGAGGCCTCTTGCGGCAAGTAGCCGATGCCAAGCCTTGCCCGCTGATACATGGGCAGGCCGGTCACATCGTCGCCATCGATGGTGATTTTGCCCGAGTCGGCGGGCACGAGACCGGTGATCATATAAAAAACGGTGGTTTTGCCCGCCCCATTGGGTCCAAGGAGACCGACCGATTCTCCTCGCCCCACGGCCAAGCTTACGCCCTTAACGACCATGCGCTTCTTGTAGGACTTTTGAACGTGGGCCACCGTCAGCCAGCCCTCGGCACCCCGGCTATAGCCACCATCATCAGCTTCGGCTGCACCTGTGCCGTTGGTGTGGGAACCCGGTTTGGGGTCGCGTTTAAGCAGATTTGAGAACGAAGGTAGCTTCACGAGGGGTCCATGTCTCCGGACTCAAGCCAACGGGTCGAATAAACGTGCCCGCTGTTTTGGATGCCTGTCAATTGGTTGTCATTCAGTTGTCCGTCTGCTCCGCGTCAGCAGGGCCCGGTGTGGCCGAAGTTTCGGCCTGCCAAGGGGTACCGGCAGAGGCTGGAGCAGACGGCTTTGCAGGCTTGTCCGCTTCCTTCTTGCCGCCCGCGTCTTTTTTCTGCATTTCGCTGGGAAAGAAAACAGCGCTCGGCCGTCCGCGATTGGCTGCGCCAGCTTCGGCCGGTGCCGTCGTCGCCCAGCCGCCACCGCCAGGCAGTGCTACAGCCTGGCCAGGCGCGGTTTCGATAGTGCTTTCGCCACTTACGGTATCGATCAACAGCCGGGTTCCGCGGACCATGCTGCCACCTTTCGATAACACGACTTCTCCGCCGACAACGATGGTGCCTGCTTTGGCGTCATAATCGGCCCAGTCACCATCGACGGATTGGCCATCGGCAGACGTCACGTTGACTTTGGTGTTGGCGCGAATGTGAGTCAGTTCTGTCGAAGGTTTGTTGGCATCCGGTACTTTGGCAGGCTCGGTTGTGGTGACATCTGCCATCTTCATGTCGCCCGTGTAATTTGCCACGAGCTCAGGTGTCTTGATGACGAATTCGCCCTGCACGGCCTTAACATCACCGCGAAAGACCGCCGCTTTCTGAGTGTCGTTGACCTCTAACTGATTGGCATCGATATCAATGGGTGCGTTGGGATCGGTCTTGAACGAACCAACGGATGCGGTCGACTCGCCGCCGGCGGTAGTTGCAGCGGTTGGCGCCGGTTTTTTCTTGTTTGGCTTTGCGTTGGGCTTTTCAGCGCCATCGCCGCGAACCAGTCGAGCAGTAATACGGCCCGCGCCGGTTGTACCAACCGGAGGCGTGGTGAGCAGCGCATGCCCGGCTTGGCGATCGATAAACAACCGGCCGCCTCTCATCTCGTTCTGGCCTTGCACGATAACGACGTTACCCGACAACAGGACCGTTGATGCCTTTTGATCGAGATCAGCCCGGTCACTCGTTGCTTGCCGGTCTTCACCCGATATCATGACAACATTGCCGATCAGGGCTCCGCTTTGTGCTGGTGCATTGAAATCCATGGAGTCGGCAGTGACCCGTTCCAAGGCACCGCGCTCCATGATCACGGGGCCTTTGGCTAGGATGCGCTGGATTTTCCCCGTGGGCGAAGACGCAGGGCCTTCTGGCTTCGCAGTGGCTGCCTGAGTTCCGGCTGGAGCGGCTGCCGTGTCATCATAGGTCACGGTGAGTTCGGGTGTCAGAAGCGACTGATCGTTCTGCTTTGCTATGACGCTGCCGGTGAAAACAGCCGTTTTTTTTGTGTCCTTGACGTCTAGCCGGCTCGACGTAATGTCGATGGGGGCGTCCGTTGCTTCAAACATTTGCGGACCATTGCTGGCCGGGGGTACGCTTTCTGCGCCTTGCTTTGCCGCATCTGGCTTTTGCGGGACCATGCGAGCCACGACGTTGTCGACGAATGTCACTTCGTGCGCCTTATGGCGCAATGTCATTGAGTTGGCATTGACGCTGCCACCAGTAAACTGCACGGCAACTGGCACCTTTGACACCAGCACGCTCTCTTTGGCGGTGAGTGTGGCGCGCGTCAGCTGGGCGTTGAAACCATTTTCAGATTTGACGTCGATGCGATCGTAAAGCTCGAGGATGCTCGACTTGCTATTGTAGTTACCGCTCGCGGCTGAAAACAGGGTCTTGGTCTTGTCGATCTGGACCAGAGTGCCGGTAATGCCATTCAGTATTATGGTCCCCGGCTTGGTGGGATCCTGCTTGGCCGTCTGCGAGTCCAAGACGTAAGTGCTGCCATCCTTGCCGAACCCTTCGTAGTGCGGGTTGGCCATGGTGAGCTGCTCGGGAATAATCCGAGGAATTGAAACTTGCGGCAGGCTAGCCCCCACTCCGGCGGTTCGCATAACCGCTGAAGCGTAAAATCCGATCAGCGCCAGTGACGCTGCCGGCAGGGCAACACGGAGCACACGCACCTTGAAAGTATGACGCCTAGCTTCGCCGATGCTTTTCGTCCGGTCATGTCCCGTGACGATGCCGCTGCCAGTCGCACGCGAACTGTCCGACCCGTGATCCAAATCTGTTGTAATGGCCATCCCGTTTCTATGCGCCGCCTGGATCTGATCCTAGTGGTCTTAAGGCCAGAACTGAACACCGGGCGTCTCTTCGTCGTACCCCCGCACTGCGAGAAAGACTGAGAAGCCTATGCAGAAAATTACCCGATGTCCTCAATGCCCTGCAATTTGGGAGATAATGGGACTTAACTCAAGTTAGTGGGCTGCCTTTTAGGCGGATTTCAGCCGCCAAATGCAGTCTTTTGGGAAAAACCTTGGAGGTTGATTTCCTGGCACGCCGGTAAAAGGCGCAACTTTTTGAAAACACTTATAAATATGATGAAAAATTTCAATGCGAAAAAATGTCGTCCTCGGGAAAGCCGGCCAGATCGAGCTTGGCCCGAACTGGGAGAAATTTGAACGCCGCCTCGGCAAATTCGCGGCGGCCGTCGCGATCAAGCATCGCATCCAATTTTGCCTTGATGGCGTGAAGATGCAGGACGTCTGAGGCGGCATAAGCAAGTTGCTGCTGGCTGAGCTGGGCGGCGCCCCAGTCTGAGCTTTGCTGCTGCTTGGAGAGCTCGACACTCAAGACTTCGGCGGCGAGGTCTTTGAGGCCATGCCTGTCGGTGTAGGTGCGTACCAGCTTGGAGACGATCTTGGTGCAATAAACGGGAGCCGTTGTGACTCCCAGATACTTCTCAATCACGGCCACATCAAAACGAGCGAAATGGAAAATTTTGCACACAGCCGGATCGGTCAGAAGTGCCTTCAAACGAGGCGCATCATAGCTTTGGCGGTCGAGTTGGACGAGATGCGCGGTGCCGTCACCTGCCGACAGCTGCACAAGGCAAAGACGGTCGCGGTGCGGATTAAGCCCTAACGTCTCGCTGTCAATGGCGACACTTGCACCAAAATGGACGTCCTTTGGCAGATCGCCTTTGTGGAGGTGGATTTGGGGGGCGCTCATGGTGCGGATCAAACCGTTGATTGGGCCGTTGCTGGGAATGTCGTTTCAGCCAGCGCCGCGTAAGGTGCTGATACCGGCTAAATTCAACGTATCACGCCGAAGTATTGGTGCAGGGTCGAGGACTGTCCTCGAACCGGGACCATCGCGCCGGGGGTAGGCGTGGCGGCTTGGCGCATACAAATATGGTGCCCAGAAGAGGACTCGAACCTCCACGCCTTGCGGCGCTGCTACCTGAAAGCAGTGCGTCTACCAATTCCGCCATCTGGGCCGAGCGTTGGCTCGAAGACCGACGAGTTAGTGGCACCGGGATCGGTTGTCAATTGAAAGAGGCCCGACTAGGAAAGATGTGCTGTCTTATGCGACTCGATTTTGGTTTCGGGCTCAGCCCGAGTTGAGGACTTAATCACCATGCCCAATGGCGGCCAAGAACCCGGACTTGTCACAATTTTTGGCGGATCCGGCTTTGCCGGCCGCTATGCCGTCAGGGCGTTGGCAATGGCCGGCTGGCGGGTGCGAGCGGCATCACGGCGCCCTGATCTTGCGGGTCATCTGCAACCCATGGGCGGGGTTGGCCAGGTTCTTCCGGTGCAGGCCAATTTGCGATACCCGGACTCGGTTGCCCGGGCCGTCGAAGGCGCCGGAGTGGTGGTCAATTGTGTCGGCGTATTGGCCCCTGTTGGGCGTCAAACATTTGCGGCCGTCCACACCGGCGGGGCTCGTGCCGTAGCTAAGGCAGCGCGGGAGGCCGGGGTCCGGCAATTGGTACACGTTTCGGCCATTGGAGCCGATGCCAAATCTACCGCCCACTATGCCCGCTCAAAGGCCGAAGGCGAAGCGGCCGTCTTGGAAGAATTTCCCTCTGCCATCATTTTGCGGCCATCGATCATTTTTGGTCCCGAGGACCAGTTCTTCAACCGGTTTGCCGCTATGGCCCGGCTCTCTCCCGTGTTGCCGTTGATCGGGGGTGGCCACACGAAGTTCCAGCCCGTTTACGTTGGTGACGTGGCCGATGCCATTGCCAATGCTGTCGCCGGCCGCGGCCGTCCAGGTTCGATTTACGAACTTGGCGGACCAGACGTATTGAGCTTCCGCGAGCTTTTAGACCGCACCCAAACTTATTGCGGCCGCTCGCGCGGCTATTTGCCGATGCCGTTCTGGGCTGCAAAGCTACAGGCGCTTCTGACGTGGCCACTGCCCAACGCCCTGCGCCCGGTGACAGTTGATCAAGTGCGGCTGCTGGAGCGTGACAACGTTGTCAGCACGGCGGCCACAGCAGAAGGTCTCACGCTGGCCGGACTTGGCATAACCGGTCCCCATTCGATCGCTAGCATCGTTCCGAGCTATCTCGAACGCTTCAAGCCCAAAGGGCAATTCTCGCATTACCGCGGGTAGTTGCGGCTTGCGGAATGACTGCAAAGCCATCCCGCAGACGCTGGCCGCAGACGCTGGTTCTTGGCTGATCAGTGGATCGAGGCGATCAGCAGTTCGCCATCCATGGCATGGCTCAAGGCAGCCTGCTTGGTGTCGGTGAGCGCGATCGGCGTGCCATCGGCAGCATGCAGCGCATACAGGTTGATGCCAGACGGCAACTCTTGCACGGCGGGAAACATGCGCTGTGCTTCGTCTGAGGTCAGGGTCTTGATGTAGGCCACATGTCCGCCGCCGAGCTTGGCGAGTTCGAACTGGCTCATGACGCCGGCCTGGGTGCCTGTCTGGGCGCCTTTGCGGCTTTTGACCCGCTTTGTAGTGTTCGTATTCATGACGATGCTCCTCTATCCTGGAGGGGATCCGGCGTCACGGGTCGGGAGCGGTACCCTCTCAAAGAAGCACCCTGCCCATTACCCTATGGTCTGCCGATTCTAGATCAAATGCTGTAGCTTGGCGGCATCTATTTTATTGTTTTGTCCGCCACTGCCCTTTCCGGTCCAATCTCAATCTTGCGCACCAAGCGTTCTGGCTCGTTGCGTTCAAGGTCGATGGCCAGAAGCCCGTTTGCGAGGCTTGCGGCTTTCACTTCGATGCCATCGGCCAGTACAAACGTGCGTTGAAACTGGCGTGCGGCAATGCCGCGGTGAATGTACTCGCGCGACTTATCGTCGGTTTGCCGTCCTCGAATGGTGAGTTGTTTATCTTCGAGTGTGATGTCGAGATCCGGGCGCGTGAAGCCGGCTACCGCCAGCGTAATGCGCAAGAATTCGGCGTCTCCATTGGCTGCTGAAACCCGCTCGATATTATACGGCGGATAACCGTCGCCCTGCGACTTGCCGGCGCGGTCGATCAGGCGCTCTATCTCCTCAAACCCCAGGAGTAGGGGACTAGATAGCATGGGCATGCGTGTCATGGCCTTGAAAGCCCTCTCAATAGAAGCGACCTTCCGTTCAATCTGGCGTCATGGCCCCGATTTGGCGGCCCTGACTCCCCGCCCCCACAACTTGGGCGACGGTGTATCGTTCAATGATATGGGTTGATCGAGGTCAACTTCAAGGGGACTCGGCGCGGCGTTTCCTGCCCTCCCGTCAGGACGAAGGCCGGGTTCGCATCGAAAAACTGCCGTATACGTGCCGGAAAAACCGTCTTAGGGCGCTTTATTTTCGAGAATGTCAGCCTGCTTCTTGAAAATACGTTCAGCCTGCGCGGCGGGTATCTTGAATTCCCAGCCTCCGGCGAGCGCCATAAGATTTCCAGCCGCTTTCATGCCATTGCCAAGCCCGCTGGCGTTTAGCGTCATCCAGTGGCCTTGGCCGTCTTTGCGCACCTTCAAATAGACCTTGAGGCCGTCATCGGTCTCAAGCCGGGCGATGCCGAAGTTGGTGTTTTGCGGGGCCGTCGCTTCAGGACTATCTTGTTTGCGGGTTTCGTTGAGATTGAACGAACTCAGCGTATCGACAATGTCGTCGGCGGAGTTGGCAAATTTGAGTTTCTTTCCATCTGGCATGCGCAAGAGTTTGAAGGTCCGGCCGTCGCTGTCGCGGACAATGTCGTAGGACGTATCGCCATCGGCTTCGATGGTCACGGTCTTGATGCTCTCGGGCTTCACATCAAACAGCCGCTCGCGCGTCCAATCGCTCAGTTTGGTGCCGGCAACAATTTGTCTGTCGATCAGCCAAGCCTGCACATCGCCAGGACGGCGCACGTAGGTTCCCGCTTTGCCTGCTCCGAATGCGTCAGCCCGTGTTTTGCCGATGATGGCTTCGGCCACGACAGTGCCACCAGATTTGGCCAACTGCACCAGGTGGGCGTTGGCGCTGGTATCCTTGGGGTCGTCCAG